>CAZSPH010000044.1:0-13425 GCA_964608715.1 uncultured Gemmatimonadaceae bacterium | reverse complement strand
CTGATCCGCTACGGCGAGCCGGAGAAGAATGCGACTACAGTGGGTGGTGAGTCACTGGAACTGTGGCTGTACTTCCAGCCGGACGGCCCGCTGCTGCTTTCCTTCCGGGAACAGGACTTCGACGGTCAGACCGGTGCATCAGTGCTGACCCCTACGGTGGCCTGGGCCGATCCGCGCCAGCGTCAGCAGCTCTGCCATCTCGATACCCGTCTCTGCTTCGGCGACATGGACCCTTCGTCTCAGTTTCTCTCGATGGGGGGAGAGACTGCCGCCGGAAACCAGCGCCGGGTCGATATGGACCTCTCCGCGCTGCGCTCAGGCACTCTGATGGCTCGCGCCCGCGAAGATGGCGAGAAGGCGATCCAGCAGGTGACTACCGGCGACCAGTACCGGCGCTCCTTCTCCAAGGCAGTGCAGGCCGGTGCAGGCTTCTATGGCATGTCGCGGACTGACGGCCGGTCGGTGCTGGTGGTGCCCTTTGCGATTCCCGGTGACCAGATCGAAGGTGTGCCGATCGATGGTGGCCGTTACGGCTACCGGGTGCGACTCACCCTTCACGCCGTGCGGGCAGGCGACGGCCGTGTCGAGACGCTGGATACGATTCGCGGTTTCGCCACGCCCCGCAAGCTCGCCAAGGGCGACTTCCTTACCGGACTGGTCGAGATGGCGATCACTCCCGGCGAGAGCTACACCGCGTCGCTCACTGCCGAACAGGAAGGTGGCGTTGGCGCAGTGGTATCAATCGACCGGATGAGGGTGCCGACACCCAGGCGGACCGGTATCAGCGATCTGGTGCTGGGCCGCGAGGGTGGCGGAGCCACCTGGTCATCGGGTACCCAGGCGGTAGCGATGAATCCGCTGCATTCGTTCAAGCGGGGCGAGAACGTAGAGGTCTACTTCCAGGTCCACGGCGCCGAGCCGGGGACGCCGATCAATGTCCGGTACGAACTGTGGTCGGCGGAGAGGGAAGCGCGGGAGCCGCGCATTTCATTCTCGATGGATGAACGCAGCGATGGTCTGCTGCACGAAGTCTCCCGGGGCCTGGGGCTCGACCGGGTTGATGCCGGGCGTTACCGCCTGCGCGTGGTCACGAAGTTCGGGGGACAGGAACTGACGTCGGAGGCGATGCTGACGGTGGTCAGGTGACAGCGAACTGCGAACCCGTCATTCCGACCGCAGGACCGGCGTAGCCGGGCCGAAGTGGAGGAATCTGCTTTTGGGCTCATCGCAGAAAAGCGGATCCCTCGACTGCGTGACCCTTCGGGTCACTCCGCTCGGGATGACGGTGGTGCGGTGGCATCACTGTTCGTCGTTCGCCCCTACCGCCCCACCGGCGTTGCATCCACCGCCGCGATGAACGTGGCCACGGTGCGCACCGCGTTGACGTAGAACTGCGGCATCAGGTGGTCGGGATGGTCACTCGGCCGGTGGTAATCCGGGTGGTCTTCCACGCCGAAGTACAGGAACGGGATGCCCTGGCGGTGGAACTGGCCGTGATCGGACTGCATGGTCCAGTCGTTGCCGGGGCCGGCCGCCTCGGTGTCATGTCCCATTTTCAGCACCACGGGAGCGCAGGTGGTGATCCGCTCGACTATCGGCTGCAACTGCGGATACCGTCCCGGCCCTGCAGCATACAGCTCGTTGGCGACGTTGCGACCGATCATGTCCATGTTGACGTTGACCATGATCTTCTCCAGTGGCACCGTCGGTGCCTCGACGAAACCGCGGGCACCCCACATGCCGCGTTCCTCGCCGTCGAGCGCCGCGAAGACGATCGAGTGGCGTGCCGGGTTCTGCCGGAAGTGCCGCGCCAGGGCCACCAGTGCGGCCGACCCGGAGGCGTTGTCGTCGGCGCCGTTGTAGATCGAATCGCCATCGACCGCGCGGCCGATACCGACGTGGTCGAAATGGGCCGTGACGACGATGTAGCGGTCGGGGAACTCGGTGCCCGGGATGATTCCCACCACGTTGAAGGCATGGTCGATGTCGTTCAGACGGGCCGACGGAATGACCGGAACGCGATGGAGGCGGGTGCCGCCGATGGTCTCCAGTCCTACCGCGTCGAACCGTGATGCCAGATAGTCGCGCGCCTTGGCTCCCTCGGGACTGCCGATGTGCCGACCCCGCATCGAATCGTCTGCCAGGCGGAAGACGTCGGTCATCAGTCCCACCGAGTCGAGCGCCGGCAGGGGCATGCAGCTTCCGGTGGCCGCAGCGAGCCATGCTCCGCTACCGACATCGCCCGGCGGTGGCGAGGCGGCAGGGCGACCATTGCTGGCAGCACCACCGCAGGCAGACGTCGCGATGGCAAGGGAAAGGATCACTGGCAGGCGGGGAGACATGCAACCTCCGGGAGGGGAGCCGCCACCCCGCGATTTCGCGGGGCGCGGCGTAACGGACAGGGAGGGATTCGAACCCTCGAGACGGGGTAACCGCCTACACACTTTCCAGGCGTGCGCCTTCGACCGCTCGGCCACCTGTCCGGGCGCAGGAAAGTAGCCAGTCCCGGCCCTGCTGTCATCCCGTCACCGGGTTAGACTTCAGAACTGCAAGTCGGAGAGTTCCATGCTGATCAGAAGGCCCCCCGACATTCCGACGTCCGAGATAACCGACGAGTCGCTCTATCTGAGCCGCCGTCGCTGGCTGGCATCCGTCGGTCTTCTTGGCACGGGCCTGCTTGCCCGGCCGGGCCGGGTGCTGGCCGGGGCCATCGCGGACAGCAGGGGCGCTGACGACAAAGTCACCCCGTGGGAACAGGCCACCACCTACAACAACTTCTACGAGTTCGGCACCTCGAAGGAGGATCCGAGCCGCAACGCCCATACCCTCAAGCCCCGGCCATGGACGGTGGAGGTATCGGGCGAGACCGGCAAGGCCGCTTTCTACCACCTGGATGAACTGCTCAACGGACTGCCAGTGGTGGAGCGCACCTACCGGATGCGTTGCGTCGAGGGATGGTCCATGGTCATTCCGTGGATGGGCATTCCGCTCAGGGATCTGGTACTCAAGCTGGAGCCGACTTCACGGGCCAAGTTCGTCGAGTTCACCACCCTGCACGACACCACTCAGATGCCGGGACAGCGGTCACGGTCCCTGCCGTGGCCCTATGTCGAGGCACTCCGGATCGACGAGGCGGTCCATCCGCTGACACTGATGGTCACCGGGATGTACGGCAGGACGCTGCCCAATCAGAACGGCGCTCCGCTGCGGCTGATCGTGCCGTGGAAGTACGGCTTCAAGGGTGGCAAGTCGATCGTCCGGATACGGTTCACCGAAAGGCAGCCGGCTACCACCTGGAACATCGAGGCTCCCGACGAGTACGGTTTCTACGCCAACGTGAACCCCGCCGTCGACCATCCCCGCTGGAGTCAGGCCCGCGAGCGGCGCATCGGCGAGTTCTTCCGGCGTGAGACCCTGCCGTTCAACGGCTATGCCGATCAGGTCGCCTCACTGTACGCCGGTATGGATCTCCGGCGCTACTACTAGCGCATCGGTGGCACGCTCGCGTCTCCGGCAGGTGGCAACTGCGGCAGCCCGATGGGCACCCGCGATTCCGCTGCTGCTGCTCATCGTCAGGCTGCTGCGCAACGACCTCGGCGCCAACCCTGCCGAAGAGCTGGAACACTCCACCGGGTTCACGGCGCTGTGGCTGCTGATCGGGTCGCTGGCGATGACACCGCTCAGGCGCATCACAGGGATTGTCGGCTGGACCGCCCTCCGCCGCCCGCTCGGTCTCTGGGCATTCTGGTACGCGGTGCTCCATCTCTGCTGCTACCTGGTATTCGATCACTCCTTCATGCTCGGCGAGATCGTCGAGGACATCGTTGAACGCCCCTACATCACAGTGGGTTTTGCTGCCTTCCTGATGCTGCTGCTGCTGGCGGCCACTTCGCCGGCCCGGATGATGAAGCGCCTGGGCGGGCGCCGCTGGAAGCGGATCCATCGGCTGGTCTATCCGGCCGCGATCCTGGCAGCGGTCCATTTCCTCTGGTCGGTGAAGCTCGACACCACCTGGCCGATGATCGCGGCTGCGGCCCTCCTGGCGGTGCTGCTGGGTCGGCTCGTGCCCACTGGCACCGGATACGCCGGACCGCGTATATCTTCAGAGTCATGATGGCGGCACTGAGGCGTTCGTGGTGGGTGGCAGCCCTTCTGGTCATCCTCTCCCCGGCAGGGCTGGGAGCGGTGATGCCGGTGCTGCATCCCTGCGAGACGCTGCATCACCAGGAAAGTCAGAGTACCCAGGCAGACGAAGTACACCAGCACCACGGGGCGGATCATTCGGCCGGGGCAGCGGGTGATTCCGATGCCTCGCATGACGGTCCCGCGCACTGCACCTGCATCGGTGCCTGTCATGGTGGGACTTCACTGCTGCCCAGGGCCGTCGGCTCCGAACTGCCGGTCGATCACCTTACCGAAGTTCCCGTGGCGATCGTGTCGCGCACGCCGCCGCCGCCACCGCTCCTCCCGCTCGATCATCTCCCTCCTCCCACGGCACCGCCGGCCGGTTGAGTAGCGGGCGCACTGCGCCCGATCAGAATCGTCAGACGATTTCAGATCCTGACCGGCGTCGCGCATGCCGGTCGTACTCGACTGGATGACCGCCCCGCCGGGGTGGTCGGGAGTGATTGCAGATGTCATGGAAGAAGACTGCCCGCCGGCTGATGGCCGGCGCGATGATGATGATCATGGCGACAGGAACCGCCGCTGCCCAGCAGGGAAGTGGTACCGTGATCGGAACGGTGGCCGACAGCCGAAACAGTTCCGTACTCTCCGATGCCGCGGTGATGGTCGGCGGGAGGAGCGTGGTGACCGATATCCGTGGGGCCTTCCGGATCCCGGGCCTCCCGGCCGGGCGACACCTGCTGATTACCCGGCTGATGGGGTTTGCGCCCGACACGACGGCGGTCGAACTGGCAGCAGGGGAAACTGCCAGCGCAGTGGTGAAGCTGGTGCCGTCGGCGATCCAGCTCGATCCGATGGTCGTCAGTGGCACCCGCGAGCTGGAGCGGCGCGCCGATGGTTCGTTGACCGTCGATGCGCTGGCCGGAGCTGAGATCCGCCAGACCCGGGCGGCACACCCGGCCGGGATCCTCAACCGGCTGGCCGGTGTGCATGTCACCGAGACATCCGGAGAAGGGCACATGATGGCGATGCGCCTGCAGGTGACCACTGCGCCGATGTACCTCTACCTCGAGGACGGGATTCCCACCCGTCCCACCGGCTTCTTCAATCACAACGCCCTCTACGAGGTGAACCTGCCTCAGGCGGGCGGCATCGAGGTGATCAAGGGGCCGGGAACTGCTCTGTACGGCAGCGATGCGATCGGCGGGATCGTCAACGTGATGACCCGGCCGGCTCCTTTCTTCCCGGCAGTCGAGGTGAACGCAGAGGGGGGCAGCAACGGCTATCGCCGTCTGCTGGCAACCGGCGGGGGAACCTGGGGCCGCCACGGCATCCGGGCGGATGTGAACGTCACCCACAGCGACAACTGGCGTGACGATGCTCCGTTCGATCGCCGGAGCATGAACCTGCGCTGGGATGCAGGTCTTGGTGGCGGCTGGACTCTCCGCAGTGTCGTTGCCGGTTCGCGCATCGATCAGCAGGACGTTCCGGCCGTGGCTCGGGAGATCTACGACACTGCCGCATCGGTCAACCTCGCTCCGATTGCCTTCCGGAACGCCCGTGCCCTGAGGGTCTCGAGTGCGCTGGAGCGTGAGGGAGGCAGCTCGCTGCTGAGCATCACCCCGTTCTATCGCCACAACGTCATGGGACTGCTGCCGAGCTGGCAGCTCACCTATGATCCGCAGACCTGGGACACCAGGAACGAGTCGTTCGGGCTGCTCGCCAGGTACCGGCATGATCTCGACGACATGAACGCCCGGGTGATCGTCGGCTTCGATCTGGATCACTCGCCGGGGTCGTACTTCGCCCGGCAGGCGGTGGTGAACCGCTCGGGTCCCTACAATGCCTGGACCGGCTACACCGACGGCGATGTCCACTACGACTACGATGTCGCATACAACGGCTTCTCTCCCTACATCCAGACGCTCTGGAACCCGGTCGGTCAGCTCAGGATCGACGCCGGCCTTCGCGCCGACTTCGCCGGATACGACTACGAAACGAGACTCGCGCCGGTCACTACCGGCGCTCATAGGGTCCCGCCGAGCCAGTCGGTGTCGTATTCGCACCTGAGTCCGAAGGTCGGAGCGACGGTCGAAGTGGCCCGCAACCTCAACGTCTACGGCTCCTTCCGTCACGGCTTCCGGGTCCCCTCCTTCGGTCAGCTCTTCACCCAGAACTCGGCGGCCAATACTGTCGATCTCAGGCCCGTGACGGTGGACAGTTGGGAGGCGGGAGTTCGGGGCCAGTTGGGACGCAGGACCGTCTTCCAGTTGGCCGGCTACACCATGGATCTGACCAACGACATCCTCACCTACGTGACGCCGGAGAACACCCGCGAAGCCCGCAATGCCGGCTCCTCGCGGCATCAGGGGGTCGAGTTCTCCGCTGGTCTGGCATTCACTCCGGAACTGCGGCTGGATGTCGCGTATGCCTGGGGCACTCATCGCTATCTCGACTGGATTCCCCAGGCGGCGACCGGTACCACTGCTGCGGTCGATTATTCCGGCAACGACATCGAGCAGGCGCCGGCGACGGTAGGCAACGTGATGCTGGCCTGGTCGCCCGCCGTGCTGGGCGGTGGCAGGATCGCGGCGCAGTGGGTGAGTGTCGGACGCTATGCGCAGGATCCCGGGAATACCCATTACTACGACGGCCACCAGCTCTTCAATCTTTACGGCAGTGCCCAACTCACCCGCGATGTCGAACTCTTTGCGCGGGTAATGAACGTCGGAGGAACGAAGTATGCCGAACTCTCATCCTGGAACGCCTTCCAGCGCGACACCTACAGCCCGGGCAATCCCCGATCGGTATTCGGTGGCCTCCGGTACAACTGGTAGCTGCCCTGGATTGCTGGCGGTAGCCGTATTCGTTGCGGCCGCCGCAACCGGCTGCTCATCGACCGGTGAGGTGGACGACTCGTTCACTACGCCGGTGGTGGTGTCCGCCGAGACTGCCAATGGTGCGACCCCGATGTTCGCGGTCGATTCGGATGGCTCGCGGGTGCTGTCCTGGGTGGCACCGGCACCGGACAGTCAGTACGTGATGAACGTGGTGGTGGAGCGTCCGGGCATGGAGCCCGTCCGCTCGGCGCTCCGCGACCCGCTCGGCAGCATCGAACCGCACGGTGAGGCACCGCCGCAGGTGGCGATCGTAGATGGGGCGGTCTACGCCCTCTATACCGTCGGCCGCGACGCCGGTGGCCGCTTCCCGCAGAGTGCGCTCCGCTTCGCCCGCAGCAGTGATGGCGGTGCGACCTGGTCCGACCCGGTCAGCGTCAACGAGGGAGAAGCGTTCGGATCGCACAACTTCCATGCGCTGTTCGTGAACCGATCGGGAACGGTGCTGGCCGCATGGCTCAGCAGCGCGATGGGCAACTCTGGTGTCTGGTTCCGCAGTTCGTCCGACGCCGGTGAGCACTGGAGCGAATCGCGACCGATCCACGACGCTCCCACCTGTCCCTGCTGCCGTACCGGAGTGACCAGCGCCCCGGACGGTGCCATCCACGTATCCTGGCGGAAGATCTACGAGGGAGACGTCCGCGACGTGGTGGTGATGACCTCGCACGACGGCGGCAGAAGCTGGGATGAACCGGTCAAGCCGCGCGACGATGGCTGGGTCTTCCCGGGGTGCCCGCATGCCGGGCCGTCGCTCAGGACCGACGGCAGTGGTGCGGTGCACATCGCCTGGTGGACCGGCAGGGAAGGGGCGGCGGGGATCTGGTACGCGAAGTCGGTGGATCAGGGGGCGACCTGGACGGCGCAGCCGATCGACACCGCCGGACGGTCGGCTCCGGCAAGCGTCCAGATGGCGCTCGATGACAACGGCAGGATCGTGATCGTCTGGGACGACGGTAAGAGTTCGTCGCCGACGATTCTGCTGAGAGCCTCCGGCGATGGCGGTAGGAACTTCGCGGCCACCCGCAGAGTCTCGCCACCGGGCGGTGCTGCCACCACGCCGGTGCTCGCCCTCCACGGCGATTCGGTGGTCGTCGCCTGGACACACTCGGCCGACTCCGCCTATCGTGCTGCAATCGCGGCGAGGCCGGACATGTCCGCCCCCGGGGCACGGATGTCGCTCCCTCGGGTCGGTCAGCAGGAGGTATGGGCCCGGACCGCGGCAGTGGCGGACCTGATGGATCACGACTGAGGGGAGCACCCGATGGCCGGTGACGAGGTGAAGCGCTACGATCGGGACTACTTCGATCACTGGTATCGTCGTTCGCCGCTGGCTGGCCAGATGCGACAGGAACTCGGTAGGCAGGTGGCCTTTGCGGTGGCGATCACGGAGCTGGTTGCAGGCCGGCCGCTCGAATCGGTTCTCGACGTGGGCGCTGGTGAGGGGCGCTGGCAGCCGGCACTTTCGCGGCTGCGTGCCGGCGTCCGCTATGCCGGTGTCGAGCCCAGCGAGTGGGCGGTGGCAAAGTGGGGGAAGAAGAGGAATCTCAGGCTCGGCGGCTTCGCCACCCTGGACGAACTCGGTCTCGATGGCCCCTTCGATCTGGTGGTGGCCGCCGACGTTCTCCACTATCTGCCGCGCCGGGAACTTGCCCCTGCGGTGAAGGCCCTGGCGCCGTGGGTGGGTGGGGTCGCGTTCTGTCCGCTCTTTACCGCCGACGATGACATCGAAGGTGACGGGGTCGAGTTCCAGGAGCGGGGCGAGGGGGTCTACCGCCGGGTTTTCCGCGATGCCGGGCTGGTCTCCATCGGTATGGGCGCCTGGGTCCCCGAGTCGGTGGCTGCCAGCCTGTCGGCGATGGAGCTTCCCCGGGGCGACTGACGGTTAGCGGTAGCAGTTCCACCGGTGTACATTCGGTATTCGATGCCATCTTCGTCTCCTCTTCTCGATGCCGCCGCGATGCGGCGGGTGCTGGTGCGCATGGCTTCGGAACTGGTCGAGGTGACCGCCGACGCCGAGCGCCCGGTTCTGGTGGGAATCCAGCGGCGGGGAGTACAGCTCGCCGACCGGATCGCCCCGCTGATCTCTCCGCACCTGCGCAACCCGCTCCAGCGCGGCATGCTCGACATCACCCTCTACCGCGACGACCTTCAGGCCATAGGCCCGAGGCCGGCGGTACACGAGACCCGGTTGCCGCCCAACCTCGATGGCGCGACAGTGGTGATAGTCGACGACGTTCTCTTCACCGGCCGCACCGTGCGGGCAGCTCTCGACGAGATCGCCGATTTCGGGCGACCGAAGCGGATTCTGCTGGCGGTACTGGTAGACAGGGGTGGCCGCGAGATTCCGATCGCCGCGGACATCGTCGGAGCCACCGTGGCTGCGATGCCGGGCGACCGCATCGTGGTGAAGGTGTCCGAACTCGATGGTGAGGACGGGGTCGACCTTGTCCGCGGTGGCGGGGTAGCCCCATGAGCGTGATCCTGGGCAAGGATCTGGTTGGCCTGGAGCATCTCACGGCTGAACAGATCACGACGATTCTCGACACTGCCGAGCCGTTCAAGGAGGTCTCCGAACGGCCGATCAAGAAGGTGCCGGCGCTTCGAGGCAAAACCATCGTCAACCTGTTCTTCGAGGCGAGCACCCGTACCCGGATCTCCTTCGAGTTCGCCGAAAAGCGTCTCTCGGCCGACACGGTGAACGTCGCGTCGAGCGGATCGAGCGTCTCGAAGGGTGAGACTCTGGTCGATACCGCCCGCAACCTCGAAGCGATGCGGATCGACATGGTGGTGATTCGACATGGTGCCTCGGGGGCAGCCAAGTTCCTGGGTGACCGGATCAGGTCGAACGTCATCAACGCGGGCGACGGCAAGCACGAACACCCGACCCAGGGGCTGCTCGATCTGCTGACGCTGCGCGATCGCTTCGGAACCGTTGCGGGCAAGCGGGTCTGTATCGTCGGAGACGTGCTGCACTCGCGGGTCGCCCGCAGCAACATCTGGGGGCTGACCAAGCTCGGTGCCGAGGTGGCCGTGTGCGGACCGCCCAGCCTGCTGCCGAAGGGAATCGAGGAACTCGGCGTGCAGGTCTTCCACCGGATCGAAACCGCCATCGAATGGGCCGACGCACTGAACGTGCTGAGGATCCAGCTTGAACGGATGACCGGCGGATTTCTGCCTTCGCTGCGCGAGTACAACCGGGTGTTCGGTGTAACCACCGAGCGGGTGGCGCGCGCCCCTCGCGATCTGGTGATCCTCCATCCAGGACCGATGAATCGCGGAGTCGAGATCGATTCCGATGTTGCCGACGGCGAACATTCGGTGATTCTGCCACAAGTAACCAACGGGGTCGCCGTCCGGATGGCGGTCCTCTACCTCCTCGCTGGTGGTTCCCCCGAGTGGGCCTCCGGCGCGGGCAGCGGAGAATAGTCTGTGACTCAGCCTGTGCTCATCAGAGGCGGACGGGTGATCGACCCCTCACAGGGTATCGATGGCGTGATGGATGTACTGATGTCGGATGGTCTGATCGTCGAAGTGGGCAGGGGCATCGGTATGCCCGACGATGCGCGGACGATTGACGCCTCGGGTTGCATCGTTGCGCCCGGACTGATCGATGTGCACGTCCATCTTCGCGAGCCCGGTCAGGAGGATCGTGAGACGATCGCCACCGGAGCAGCATCGGCGGTGGCAGGCGGGTTCACCGGCATCTGTGCGATGCCCAACACCGACCCGGTGATCGACAACCAGAGTGCCGTCGGCTTCGTGAAGGCCCGCGGCGAGGCCGCCGGGCTGGCCCGCGTCTATCCAATCGGCTGCATCTCGGTGGGGCAGAAGGGTGAGCAGCTCGCGGAGTTCGGGGAGATGATTGCTGCTGGCGCAGTGGCCGTCAGCGACGACGGCCATCCGGTGATGTCGAGTCAGTTGATGCGCACCGCACTCGAGTACGCCCGGACATTCGGGATACCGGTTGCCGATCACTGCGAGGACATGCCCCTGGCAGTAGGTGGTGCGATGCACGAGGGCACCGTGGCTACCCGTCTGGGGCTCAAGGGGATTCCGGCTGCTGCGGAAGAGATCCATGTGGCCCGCGACTGCATTCTGGCTGAACTGACCGGTGGGCACATCCATCTCTGCCATATGAGCACCCGAGGTTCGGTGGACCTGATCCGCCGGGCCAAGGAGAAGGGACTGCCGGTCACTGCCGAGGCGGCACCGCACCACTTCACGCTCACGCACCAGCGGGTCGGTGACTACGACACTCTGGCCAAGATGAATCCGCCGCTCCGCGAGGACGAGGATCGCGAGGCGATCAGAGCGGCAATTGCCGACGGGACCATCGACTGCATTGCCACCGACCATGCACCGCATCACCGCGATGCCAAGGAGCGGGCCTTCGACGAGGCTCCGAACGGGATCATCGGGCTGGAGACGGCGCTCTCACTGGCGCTCCGGGAGCTGGTGAGACCGGGGGTGATCGACCTCGCGACCCTGATCGAGCGGATGAGCTGCGCTCCGGCGAGGCTCTGGCACCTTCCCGGCGGGACGCTGCGAAAGGGATCGGCAGGCGATGTGGTGATCTTCGATCCGGCCGCCGAGTGGACGGTGAGAGCAGAGGAGATCAGGTCCAGGTCGCGGAACACGCCGTGGCTCGGCGAGAGCATGCCTGGAGTAGTACGGTGGACCACCGTAGGCGGTCGGATCGTCTTCGGGACATGACCGGGTGGGCGGTCCCGCCCGGACGGTGGGGACGCTATCTTGAAGGATTGAACCATTGCACCGGGGCTTTCTCTGGCTACTCCATCCAACGAACTGGCTGACGTCGATACTCTGCTGGCCGAGCGGGATGCTCTTCACGGCTGGCTGCACCGGATCGACAACGGGGTGCCTGCGGCACCACTCCATGTCCTGGAGCGGGTAAGAAGCGATTATCAGCGCCGCCTGGACGGGGTGACTGAGCAGCTCAGGGCGCACGCCGATACCCTCGATCAGCGACTGATGAGCGATCGCGCCGAGCGTGATGGCCTGCTCACCCGCGCGGTTGCATCGCGCGACGCGCTGGCCGAGGCGGAACTCAGGCATCTGGTCGGCGAGTATGACGGCGTCCGCTACGAGACCGAGCGGCGGCGCCACGTCGGTGATCTCGAAACCTTCGAACTGTCGCTCGGCGCGGTGAATGAGCGGATCGAGCGGCTGGAGGATGTCCACGCGCTGGTGACCAGTCCGCCATCACCGGTGGTGGATGAGCCCGAGCCTGTGGTGGAGGAAACGCCATCGATCGAGATGCTGGCACCGGATCCCGAGCCGGAGATGGCCGAGGTCGAGCCGCCGGTTGTCGATGATGACTTGATCGACATCGAGATCGTCGATCAGATCGAGGATGTGGCGGAGGCGGCGGTGGCAGAGGAAGAGGCTGCGCTCGACTCGCTGTTCGATGAGGTCGAGGTGCTGCCGCAGTCCGAGGTCCGGCCGTTCGAGCCGGAGGTGGTATCCGCTCCCACGTTCGCGCCGCTCTCGTTTACGCCGACCGCTGCACCAGTCGACCGCAATCCGCCGGCAGGCCCGGCGTTCGGACAGCGCCCGACTCAGGCTTCGCCCCGGAGGCAGCCGGAGATCGAACCGCCGGCACCTCCCCGGCAGGTGGTCGAGGAGGCGGTGGCAGTTCCAGCTCCAGCGGTCGAACCGGCGCCAGTCGTTGCGGTGGAGACGGCAGATGAGGTGCCGACGGCCAGGGCCGAGGAGCGCACCCTTCGCTGCGGCGAATGCGGAGCGATGAACCTGGCGCTGGAATGGTACTGCGAGAAGTGCGGGGCGGAGCTTTCGACGGTGTAGCGGTTGAGTCAGTCGAAGGTCTGGAGGCGCAGCGCATCGAGTGGCTGCGCCTTTTCATTTCGGGTTGGCCGCCCGTCACGCGGTAAAATGATCCGTCAAATGGTCATTTGACGTTTAGTATGCCTTGCGGCCCCCCGCTTGGAGGGGCGTTCGTATCGGGATCCAATCCGAAATGGACGGCATGGCTTTCACTCTTCGTACCCTCGGTTCACTGGAACTGCGTGATGCTCGCGGCAACGTCGTGCGCGGTGCAGGGGCACAGCGGAAGCCGCTGCTGATCCTCGCTCTGACGGCAATGCAGCCTGACGGGATCACCCGCAACCGGTTGCTGCGCATTCTCTGGCCGGTGGGTGACACTGATCGGGCCCGGGCCTCGCTCAAGCAGCACCTCTATGCATTGAGGATGGCCACCGGATCTCCGACGATCATCGGTGGAGCGCCGACGCTGCGAGTCGACCGCGCCGTCCTCAAGGTCGATGTGCTCGAACTGTATGAGGCCGTGGCCAATGGTGATCTGCTTGCAGCGGCCTCGACTGTCTCGGAGTCGCTGGCTGTGCCCAGGATGCGCCGCACACTC
>CAZSPH010000043.1:0-19394 GCA_964608715.1 uncultured Gemmatimonadaceae bacterium | reverse complement strand
TGCCGCCAGAGTACAGGTGAGTGCGCGACTCAACTTCGACCAGGTCGAGCGGACCATCGAGCAGTACGATACCGCCGGCAAGGTGCTGCAGAACGAGCAGCGCAGCGAGAACACCGGCGCGGGAACGATCGGTGTCGACGGTCTTCCTGAGGCTGGTGGCGGTGCGACGATATTCAATAACACCTATCTCAACTCGCGTCGACTGGAGAAGCTGGTCGCGGGCTCCGGCAATATCGAGCGTCTGTCGGTCTCGGTGATGCTGGATGAGAGGGCCTTCACCGGCGATCGTGAACTGACCGATCAGCGCCGGGCGCAGTTCGTGGAACTGGTGAGCGGTGCGCTGGGTATCGACACCGCGCGTGGGGATGTAGTCTCGGTGATTGCGATGCCGTTCGAGGGCCAGGCACTCGCGGGTACGCTCGCAGTAGCAGATGAACCGGAGACTGCCAGCTCGATACTCGATATCGCCCGGACCTTCGCGCTTCCCGCCGTCGCTCTGCTGATAGCCGTAATGGGCCTGGTGCTGGGTATGCGCGCGATGCGGCCGACCCGGACAACGGCGATTGCCGCGACATCTGCGGCTGGCGGCAACTGGGAAGGGAGCGGGTCGGACGTCGGCGGTACTCCTGCTCCCGGTCTGCCGCAGATGCCGACGATCGAAGGACAGGACGCAGTGCTCCGCGCCAGAGTTGCGACGGAATCGCTCTCGGCGCCTGAATCAGCCGCCAGGGTGCTCCGCGCCTGGCTGGTGGAGGCATCATGACGCTGGTCGCCTCCCGCAATTTCCGGCCCGGTCATCTCTCGGGCACCCAGAAGGCCGCAATCTTCTGCATGGCAATGGGAACCGAGGCGTCCTCGAAGATCCTCCAGCATCTGCGGCCGGAGGAAGTCGAGGCCGTCTCCCGCGAGATCGCGCGGATCCCGGTTGTGGGACCCGACGTGGTCGATGCGGTCGTATCCGAGTTCGGCGATGTCCATCGCGCAGTCGCATCGGTGGCACAGGGAGGAATGGAGTACGCCCGCGAACTGCTCGACGCGGCACTGGGGAGCACCAAGGCGAAGGCGATCCTCGAGCGGATTCAGGACCAGGTCACCGATACCGGTCTCAACCGGCTTCGTCGTGCCGGTCCCGATCAGCTTCTCGGAGCACTGCGTGGCGAGCATCCCCAGACCACCGCGCTGGTGCTGGCTCACGTCGATCCGCGGCTTGCCGCAGCGGTGATCGAGGGGCTCGATCCTGCGCTCGCCAACGATGTCCTCTATCGCATCGGCAGGATGGAGAAGGTTTCTCCCGAAGTGCTGACCATGGTCGAGCAGGCACTGAGTGCTCGGTCCGATCTCTCGCTTTCGGCGGAGATGACGACATCGGGCGGCCCGGCAGCAGTTGCCCGCCTGCTCAACAACCTTCCCGGTGGAATGGAGAAGTCGGTACTCGAAGCGATTGCCGAGCGCGAGAGCGAGCTGGCAGATGAGATCAGGAATCTGATGTTCGTCTTCGAGGACCTGATCCGGCTGGATGGCAGGTCGATGCAGCGACTGCTGCGTGAGGTCGAGGGGAAGACTCTCGCACTGGCTCTGAAGGCCTCCAGCGACGAACTGAAGGGGCACATCTTCGCCAACATGGCGGAGCGTGCCGCTGGAACCGTGAAGGAAGAGATCGAGCTGATGGGGCCGGTCCGGGTGAAGGATGTCGAGGCCGCCCATTCGGAGATCGTGCGGACTGCCCGCGAACTGGCGGAGCAGAACGAGATCGTGCTGGACTTCGGGAGCTCGGATGCGATCATCGCCTGATCTGCAGGCCGTCGCCTGGAGTCTTCCCGATTTCGGTGTGGCGCGCCAACCCGAGGCGCCGCGAGTCGACCCGCTCGAAGAGGCCTGGACCCGCGGCTACGGGGATGCCACCGCAGCGGGTGAGGCTGCACTTGCCGATGAACGACGACGCTGGGAAGGCGCGCTCGCGTCTGCAAGAAAAGGCTTCGAGGAAACGATTGCGGCGATCCGGGCGGAGCAGGTAGTGGCGCTCCATACGCTGTCGCTGACGGTTGCACGGCACCTGATCGAACGCGAGTACAGCGGCGATCCGGCGCTGGTGGATTCGCTGGTGAGAACGGCGCTGGACATCGCTCCGATCGGTGGTCAGGTAACGGTACGACTCAACCCGGGTGACCTCCATGCGCTCCAGGAACTGGGCAGTCTCGACCGTTTCTCCTCAGGCGATGCGATGGAACTGCGCTGGATCGGCGATCCCGAGCTGGGCCATGGTGGTTGCGTGGTCGAGGGACCGACATCGATCGTCGACGGTCGGCTCGATCGGGTGCTGCTGGACCTCTACGAGCGGATAAGTCATGGATAGCGCCCTGCTCGAACGGGCTGCGGAACGGATCGGTGCGGTTTCCCGATTTGCGATCCTCGGCAGAGTGACCCGGGTGGTCGGTCAGGTGGTGGAAGCCACTGCCGTACCTGTTGCCGTGGGTGAAGTCTGCCGGGTAGTGAGTCCGGGAAAGAGCGTGCTGGCCGTGGTTGCCGGCTTCCACGAGCGCGGCATCCAGCTCATGCCGGTCGGTGACATCGAGGGGATACACCCCGGCGCTACGGTTACCGCACTCGGCCGCCCGCTCTACGCTGACGTCGGCAACGGGCTGATCGGGCGGGTCATCGATGGACTCGGCCGACCGATCGACGGGCTCGGACCGGTGGGGCCGACAGTGCAGCGCTCGCTTCAGGCAGCTCCTCCCGGGCCGCTCGACCGGTCGCGGATCGACACGTCCTTTACCACCGGAGTTCGAGCGCTGGACGGTTTCGTGACGCTGGGGCGCGGTCAGCGGGTCGGCATCATGGCCGGCAGCGGCGTCGGCAAGAGCGTGCTGATGGGAATGATCGCGCGGGGTGCATCGTCCGATGTGAACGTGATCGCACTGCTGGGTGAGCGCGGACGAGAGGTGCGGGAATTCATCGAGAGGGATCTCGGGCCGGAAGGGCTGGCTCGATCGGTTGTCATAGTCGCAACCGGGGATCAGGCGGCGGTAGTACGTGCCACCGGAGCGCTGGTTGCGACGACGATCGCCGAGCATTTTCGTGACCAGGGCCGCGACGTGCTGCTGATGATGGACTCGGTTACCCGGGTTGCGATGGCCTGGCGCGAAATGGGCCTGTCGATCGGGGAGCCGCCTACCACCAAGGGCTATCCGCCCTCGGTGTTCGCGACTCTGCCGCGTCTGCTGGAGCGCGCCGGCACCGGAGCCACCGGCAGCATCACCGGTCTCTACACCGTACTGGTCGAGGGCGACGATTTCAACGAGCCGATCGCCGATGCTACCCGCGGCATTCTCGACGGACACATCATCCTGACTCGTCGTCTCGCCGCTTCAAAGCACTTCCCCGCGATCGAGGTTCTCGATTCCGTATCCCGCGTCAGGGACGCCGTGATGGATCCGGTGCACCGTGGTGCAGCCGACACTCTGCTCAGGCTGGAGGCCGCATATCGCGGGGCTGAGGATCTGATCCAGGTCGGTGCATATCGCGCCGGCGCCGACAGGACTGTCGATGCTGCGATCGCCGTACGTCCCGAACTGCTCGCTCTGCTCAAGCAGCGCTCGGATGAACGCCTGGACAATGATCAGCTCAGGGAGCGGATCGTGGCGCTAGCTGCCAGAGCGGCGAAGGCCGAGCAGGGTCAGCCGGGATGAGTCGCTTCCAGTTCCGTCTCGACCGGGTGCTGCGGCTCCGCGCCGCTGCGGAGGAGCAGGAAGCGGTGACAATGAGCCGCGCCACCGTGCACGAGGCCGAACGACGCGAGGCGTCCGAGCGGAGTGCTGCGAAGCTGGATGAGATGAACGGACAGATCGCCGATGCGACGGCGGGACAGCCGCTGGCCGCCGGCCTCTACGGGGTCTACGGCGTGGCTGCTGAAGTGGCTCGGCAGGTGGTGGAGAACGATGTCCGGGCGCTGGAAGCCGCCGAAGCGGCGCGTCTCGATGCGCTGGCACGCTACCACGAGGCGCGGACCGAACGGCGGACGCTGGAGCGCCTGCGTGAGCGGGCGGCGGAAAACTGGACTTCGGAAGAGAAGCAGCGGGAGCAGGGAACACTGGACGAGATCGCGATCCGCAGATCGCAGGGGATGAATCAGGAATGAAGGCCATGATCGGAATGATCGGTGCGTTTCTGGCCGGACTGGTGGGGGCTACTGCCGTGGCACGCCCGAGCGAATCGACGCAGCCGTCACCAACCGAGGCCCATCCCGATTCGGCGACGGTCGATGGTGGCGATCACCTGGACACGGTGCTGACCGCAGCCGAGGATATCGACCTGCCGGAAGCGGAGGCCGGGACGATCGGTCATGCCGTAGTCGATGCCACGCCCGCGGCTGTCGACGCCGCCCCCGTTGCGGCCGGGCCGCTGCCCGGTGCCGTCGTGCCGGAGCGGGTGGCGCAGGCGATGTCGAAGATGACCACTGCTGACGCCGGGGTGTTGATCGCGTTGCTCACTACCGAAGAGGCCGTCGCCGTTCTCGACCGGATGTCGACCGCCGAGGCGTCGAAGATCGTGGCGGCCGTGCCGGCACCGCGCGGACCGGAGCTTGGCCGGGCGCTGCTGGTCCGTCTTTCCAGGGATGGACGATGAACATCGGAGGCATCTTCCCGGTTTCGGTTCCCGGTCCCAATGACCCGGGAATGCCCGGTTCCGGCGACGGAGCGGCCGAGGCGTTCGCGGCTCTGCTGTCCTTCCTGGTGCCTGGTCGTGGTGCGGCTGAGGAAGGTGGCGAGACCAGCGACGGCTCCGGTACTGCGGTTGCCACAGTCGAGGCTGAGGAAGATGAGGTGCCTGGCGACGATGTGGCCGCAGTTGTTGCATCGACGGCAGTTGCCGTAGCGCCGACTCCGGTCGGCACTGCCGTGATCCCGGAGAAGTCAGTGACCGGCGGGTTCCTGGCGTCTTCCGAAGCAGCCACCGCGTCGGATGCGGTGCCGGCCGGGGTGCAGGCCTCAACGAGTGACTCAGCCGACGGCGACTTCACCGGGCAGGTGGTTCGCGCTCTGAGAGAGGCTGTATCAGCGCCTGCCGTCAGTGAAACAGCCCCGGTGGCCGCAGATGTGAAGGACGTCGATCATGCCGTGGCCGAACCGATCGGGGAAAGCAGCGCGATGGAGCCGATGATCGATGCCGAAACGGTGGCGATCAGGGTTGGAAGGATCGTCCAGGCGGTGGTCGCCGGAGCACCGGCCGGGGTAGACGTGGTGAAGTCGATGCCGACCGGGGATGTCGACCGCAGCGAGGCGGACAGCGGGACTGGTGAGGCCTCCGTGGCCGGTTCTGCCGACGGAACCGGAATCGAGCTTGGAGCGGAGGTAGCTGCTGAGTATTCCGGGGACGACAATGAGCGCGAGAGCACCGATGGAGGAAATGAATCACCGGTCGCGACTCTGGAGGTGAAGGAAGGACCGCCCAGGTCGGCCACAGTCGATGCCGTGGCGTCGCCACGGGTCGAGTTGCGTCAGCCTTCCTCTCCGGCTGCACCGGTCAGCGGCAATGCCGAAGTCGGCTCCAGCCAGCGGCCCAATGCAGAGCTGCCGAAAATGGGCCAGCCCACCAGTCACGCGACGGTCCGGATGGATGTCGGCGGCTCGGAGGCCCGGGTGAGGGTCGCGGTGCGGGGTGAGACGGTCACTGCCACCGTAACTGTCGATGCGGCCGATGCACCGCTTCTCTCCAGCCGGATCGACGAGCTGAAGCAGGGGCTCAGAGAGCAGGGCTTTCAGGAGGCAAGAGTAGTGATCCGGTCGGTCGAGAGTGCCGATGCAGTATCCGGTCAGCGGATCGGGGTGGCACTGGACGACATCAGACAGCGGAGCGGTGAACTCCGGATGGAGCGTTCCGGCGGATCCGATCAGCGTGAGGAAACCGGCAACGAGCGCAGCGCGCCGGAACGTGAACGGCAGCAGCGACGCAGCAACCGAGAGAAGAAGGAGACCGCATGATGATAGAGCCGACGTCCCTGAGCGAGCTGCTCGCTCCGAGAGAAGCTCCTGCCGCCAAGGGCGACAAGACCGTGATGGGGAAGGATGACTTCCTCCAGTTACTGGTGGCCCAGATGCGGCACCAGGATCCGCTCTCGCCGATGGATGGCGCGGAGTACGCCACCCAGTTGGCGCAGTTCTCGAGTGTCGAGCAGTTGATCGAGATCTCCCGTCAGATGGGTGCCCAGGCCACTGCTGCGCAGGAGGCCCAGAAGCTGGGCATGACCAACTATGCGACCAGCATGGTCGGGCGCGACATCGTGCTCGACGGTGCGAGGACGGTGGTGGGTCAGGACGGCACTGCCAGGATGATCATCGATCTCCCGGATGATGTTGAACAACTGGAGATCTCGGTGATCGGAGCCGACGGCAAGGCCATGGCCTCGTCGATCCATGCTGCACCGGGTAGCGGACGGAAGAGCTTCGAGATCACCGTTCCCGAGGGAGTGCAGCCGGGAAGCTACGAATACATCGCGACCGCGAAGGATGGGGAGGGCAATACCCTGCTCACGCGGCCGCTCACGATCGCCACGGTCGAGGGGATGTCGATCGTGAATGGCGAGATAATGCTCAGACTGGGCGGTACGCTGGTGCCGTTCAGTGACATCGTCGAGGTACGGGCGGCCGCACAGCCGACGGTACCGGCACCAGCATCTACCAACAACGGAGGATCAGAGTCATGATGCGTTCCCTGTACGCCGGTGTGTCCGGACTGCGCAATCACCAGACGCGCCTGGACGTGATCGGCAACAACATCGCCAACGTGAACACGGTGGCGTTCAAGTCCTCGCGGGTGACCTTCAAGGAGGCCTTCACCCAGCTCCTCCAGGGCGCCTCGCGTCCGCCGGGTGACCTCGGCGGCATCAACCCGATCCAGATCGGGTCGGGCATGAACATCGGGTCGATCGACCAGCTCTTTACCCAGGGCACCCTCGAAGCTACTGGCCAGATGACCGACCTCGCGATCCAGGGGGACTCGTTCTTCGTGGTGGGCAACGGTCAGCGGAAGTTCTACACCCGGGCCGGCAACTTCCAGCTCGACGCCGACGGGCGACTGATCGCTCCGAACAACGGCTATGTCGTTCAGGGAATCACGGCCGGTACCGACGGAACCTTTTCGTCGACTTCGCAGGTTTCCGACGTAAAGCTGCCGATCGGTCAGAAGACGGCGGCCCGTGCGACTAGCGAGATCGGCATCACCGGCAATCTCGACCTCAATGCGGCAGTCGGTGATACCCACGCGATGGGGGTAACGGTCTACGACTCCGCCGGCAGCCCGCACCTGCTGGAGATCACCTTCACCAACACCGCCACCGGCGCCTGGGACTGGGAAGTCTCCTGCGCAACCGCCACCTTCGCGGGTGGTACCGGACAGGTGACGTTCAATCCCGACGGCTCGCTTGCCACGTTCGACTACCCCGGCGGCGGTGGAGCGCTCACGGTCACTCCCACCAATGGTGGTGATCCGTTCGATGTCGAGTTCAACGCGGGCACCATCGGTGACATCGACGGTCTGGCCGGCTTCGCGAATCCGTCGAATGCCGTCGTAGTCCGCCAGGACGGCTACCGCTCCGGCGATCTCGAGTCGATCGCGGTGGACGCCAACGGCGTGATCACCGGTTTCTTCTCGAACGGCGTATCGCGGGCGCTCGCCCAGATCGCGCTGGCCAGCTTCAACAACCCGTCCGGTCTCCTCCGGTCCGGCGACAACATGTACGCCGAGTCGGCCAACTCGGGTATCGCGGTGCTCGGCTTCGCCGGTACCAGCAGCAGCTCGAGCATCACGCCGGGTGCGCTGGAGAACTCCAATGTCGATCTGTCACAGGAGTTCACCAGCATGATCGTCACCCAGCGCGGCTTCCAGGCCAACGCCCGGGTGATCACCACCTCGGACGAGATGCTCAGCGAGCTGGTGAACCTCAAGAGGTAGGCAGCAGGGGGCGCGCGGCGCCCCCGGTAACTGAAATCGGATAGTAAGGGCGCAGCATGCTGCGCCCTTACTGCCGGTCACCTGCCTGACTAGAGGACCTCTGCCGAGGTCCCTCCTGCCGCCCGGCATCTCCGACCACCCCGGCCCGGCAAAGAATGCCGGTCCTTCCTGCCCGGCGCCTCCTGCAGCTAGATGGCTCCTGTCTTCTTAAGTTCTTAATACACAACAAGATAGGCGCCTTCTGTCCGTCTGGTACGTTGGTTGCTTTCAGTGATGTCGCAAGCGCGTCGTGCGCACGTTACTGGAGGAACGGATGTCCGAGACAGCAGAGGCTCCGGCGAAGGCCGGCAATTCGAAGAAGGTGATTGGCGGCATCCTGGCGGCAGCGATTGCCGGGATCGCCGTAGGCAACTTCGTTGTCGCACCCCGGTTGGGAGCTGCCGGCGGCGAATCTCACGAGGTATCAGAAGAGGAAGACTTCGGCGGTGGTGGTGGCAGTCACGGCAAGGGTGGTCCGAAGCAGGTCCGGATCGACAACCTGATCGTGAATCCTGCTGGCAGCAGCGGTTCGCGATTCGTGGTGGTGACCATCGTCTACGAGGTGGCCGACGAGACTGCCGAGGGGCGACTCAAGGCTGCCGAGGTCCAGCTCCGCGATGCAGCGGCGTCCACGCTGGAACGGCACAATCTCGAAGCGCTGACCCGTGCCGGTGCACGCGACTCGCTCAGGGCCGAGTTCCTGCGGATCGCGACTCCGATCCTCAAGGGTGCCAAGGCGAAGGTCTTCCTCCCCCAGTTTCTGATCCAGTAATGACAGCCTCCACTGCTCAGGCTGCCCCCTACGATTTCCTCCGTCCGGCGCTGATCTCGCGCGAGCGGCAGCTGATTCTCGACGGGGTCCATGCCAGGCTGGCTCAGGCGGTCCAGTCGTTTCTCTCGGCCCGTTTGATGGTCTCCGTGGATGTGATTCCCGAGGCCACCCGTCAGCTCTCCTGTCGTGATTTCCAGGGCGCCATCGGCTCTCCCTGTGCCACCTGGATCCACTCTCTCGGTGAGATGACCGGCTCGCAGGGCGCGATCGACCTCGGCGACGGCCTTCCCGACTTCTGTGTCGACCGGCTGTTCGGCGGTGCCGGCGGATCGACTGCGGTCGCCGACCGATCGCTTACGCCGCTGGAGCAGAACATCCTTGGCAACATCGCTGACCGGATCATGGTGCTGTTCCAGGAGGCCTGGCACACGATGATTCCGATGGAGGTCACCCGCAGCGGATTCACCGGGATCTCCGAATCGATCCGGATCGCTGCTCGCGAGGATCGCGTCCTCCAGGTCGACCTGAGGGTGATCTCGGGTGAGCAGGTCGGCTGCATACGGATCTGCATTCCGCTGGTGGTATTCGAGGTCTTCCTGCAGGAGAAGGCATCTCCGGTGGTCGGAGCGCACCGGATGCGCCCGGAGGATCTGGCGCAGACTCGTGCCACTGCCGAAGCCCATCTGATGGTGACGCCGCTGTCGGTGGTGGCCCGTCTTCCCGAGTTCCCGATGCGCGCCTCCGAGATTGCCGGACTGGTGCCGGGGCGCGTGATCAAGACTGCGGTATCCGCCGAGGGCGGTATCGAGATAGCGATCAACGGGCGGAGGCTGCTGGTCGGCCGCCTCGGCCGTCATCGCGGCTGCGTTGCGATCCAGGTACAGCACGCCGCGCCCACTACTCCGTCTTCCACTACAACTCCGCGCTGGAGAATGAACTGATGACCGATCTGTCCAATCAGCCGGGCAGCCACGAGGCATCGCTGCAGGACTTCGGTCCCGCAACCGACTCTCCGGCCGCCGTGGCGGATGTCCGCTTCGAACAGCTCTTCGACATGTCACTGCCTGTCACGATCGAGTTCGGCCGCACCGCGATGACGATCGAAGAGGTGCTGGGCCTCGGGCCGGGTGCCATCGTCCAGCTCGACCGGATGGTCGGCGAGCCGGTCGAGATCTTCGTCAGCGATCGCCGCTTCGCCGAAGGTGAAGTGGTAGTGGTCGGCGAGCACTTCGGAGTCCGGATCACCCGGGTACTCCCGCAGCCACGTGACGTAGCCCGCCGGGAGCGCTGAACGGTGCTCGGAATGGTTGCGGCACTGCTGATCACCGTCGGCCTGCTGGTCGTGACACTCCGGCTGCTCGGTCGCCTGCAGGGAGCAGGAACCGCGGCACGCAGTGGTGCCATGATGCAGGTGGTCGAACGGATCGGTACCGGCCCCCGTCAGGGGGTGGTGCTGCTCCGGGTCGGGTCACGGGTGATGGTGGTCGGCAGCGGCGAAGGTCAGCCTGTTCTGCTCGGTGAGCTGGATGGTACCGATCGCGAGGCCGCGATTGCGGCGACCAGTCGGTCCAGCGGCATCACCAGATCGCTGACTGCACCCGTCGGCCAGTTCCGCACCGTTCTTTCGCGCGTCGGTCTCATGCTGGCCCTCGCTGCCGCTCCGGCGGTTGCAAACGCGCAGGAAATCACTGCGCCTGCTCCCACCGTCACCTCCCGCCAGACGCCGCAGGCGGCAGGACCGGTAGTTGCCGGGCCGACCTCGCCGACGGCTCCGCAGGTGAACTTCTCGGTGGGCAGCGGAGCAGGGAAGTTCGAGCTTTCCGGTGCTGTCGGCGTGGTAGTGATGATGGGCGTGCTGACCATCCTGCCCGCACTGTTCCTGATGATGACCGGATTCGCCCGGATTCTGATCGTTCTTTCGTTCCTCCGCTCCGCAATCGGTACCCAGAGTGCCCCGCCCACCCAGTTGCTGGTGGCGATAGCGGTGATCCTGACCGCCGTGGTGATGCGTCCGACGCTGGAGGAGGCCAATACCACCGCCCTGCAGCCGTATCTCCGTGGTGAAATCGGTCAGGTCGAGGCTTATCAGCAGGCTGTCATTCCGATGCGCGAGTTCATGCTCGCCAACACCCGCGACCGTGATCTGGCCGTCTTTGCCGAGATGACCGGTACCGATTCGGTGGAGACCATCGAGGAACTGCCGACGATGACCGTGGTATCGGCCTTCGTCACCAGTGAACTCAGGACCGCGTTCCAGATGGGATTCGTGCTCTTCATCCCGTTCCTGGTGATCGACCTGATCGTCGCGTCGGTACTGATGAGCATGGGAATGTTCATGCTGCCACCGGTGATGGTATCGCTGCCGTTCAAGCTGCTGCTGTTCGTGCTGGCTGATGGCTGGGCGCTGGTGATGCAGAACCTTGTCTCTTCCTTCCGGATGGCCGCGTGACGCCGGTACTTGCCGCCGACCTGCTCCGCAACGCGATCGCCCTCGGGCTGATCGTTGCCGGTCCGATGCTGCTGGCCGCACTCGCTGTCGGTGTGCTGGTATCACTGGTTCAGGCGGTGACCCAGGTACAGGAACAGTCGCTGACCTTCCTGCCGAAGCTGCTGACCGTTGCCCTGGTGTTCGTACTGACGTTGCCGTGGACTACCCGCGCCATGTCGGAGTTCACGGTGAGGATGTTCCAGACCATGGCGATGGTGGGGCGGTGATGCAGTACGCACTCGCCGAGATCCTCCGTCCGGTGAACTGGCCGGCGTTCGCGCTGGTGAGTACCCGGGTGGCCGGCGTGATGCTGGTTGCACCCCTCTGGTCGCTGTCCGCGATTCCCGGAAGGATCCGTGGCGCGATGGCGGTGGCGATCACGCTGGCTCTGCTGCCGGCGAGTCAGGCGGCCGACTTCGCCATCGACGCCCCGACGATCATCGTGCCGATGCTTACCGAGCTGCTGCTCGGCTTTGCGATCGGCTTCAGTGCCGCAGTCTTCCTCTACGGGGTGACGATCGCGGCTGAAGTTCTTTCACTGCAGATGGGTCTTTCGCTCGGCGCCGCACTCGGTGCTTCTGCGGATTTCGGCACTCCCGGCATCGGCCAGCTCAAGGGCTACTTCGTGCTCGCGGTGTTCGCCTCGCTTGGAGGCCACCTGGCGATGGTCAGTGCCGTGGCCGGATCGCTGCAGATGATTCCTCCCGGTGGTGCGGTGGACTTTGCCTCCGGTCTTTCGGGACTGATCGGAGTGGGCGGCACCGTCTTCGTCACCGCAGTCCAGATCGCGGCTCCGGTGATGGTAGTGCTGCTGATCACCAACATCGCCCTGGCAGTGCTCAACCGCGCGGTGCCGCAGCTCAATACCATGATGGTCGCCGTGCCGGTGACTGTCGGTGTGGGACTGATCGCACTCGGTGCGGCACTGCCGTTTGCGGTTCCGTTCGTCAGTTCCTGGGCCGCCGGCTCTACCGATCGCGCTGTCGGCGTGATCGAGCTGTTCACTCCTCGCGAGGCGGGGAGGTAGCCGTGGCCGAGGAATCAGCCCAGGAGAAAACCGAACAACCGACACCTCGCCGGGTCACCAAGGCCCGCGAGGACGGCCAGATTCCCCGTTCCCAGGAACTGGGAGCGGCGATCATCGTTCTGGCAGGCGCGGGGGTGCTTGCCACCTTCGGCGGTACGATGCTGGGCGGCCATGCCTCGAAGACGCTGCACCAGGCAGCCGGGTGGCTGGCAGCGGAACCGCTCACTGCCACCGGAGCTGCAACGCTGGTACAGGACATCACCGTGGCGACTCTGATCGTGCTCATGCCGGTACTGGCGATGGTGGTAGCTCCGTCGGTGTTCGCTGCGGCGATTCAGGCGCAGGGTGTGATGGCGATCAAGCCGATCACTCCTCAGCTCGACCGGATCAATCCGGTCAAGGGATTCGGCCGGATATTCAGTCCCGATTCACTGGTCACACTTGTCAAGGCGATCGTCAAGCTGACCGTTCTCGGTCTGCTGACCTGGCTTGCGATCTCCGGATCGTGGGACGCCATTCTCACGCTGACCGGTGCGGATGCGGCGGCGGTGGCCGATGCGGTCGGGGACAGCAGTCGCCACCTGTTGCTCTACACCGGACTGGCCTTCCTCGGTATCGCCGGTGCCGACTACGGCTGGCAGGTGCTTCAGCACCAGAAGAAGCTGCGGATGACCCGCCAGGAGATCGTACAGGAGCATCGCGAGATGGAAGGCGACCCGCTGCTCAAGAGCCGGATGAAGTCGCTGGCGCAGTCGATGGCTCGCAAGCGGATGCTCAGTGACGTGAAGACTGCCGACGTGGTGGTGGTCAATCCGACCAGCATCGCGGTAGCAATCAAGTACGACGGTGACGCCAGCTCCGCTCCGATCATCGTGGCCATGGGCCAGCGGCGCCTGGCCGATCAGATCCGCGCTCTCGCCGGCAAGCATGGCGTGCCGATCATGCGGAACATTCCGGTCGCCCGGGCGCTGATCTCGACCGGCAAGATCGGTCAGCCGATTCCTGCTGCGCTGTACGCGGCCGTAGCCGAAGTGCTCGCCTTCATCTATCGCCAGCGCGGCAAGCTTCCGGGCTCCCTCGCTGACAGGAGGAACGGATGAGCGCACCAGTGATTGGCGCTCCCGGGCTCGGTTCGGTGGTGAACGCCGGTGCCGCCGCGGCGAATGCCGGCAGGCCGAAGAGTGGTCGCGTGCCCACCGGGACGAGCGGGCTGGGTGTTGGTGTCCAGCGGCTGGTGCAGAACGCCGAGACCTGGCTCGCGATCGGTGTGGTGGTGATCGTCGCACTGCTGATCGTGCCGCTGCCGCCGCAGATCCTCGATCTCTTCCTGGCGCTTTCGCTGGCACTCTCGATCACCGTGCTGCTGGTGACGCTCAGCGTCGGTGATCCGATCGAGTTTTCATCCTTCCCGAGCCTGCTGCTGATCCTGACGCTGATGCGGCTCGGCCTGAACGTCAGCACCACCCGGTTGATTCTGAGCGACGGTCACGCCGGCGAGGTCGTGGCGGCCTTCGGCGGCTTCCTGATCGGCGGGAACGTGGTCGTCGGCCTGGTGATCTTCCTGATCCTGGTGGTGATCAACTTCATGGTGATCACCAAGGGTGCAGGCCGGATCGCGGAAGTTGCCGCACGGTTCACCCTCGATGCCATGCCCGGCAAGCAGATGGCGATCGATGCCGACCTCGGTGCCGGCCTGATCGACGAGAACGAAGCCCGCCGGCGCCGCCAGGATGTCGCGCGCTATGCCGACTTCTACGGTGCGATGGACGGTGCCGCGAAGTTCGTCCGCGGCGATGCGATCGCCGGATTGATCATCACCGCGATCAATCTGGTTGGCGGCTTCGTGATCGGGATGGTTCAGCAGGGGATGAGTGCCGGTGATGCACTGAACACCTACTCGCTGCTCACCGTCGGCGATGGTCTGGTCTCGCAGATCCCGGCGCTGATCGTATCGACCGCCGGCGGCATCATCGTGACCTACGGCGCTTCCAGTACCGGTGTCGGCAGTCTCATCTCCGAGCAGCTCACCCGCTATCCACGCGCACTCGGCATTGCCGGTGTGCTGCTGGCCGGCATGGCATTGATGCCCGGGCTTCCCGCGATTCCGTTCCTCGCCCTCGCCGGCGCCGCCGGCGGGCTGAGCTGGCGGATCGGACAGAAGCAGCAGGTAGCGGAGGACGCGGCCACCGCGATTCAGGTGGCTGCGGCAGCACCGTCAGTCAACGGTGCCAGCCAGATGAAGGAACTGCTGGCGGTCGAACCGCTTGAAGTGGAACTCGGCTACGCACTGATTCCGCTGGTGGATGAGTCCCAGAACGGCGATCTGCTGCAGCGGGTCGGCCTGATGCGGCGGCAGGTTGCGATCGACCTCGGCATCATCGTTCCTCCCGCACGGATCCGTGACAATGTCCAGCTTGCTCCCACCGAGTATGCGATCCGCCTTCGCGGTGTGAAGGTGGCAGGCGGCGAAGTGATGCCCCGGTATCTCCTGGCACTCGATACCGGTACCACCATCGCATCGGTCGAGGGAATCCGCACCACCGATCCGACCTTCGGCATTCCGGGTCTCTGGATCACCGGTGACCGTCGCATCGAGGCAGAGGCGGCAGGCTACTCCGTGGTCGAGGCGCCGACCGTTCTTGCGACCCACCTGATGGAGACCATCCGTCGTCACGCTGCGGAGCTGCTCTCGCGCCAGGATGTACGCGAACTGCTCGATGGACTCAAGGAGACCCATCCGGCGCTGGTCGAGGACACCATTCCCGGCCGGATGTCGCTCGGCACGCTGCACCGGGTGCTGCAGCGGCTGCTTAAGGAGGGGGTCCCGGTACGCGATCTCGTCACCATCCTCGAGGCGCTTTCGGATGGAGCGGAAACCAGCAAGGACCCCGAAGTGCTGACCGAACACGCCCGTCGCGCGCTTTCCCACGTGGTCTCGCAGCTCTGCGCCGATCCCGATGGCACGGTCCGCGGAGTCACCGTGGGACCGCGACTCGAAGGGGCGCTGATGCAGCTCTTCTCCCCCAGGGCCGGTCGGGAGATCGCGCCACTGGAGCCGGAGGAGCTGACCACGCTGCTGCGCTCGCTCAATGAACTGTCGGCGAAGTCGAAGCGCGACGGCCGACCTCGCCCACTGATCACCCCTCCGGCACTGCGTGCCGGCATCCGCCGCCTGGTGGAGCCGATCCTGCCGGAACTTCCCGTCATCTCGCTCGGCGAACTGCCGCCGCAGATGCCGGTACATAGTCTCTCCATCTGGGAGCTGAACCGTGTCAATTGAGACCTTCACCGGCCCGAGCATGCCGGCACTGCTGACTCGACTGCGCCAGACTCTTGGCCCCGATGCGCGGGTGGTTCAGGTCCGCCGTCGTGGCAACGAGTTCGAGCTGCTGGCCGCTCCTCCGGGAACGTCACCGTCGCTCGCCGGCCTCGCGCCATCGTTCGGTACGCTGCTGGAACAGCAGATGGAGCAGCCGATGATCGTCCGCGGCGACGCTGATACCGACGGTCGGCAGCAGCCGGCGAAGCGGGGACGTCGCGGCATCCGCGTGATCGCGCTGGTCGGCCCTACCGGTTCGGGAAAGACCACCACCATCGCCAAGCTTGCCACTCATCCCGAGATCTTCGGCGGCACCAGGGTCGGGATCCTCGGCCTCGACACCTATCGGGTCGGGGCGGTCGAGCAGCTGGAGACCTATGCAGAGCTGGCTGGGATTCCCTGCGAAATCGCCTGGCTGGAAGCCGATGTCCGGCGGGCCATGCAGCGGCTGAGTGACTGTGATGTGATCCTGGTCGACACTCCCGGACGCGGGCCGCGGCAGGAGGGTGATCTCTCCCGGATCCGCGACTGGCTGCACCGCCTGCGTCCGGATGAAGTACATCTCACGCTGGCCGCCGGGCGGATGCCGGCAGTGACCCGTGCCACGATCGACCAGTTCGCATCGTTCGGTGTCACCCACGCTCTGCCGACCAAGCTGGATGAATGCCCCGATGATCTCCGGGTCTTCGATGTCGCCACCGAGCGCGGACTGCGCATCGACTGGCTCACCGACGGTCAGGAGGTACCCGGTGACATCCGATCCGCTGCGCGTGAGTCGGCTGAATCGGCAGCCCGGGTGACTGCCAGTTCGAAGCGTCGCATGGTGGCAGCATGATCCACGATCAGGCCCGCGAACTTCGCTCGGCCCGCGCGACCGCCGGAGGGTCGACGCCGGCCGGTACGCCCTGCCTGGTGATCGGCAGCGGCAAGGGTGGTGTCGGCAAGTCGCTCGTCGCCGCCGGCTTCGCGGCCGCGGCTGCCAAGGCCGGCAAGCGGGTGCTGCTGGTCGACGGCGACCAGAACCTCGGCAATCTGCACGTCCTCTTCGGCGTCCGCCCGATGCTCACGCTCCGCGGAGTGATCGACGGCAATGCCGGAATCGAGGAACTGCTGGTCGCGGTGACGCCGAATCTCCATCTCCTCCCCGCAGCATCGGGCGACGATGCGGTCCAGGGACTTAGTCAGACCGATCGCGCCAGACTGCAGCGGATCATCAGCGGGATGTACGATGACTATGATCTGGTGATCGTCGACGCCGGTGCCGGACTCGACAGCGTGGTTCGCTGCGCCGCGATGCGCGCGACCGCGCTGGTCGTGGTGGCACTGCCCGAGGCTACTTCGCTCACCGATGCCTACGCGCTGATCAAGATCGTGTCGCGGCAGCTTCCCGACATGCCGGTCGAAGTGCTGGTGAATCGCACCCTGAGCGAGAGCGAAGGGCCCGGCGCTTTCGCGCGACTGGCAGAAGGCGTGACCCGTTTTCTCAATCGCGAAATCTCGATGCTCGGCGCTATCCCGGAAGACACGACCCTGCGGGCATTGGACCGCGATCCACGGCGTCTGCAGGATCCCGCATCAGCGGGCCCGGCTCTTGCTGCCATAGCTGCCGTAGCCCCTGCGATACTGGCGCGATCCGATCTCGCCGCAACACCGGTGAACTGAGGAGATATCTGATGTCCAGCAATCTCGATGCGCTCTGGCGGCGCTATCAGAATACGGGCGATCCGGAAGCGCGTGCGGAGATTCTCGAACAGCATCTCGGCCTGGTGCATCACGCGGTGCGCGGTATCGCTGCCCGGGTTGGTGATGCAGTCGAGTACGATGATCTGGTCGGGGCCGGAATGTTCGGACTGGTGCAGGCCATCGAGGCCTTCGATCCCGGTCGCGGTTTCGCCTTCTCCACGTACGCGATGCAGCGGGTACGAGGCGCAGTGCTGGACCAGCTTCGCGCGGCCGATCCCCGGCCGCGGCTGGCCCGGGAGCGCCTGCGGCGGATCGCCGCGACGACGGTGGACCTGCACCGTCGTCTTGGCAGGGCACCGGTTGCGGCAGAGATCGCCGCCGAGCTGGAGATCGATGTCGAGACCTTTCATCAGTGGCAGTCCAAGGCCGATCGAGCGGTTGCGGTGTCATTCGACGCTCCGGTCGGATCGGAGAGCAATGCCGAGCATCCGTCGCTGGCCGAGACGCTGGGCGACGACCGGATTCCGGCGCCAGATGCGGGACTGGAGGCTGAGGACCGCACCAGAATGCTGGCTGCGGCGATTGCCGAGTTGCCGGAGCAGCAGCGGATGGTGCTGACGCTCTACTTCTACGAGGAACTGAATCTCCGGCAGATCGCCGAGGTTCTTCACGTCACCGAATCGCGGATCTCCCAGGTGCGTACTGCCGCACTGAAGATGCTCCGCAGTCAACTGACTCTGGAGCTGGCCCCATGAATCGCCGACTGCTTCTTCCGCTCGCCGCAGCGACCGGTCTTCTCGCTGCCGGCTCGCTCATTCCGCGCCTCGGCTCGATCACGATCGATCCCCGCGTGGTCGGCTGGTTCACCAACTCGCTCGCGATGATCCGGAGCAGAGATGTGATGCCGCTGGCCGGTATCGCCGCCGCCGTGCTGTTGGCGATGGCACTGATCGCGATGGTCCGGTCCCGTCGGAATCGGCCGATCAGTCTCGGTCTGGATTTCCCGCTGGCATCCCGTGAGCCGTTGCCGGCCACTGCCGGCCTCTCCCGCAGGGTGGCAGTAGCTCATCTCGCCGAGTCGGGGCGGTCGATTCCGGCCATCGCCCGTGAGACCAGGCTCGGCCAGGACGCCGTTCGGGGGCTGGTCCAGCACCGGTGAGGGGTGGCACCTTTTTCCGGTAGCAATTGCCGGGGCGCGACCGACCAGGATTGGCGGTCGCGCAACTGTTTGCAGGGCAATCACTTAGATCTGTGTCATTCGCGGCACACCGCTTGCTTCTTCATCGTTCCGGAACCCCATCGGGAGGATGACGATGACACTGCCAGGAATGCTGGTCAACGCCAGATCGATGTCGTACTACGAGCGCCTTCAGGCCGTGACCGCGAACAACATTGCCAACGTTCGCAGCGACGGCTTCAAGAGTGATCGCGTGGTCGGACATCGTTCCGGCAATGGCAGCTATCCGGTGCCGGTGCAGTCGATCGACCTCTCCCAGGGGACGCTGCGGGATACCGGTCGGGTGCTCGACGTCGCGCTGCAGGGAGAAGGCTTTCTGGTGGTCGACACCGCTCGCGGTGAACGGCTCACCCGCGGCGGCTCGCTGATGCTCGATGGCGACGGATACCTGGTGGACCGCGAGGGAGACCGGATCCTCGGGCTCGAGGGACCGATTCACGCCGCCGGACGCGAGATCGTGATCGAACCCGACGGTACGGTAGTGGTCGATGGTGCCCGGGCGGATCGTCTGAGGCTTGAGACCGCCACGCCATCGTCGCTGCAGAAGGAAGGTTTCGGCCGCTTCATGGTCGAGGGTGAGACCGAGCCGGTTGAATCGACCGTGGTGCGTCAGCGGATGGTCGAGGACGCCAACGTCGATCCTCTCCTCGGCATGGTCGACATGATCACCATCCAGCGGCACTATGCCGCCAACACCGATGCGCTGCGGACACTCGACATGGCACTGGGATTGGTGACCAGCGAGCTGGGTCGTCCCTGATACCGATGTACCTGAACACGGAGCACTGAGATGAACCCTTCGTTGCGCACTTCGGCCAGTGGCATGGTCGCCCAGCAGAAGATGGTCGAGGTGATCGCCAACAACCTGGCGAACGTCAACAC
>CAZSPH010000042.1:16307-19533 GCA_964608715.1 uncultured Gemmatimonadaceae bacterium | reverse complement strand
GGCGATGGCATCCTCGCGTGAGCGGATCGACCAGCTCCGCCAGGGAGCGATGATCTCCAGTTCCGGGGCGAACGCCATGTAGGTCAGTTCGAAGCGGACCTGATCATTGCCCTTGCCGGTGCAGCCATGGGCCAGCGCATCGGCTCCAACCTGCCGGGCCACCTCCACCTGGGCGCGGGCGATCAGCGGCCGGGCAATCGAGGTGCCCAGCAGGTACTTCCGGTTGTAGATCGCACCGGCGCGCAGGGTGGGGAAGACGAAGTCGCGGACGAACTCCTCGCGGAGGTCGATCACATGGCATTCGTCGGCGCCGGACGCCCGGGCCTTCTCATGGATCCCGTCGAGTTCCCCCTCTCCCTGGCCGATGTCGGCGGCCACACAGACCACCCGGGCACCGGAGTAGTGCTCCTTCAGCCACGGCACGATGATCGAGGTATCGAGGCCGCCGGAGTAGGCGAGGGCAATTGTCTGCGGCATCAGAACTCCGTTACATGGGTACCGGTGCCCGACCCGCGGATGTGGGGAACGAGCGTCCGAAACTCGCCGGACCGGCATCCCGACGCAACCCCGGCCACGTGCCACCATCCGGATGGCGTAGGGGCACCCCCGTGGGTGCCCTTCCCGTCGGGGTGGGCTGGTGTATGCTCGAGTGGCACCCGCGAGGGGTGCCCGCACGGTCGGAGTGAGCAGGCGCTCACCGGGCATGTCAGTGAGCGCCTGCTCACATGGCGTCCTGCCCATGTGCCCAAATCTTGGATTGGCTTGAGGTTGCGCCTTGCAGCTTCCGGTTCACCTCAAGTAACTTGGAAGCCGTCACCTGCCCGGCGGTTGCCCCATGAATTTCTTCAAGTTCGGTTCCTTCCTTCCTGCCAATGAGATCGCCGTCGATCTCGGCACTGCCAACACCCTCATATACGTGAAGGGTGAGGGGATCGTCCTCAACGAGCCATCCGTTGTTGCGATCGAGAAATCGAGTGGGAAAATCAAGGGGATAGGGCTGGAAGCGAAGCGGATGCTCGGACGCACGCCGGAGGGGATCCAGGCGGTGCGGCCTCTCAAGGACGGCGTGATCGCCGACTTCGATGTCACCGAGAAGATGCTGCGCTACTTCCTGAAGACCATCATCGACAAGCACTTCTTCAAGGTGAAGCCCAAGGTGATCGTCGCCGTTCCTTCCGGCATCACCGAGGTCGAGCGTCGCGCGGTGCGCGACTCCGCCGAGACTGCGGGAGCGAAGCAGGTACTGATGGTGGCGGAGCCGATGGCGGCCGCGATCGGTGTCGGACTGCCGGTCGAGACCCCCACCGGTAACATGGTGATCGACATCGGTGGAGGCACGACCGAAATAGCGGTGATCGCCCTGTCCGGGCTGGTCTCCGACACCTCGATCCGCGTCGGCGGCGACGAACTGGACCAGGCGATCGTCGTGTTCATGCGCAAGAACTACAATCTCCTGGTGGGTGAACCGACCGCCGAACTGATCAAGATCAAGGTCGGTTCGGCGTTCGCTCTCGGCGAGGAACGGGAGATGGAGGTCAAGGGCCGTGACCTCGTCTCCGGGATTCCGAAGACGGTGCGGGTCCATTCCTCCGAGATCCGCGAGGCGGTACAGGAGCCGATCCAGCAGATCGTCGACGGCGTGCGGCGCTCGCTCGAGATCACGCCGCCGGAACTGGCCTCCGACATCGTCGACCGCGGCATAGTGATGACCGGTGGCGGCGCCCTGATCCGCGGGCTCGATCAGCTCCTCTCGCAGGAGACCGGCCTGCCGATCCATGTGGACGAGGATCCTCTGACCTGCGTGGTGCGTGGCACCGGCAGGATTCTCGACGACTTCGAAAAGTACCGTTCGGTACTGACCACCTGACCATGCGGGATCGCGGAGGACGGGACGATTTCCTCCTCTTCGCGGCCTGCCTGCTGCTGGCGCTGCTCGCCTACGGGATGCCTCGCTCGTGGGCGTCTTCGCTGGCCGACGGCATCCGTCGCACGGCGCTGCGGCCGGTAGTGGCGGTGCAGGCGCGCGCAGTGGCCGACCGTTCCGCCCGTTTCCGGCTTGAGTCCATCCAGCATGATCGCGACTCGCTGGCGGTGATGGTGATGGAGCAGGCATCGATCCGGCAGGAGAATGCCGAACTCCACGCCCTGCTAGGCCTCCGTGCCCGTCTCGCGAGATCATACCTCACGACCGCAGTAGTTCACCGTCCGACACCTACCGACTCGCGAATGATGCTGATCGGTGATGGCTCCAATTCCGGAGTGCAGCAGTTCGATCCGCTGGTCACCGGCAACGGCCTGCTCGGTTTCGTGTCGAACGTCGCTCCCACGTCTGCCGCGGTGATGACGTGGCAGCATCCGGATTTTCGGGCATCGGTGGTGACCGGCGACGGTTCCGTATACGGTGTGGTCTCACCGGCCAGCTCGGGGGGAGATGAGGGACTGCCGGTCCTTCAGTTGCGTGGTGTGGCCCTGCGTGATTCGCTGGTAGTCGGCACCGTCGTGTATACCGCTGGAATGGGAGGGGTGTACCCGCGCGGGATTCCGGTTGGCGATATCGCGTCGGTCGAGGCAGATCCGTTGGGATACGAGCGGATCTATCGTGTCCGCCCGTATGTGAATCCCGGCAAGGTGACTCACGCCACCGTGCTGGTCGCTCCCCGTGACAGCCTGCTGCTGCCGCTTCCGGGTCCGGAAAGAGGGGAGGGCCAATGAGCCATGTCTGGACCGGCGAGGGCCCTCGCGGTCGGCGGCGCAGTGACCGGTTGCAGGTCGCACTGGTGATCGGCCTGCTGCTGATCGTCGAGTTCTACCTGCGACCGTCGCTGATCGAGGGCCGCGGCATGCCCGATCTGCTTCTTCTATCGCTGCTGCTGATGGCGATCCGTCTGCCGCCCGGCTATGCCGCGGTGGCGGGACTGGTGGCAGGATTCGTAATCGATGTTCTCTCTCCGGCGAGGTTCGGCGCCAACCTGATCACCCATGTCCTTATCGGATGGGGCGCTGCGTGGGGCAGGGCGGTCTTCTTCGCCGACAACCTGGTTGTCAACGCCGCACTCTTCTTCGGGGCGACCTGGGTGCGCAATCTCCTCGTACTGATGCTCTCCGGCACCACGCTCGGCGGTCTCAGCGCCGAGGCGCTGATCTGGGGTCCGCTGCAGGGCGTGACAACTGCGATCACCGGAGTGCTGGTGGTGATCCTCTTCCGTGAACGACTCGCGATCCGGAT
>CAZSPH010000042.1:0-16207 GCA_964608715.1 uncultured Gemmatimonadaceae bacterium | reverse complement strand
CTGGAGTACGACTCGCTGCTTCGCGGTCGTAACGGCATCAGGTACGTGGAAGTGAGTTCACGGAATCGCACCGTTCGTGACCAGGGAGTGCCGGGGTCGGTGGTACCCTCGGTGGGGGGAACCATCACCACCACCATAGATCTGCCGCTGCAGCAGTTCATCGATTCGATGTGGCGGAAGGATATGCCGAACAAGCGCGGCGCGCTGCTGGCGATGAGGCCCAACGGTGAGATCCTGGCCTACTACTCCTATCCCTCGTTCGATCCGAATTCCTGGGTCGGCGGCATTTCACGCACCGAGTTCAGGGCCCTCAACGAGAACCCCGACCGTCCGCTGATCAACCGGGTCATCCGCGGCCGGTACCCGCCGGCTTCGCCATTCAAACTTGCTACGGCCGCAATGGGGCTGAAGCGTGGCCTGATAACCGCCAGCACCAGGATGCCCCTGCCATGCACAGGAAGAGGCTTCCGGCTCGGCAATCGGGTCTTTCAGTGTCACAACCGGACCACCGGTCATGGCAGCCTCGATCTGATCGGTGCCGTGGCCACCTCCTGCGATGTCTACTTCTACCAGTTGGGCCTGATGCTAGGGCAGGAGGCGATCTTCGAGGAGGGTGCCGCCTTCGGTGTCGGCGATCTCGCCGGGATCGACCTGAGCGATGAGCAGAAGTCGATCTTCCCATCCTCGATCAAGTCCTACGTGAACTCCCGCGGCGCCAACTGGTGGTCGCGCGGCGAGATCCTCAACCTGTCGATCGGTCAGGGCTACAACGCGCAGACGCTGATCAACATGACCTCCTTCTACGCAGCCATTGCCGGCGACGGGATCAAGCGGGCACCATATCTGGTCCGCCACGCTCCCGAGCGCGACCACGACCTGGGCCTCTCGGCCGAGAACCTCCGTGTCCTGCGTGATGCGATGGCCGCGGTGACTGAACGGGGAACCGGCCGGTCGGGCTACAATCCGCTTACCAGGATGGCTGGAAAGACCGGTACCGGTCAGGTGACCGGCCAGCAGGATATCGCCTGGTTCATCGGCTACGCCCCGGCTGAGGCACCGCAGATCGTGGTCGGTATTCTGGTCGAGGAGGGACTGCACGGTTCCTCGTTCGCCAGGCATGTCCAGGCGACCATCTCCCGCTGGTTGCTCGGTCCCGGTTCGAAGCCCGAGCCAGCGGGAGTCGACTACCCCGTCACCGACCTCCGCGACGACGAACGGAACGTCGCGGCGGACAGCGTTCCGGTTTCTCCCGACTCGACCTCCGGTACCTGAACTTGGCCCGGGATCTCCGTCGCGTTCTGGTCGTTCTGGTGATTCTCCTCGCCGGGTTCGGGCTGGCGATGCTCTACTCCGCCGGCCAGACCGACATCGGCACCACGGCCTCGGGGATCTGGCTCAGCCAGCTCCGCTGGCTGCTGATAGCTGCCGTGGCGGGCGCATTCGCCTACCGCACTTCCTTCCGGCTGGTGGAATGGGCCGCACCGTGGCTCTACGGTCTGGGGCTGGCACTGCTGGTGCTGACGCTGGCGTTCGGCTCCGGAGGCGGCACCGCAGCCAGCACGAAGAGCTGGTTCACCATCGGCGGTGTGCGACTGGGTCAGCCGGTGGAACTGGCCAAGCTGGCAACGATCCTGATGCTGGCGCGCTGGTTTGCCGCCCGACGTGAGGTGCCGACGACGCTCCGCGGTCTCGCAATGCCGGTGATGATCGCCGCCGTTCCTGCCGGCCTGGTGATGCTGCAGCCCGATCTCGGCAGCGCGATAGTCTTTGCGTCGATTCTCTTCGCCGGACTCTTCTGGGCCGGGGTACCCGGGCCGAATCTGATCTTCCTCGCCTCGCCAGTGGTCTCGCTCCTGCTGGCCTGGAGCACTGCCGCGTGGAGCATCTGGATGATCGCGCTGTTCGTGATGCTGATGGTCTGGCGGCCCTTCATCCTGGAGTCGATCGCAGTCTACCTGACCAACTCGGCCATGGGCGTTTTCGCGATGGTGGTCTGGGGGCGGCTCAGCCCCTATCAGCAGAACCGGCTGCTCTCCTTCCTGGATCCCGGAGCCGACGAATTCCGCAGGACTTCCGGCTATCAGGGCTTCCAGTCGATGGTCGCGATCGGTTCCGGTGGCTGGTTCGGCAACGGTTTCACCCAGGGGCCTCAGAAACGCACCGGCTACGTCCCCGAGCATTGGACCGACTTCATCTTCTCGGTAGTGGGTGAGGAACTGGGCTTCATCGGAGTGATGGTGGCTCTGGGACTCTTCGCCGGGCTGCTGGGCGTGATGATCCAGGTGGCCCGCCGTGCTGCCGATCCGTTCACCTCGATGGTGGTGTTCGGTCTCGCCGCGGTGATCTTCACCCATGTCTTCGAGAATGTCGGGATGACCGTCTCGATCATGCCGATCACCGGAATACCGCTGCCGTTCTTTTCCTACGGCGGCTCCTTCACCCTGTCGCTGGCGCTGGCGATGGGACTTACCCTGCGAGCTGCGGGAGAGGGAAGGGCTGCGAGCTATGTTGACTACTGACAATGACTTGGAAATGTCCCCCTTGCGCATGAACGAAGTTATGGGCACGTTCCAAGGTTCCGGCACCGCCCCGATGGCGGTCTCCACACCCGAGGGTCCATGACCGTCATGGCGTGGTTCAAGAAGGAGCGAAAGCCCAGAACTGCTCCCCGAGAGCGCCGCGAGATTCCGGCCGATGCGTGGGAGAAGTGTGAGGCGTGCGGGCACATCGACATCCGCGAGAAGTTCGAACGCTCGCTCAATGTCTGCCCCGAATGCGGGACCCACAAGCGTTTCAGCGCCGAGGAGTACATCGAGCTGCTGAGCGACGAGGGAAGCTGGCGCGAGCTGTGGAACGACCTGCTGTCGGTCGATCCGCTCGAATTCGAGAGCTACCCCGAGCGACTCGCCGCTGCCCGGAAGCGGGTCGGCAACTCCGATGCGATCTATGTCGGGTCGGCCAAGCTGGAAGGTCAGCCCCTCAACCTCGGCGTGATGAACTTCCGGTTCATGGGGGGCTCGATGGGCTCGGTGGTGGGCGAGAAGATCGCCCGTCTCGCCCGGCGGTCCGCCGAGAAGAAGGTACCGATGGTGCTGGTCTGCACCTCCGGCGGCGCCCGGATGCAGGAAGGTGCCCTCTCTCTGATGCAGATGGCCAAGACCTCGGCGGCGATTGCCCAGATGCGGGCAGCGGCCGTGCCCTACATCTCCATTCTGACCGACCCTACCACCGGCGGCGTCTCGGCATCGTTCGCGATGCAGGGCGACGCGATCATCGCGGAGCCCGGCGCAGTGATCGGCTTCGCCGGCGCGCGGGTCATCAAGCAGACCATCGGGCAGGATCTCCCCGAAGGGTTCCAGACGGCTGAGTTTCTGCTGGACAAGGGCCAGGTGGATGCGGTGATCCCCCGTGGGGCACTGCGTGAGACCACTGCCAGGCTGCTCCGTCACATGCGCGGTCAGCGGCTACCCAAGGCGGCGGGGTCGGCGGCCTGAGCCGGCAGGGTCCAACGCCGGAGGATCAGAAGGTATCGAGTGGCGGCGCGGTGGAATCCGGGCCGCCACGTCGTACTTTCGGCGGGAGCTATCAGGCTGTCCTCGATTACCTGTATCCCCGTACCACCGTCATCAAGCTCGGTCTGGATGGGATCTCGCAGCTCCTGGGTGAGCTTGGCGATCCTCACCGGATCTATCCCGTAATTCATGTCGGCGGTACCAACGGCAAGGGGAGCGTGGTGACGCTGATAGCCGCCGCTCTCCGGGCAGCGGGTCTCCGGGTAGGCGTCTATACCTCACCTCATCTGGTCTCGTTCCGCGAACGGATCACCGTCGATGGAGTGCCGATCTCCAGGGAGGCGGTGATTGCCTGGACCGAGGAGATGCTGCCGGTTGCCGAGCGGAATCAGGCCACCTTCTTCGAACTGACCACCGCGATGGCTTTCGCAGACTTCGCCGCTCGAGGGATCGACATCGCGGTAGTCGAGGTCGGGCTCGGTGGCGAGCTCGACAGCACCAACATCGTCGAACCGCTGGTGTCGGTCGTGACCCACGTCGCACTGGATCATCGGGAATATCTCGGTGACTCCATCGAGGCGATTGCCCGTGCCAAGGCCGGGATAGCCAAGCCCGGAGTGCCATTCGTGATCGGGGAGGAAGAGCCGGTCAAGGCGGAACTGCTGCTCCTGTGTGGCAGAGCAGCGGCAGCGACGGACTACTGTCCCGTAGTGGTTCCACCGGGAGAGCGGTGGAACGGCCCTCTGGGGCTGGCGGGGAGCCATCAGCGGCGCAACGCCGCGGTCGCGAACACCGTGCTTGGTCTTCTTCCTCGGCACCTCCGGCCCGGGGCCGGGGCTATAGCTGCCGGTTTTGCCGAGGCCAGACTGCCTGGCCGCTTCGACTTGCAAGGGAAGTGGCTGTACGATGTGGCCCACAATCCCGACGGAATGGCGACGCTGGTGGCTGCAATCAGGGAAGGCGACCTGCCGCGGCCGATTCATGCGGTGATCTCGATCCTTGGTGATAAGGACTGGCAGGCGATGCTGGAACTGCTGGAGCCGGTCGTCGACATCGGGTATCTGACGGCGGCTCCCACTGCCGGGAGCCGCGTCTGGGACTCTTCAGCCGTAGCCGCCTGGATCGATGGTCGCGGCAGAACTGCGCCCTGGCGCTGGGCTCCGGATTTCGGTGCAGCGCTGCGTCAGGCCAAATCGGGTGCCGGCACGGTGCTCGTCACGGGATCGTTCCATACCGTGGGGGATGCGATGGCGAGGGGCGGGTGAGGTGTGGAGTAGAAGGGCGCTACCTGCTCTCCTTCCGGTCGATCCGGTAGATCCGCACTGTCGGAGTACGGTTCTGATCCCAAGTGGGGACCGCGACGTGATCAGCTTGCCATGAGGTGCCGATCAGCGATTCGAAGCGGGATATCACATGGCCGAGGTAGCGACCATCAGGTGCGAAAATGGCGAAGTAGTGGGTTCTGAGGGCCCAGGAACCCATCGACACCCATATGTACCCCCGACCGTCGATCGCGAACTCATTCCACAGCGGGTAGAACGTCGGAAGGGCATCGCTGGTGATCCTGCCTGCCAGAAGCGGCTGACTGCGGGTCATCTGCGCGACAGTGGAATCCGCGTACCACTTCGGAATCGAATCGGCCTGGATGCCGGTCCTTTCCATGATCAGCGCCGTGTCGGCTCCCCTTCTGCTCACCAGCAGTTGCATCCTGTCACCGCGGCCGTAGATCAGCGAGCCGTCATTCAGAAAACCGTCGGCGTCGAGCGGCTGGAACGGCACGCCGAAGGTGTTGATGCGGCCCGGGCCCATCTCGATCGTCCAGCCTTTCAGCTCCTGCATCGGAGGGCGATCGAGTGAGTCCCTGAGCTTCCCGTTCATGTCGAAGTAGACCCAGCGCCGCTGGGCGGGCCCATCGATCGCGCCGCGACCCTGTGGCAGGCGGATGAGTCCTCGCGGATCGATAGCCAGACCGTTGCGACCGCCGGTCCCGTAGACTTCGGTGAAGAATGTCCGGATGTAGGTACCATCGACGTTGTAGAACAGGAGCCTGGCCTGCCGCCCGTCCAGGACGATCAGAGTATCGTGGTGCAGTACCATGTCGGTGGGCATGAGATACTGTCCAGGGCCATTGCCGGCAGAACCGATGGAGCGGATCAGGACCCCGGAGGTGTCGTAGAGCTGGACGGCGGCCGGCATCGTCGAGGAAACCGCAACCCTGCCGTCGGGAAACAGCAGGGTGCGCCGGGATGTGAAAGAGGAGCCGACCGGCACAGGATCAGCCACCGGGAAAGTCCGTTCCAGCCGCAGCACCCAGCCGGTGGTGGAGTCCCGCCACCCGGTGTAGCCCGGGGATGTGACCCTGGGAGCAGTCCCTACGGTGTCGTAGGTGGCGGTCCAGGTCCTCACCTGCGCGGCAAGGTGGACTGGGGGCCCCTGGACAGTCAGCAGCGCGGCTGCGACAAGGATGCGGCGCATCGATCAGCTCCGGACGGGAAACCCGGAAGATCGTCGAACGCGGCCTGGGCATCAAGGCGCCATCTCTCCCAGGCTTGTCATCTGCCGGTTATTTTGCGCCATGACTTTCCAGGCTCTCCCCGGCTTCAGGGACTTCCCGCCGGCCGACCTCGCCATCCGGAACCACATCTTCGGTGCCTGGCGCCGGGTGGCGGTGCGGTACGGCTTCGAGGAGTACGACGGTCCGCCGCTGGAGCCGTTGGAACTCTACACCGCCAAGAGCGGTGACGAGATCGTCGGGCAGCTCTACCATTTCACCGACAAGGGCGGTCGCGAGGTATCTCTCCGGCCGGAGATGACGCCGACCTTCGCCCGGATGATCGCCGAGCGGGCCAACGGTCTCCGCAAGCCGATCAGGTGGTTCGCGATTCCGCAGCTCTTCCGCTACGAGCGGCAGCAACGCGGACGCCTTCGCGAGCACTTCCAGCTCAACTGCGACCTGGTAGGCGAAGCGGGCCCGCTGGCGGACGTGGAAGTGATCGCACTGGCAATCGATGTGATGCGTGAGCTCGGCCTCACCTCCGACGACTTCAAAGTCCGGCTCTCCGATCGCCGCCTGCTGCTTGCAATCTTCGACGGTCTCCGCATTCCGGAAGCAGCCAGGCCGATGGCGATGCAGATGCTCGACAAGCTTGGTCGCGCCGAGTACCAGAAGGCGGCTGAAGGCTATGCCGAAGCGGGTGGCGATCCGGAGACGATGGCGCTGCTGGTCGACGATCTGCGACTCGCCACCTCCTGGAGCGACCTGCTGGAGCGTGCCTCCGCCCGACCAGAGCTGCTGTCCATGCTGGATGCGGATCATCCTCTGCGGGCCACTCTGCTGGCGCTGGAAGCAATGGGCCTCGGCGACTTCATTGAACTCGATCTCTCGATCGTTCGCGGGCTCGCCTACTATACCGGCACGGTTTTCGAGCTGTTCGATACCGGGCGCTCGCTTCGGGCAATCTGCGGCGGAGGCCGCTACGACAATCTGCTCGACCAGCTAGGCGGAGTGGATCTGCCCGCGGTCGGCTTCGGAATGGGCGATGTGGTTCTGGGCGAACTGCTGAAGGACCGGGGACTGCTGCCAGCCCTGGCGCCGAAGCTGGACTGCTATCTTGCAGTGATCACCCCCGATGACCTTCCCGTTGCACTGCTGCTGACAGCCCGCCTTCGTGATGCCGGATTCTCTGTGGAGTATTCGCTCCGTGAACTGGCCCTCGGCAAGCAGCTCAAGCAGGCCGACACCCGCGGAGCACGCATCGGTGTGGTTGTGGGCCCGGAGGACAGGCAGCGCGGCGAAGTGCAGCTCAAGGACTTCCGCGCACGCATGCAGCAGGCGGTAGCTGTCGACCGACTGGTCGATCACTGCCGCGAACTTCTATCGAGAGACGACTGAACCGATGGCCGAACAAAAGGGAATCACCCCGCGCTCCGAGGACTTCAGCGCCTGGTACACCGACCTGATCATGAAGGCGGAACTGGCAGACTACTCGCCTGTCCGCGGTTGCATGGTCATCCGGCCGAATGGCTACGCCATCTGGGAGCAGATGCAGCGCGCACTGGACGACATGTTCAAGGAGACGGGGCACCAGAACGCCTACTTCCCGCTCTTCATCCCGCAGAGCTTCCTCTCGAAGGAGGCGGAGCATGTCGAGGGATTCGCGCCGGAGACCGCCGTGGTCACTCACGGCGGCGGCAAGGAGCTGGAGGAACCGCTGGTGGTGCGTCCGACCTCCGAGACCATCATCTACTCGATGTTCTCGAAGTGGATCCAGAGCTGGCGCGATCTGCCGGTGCTGATGAACCAGTGGGCCAACGTGGTTCGCTGGGAGATGCGGACCAGGCTCTTCCTCAGGACCACCGAGTTCCTCTGGCAGGAGGGTCACACCGCCCATGCCACCGAGGAGGAGGCGGAGGTGGAGACTCGTCAGATGCTCGCGGTGTACCGTCGCTTCATGGAAGAGTGGATGGCCATGCCGGTGGTGACCGGTCGCAAGACCGAGAGCGAGAGGTTCGCCGGTGCACTCCGGACCTATTCGTGCGAAGCGTTGATGCAGGACAACAAGGCGCTCCAGGCCGGCACCTCGCACAACCTTGGACAGAACTTCGCCAAGGCATTCGAGGTGCAGTTCCAGACCCCGGAGGGTGGCCTGGACTTCGTCTGGAATACTTCGTGGGGTGTCTCCACCCGGATGATCGGCGGTCTGATCATGACCCATGGTGATGACACCGGCATGGTTTGCCCGCCGAAGCTCGCGCAGTGGCAGGTGGTGATCGTCCCGATCTGGAAGACCGACGAGGAACGCGACGCCACGATTGCGGCCGCCGATGGCATTGCCACCACGCTGCGGAGCGGTGGAATCAGGGTGCACGTGGACCGGCGCGAGGGGATGCGCCCGGGGATGAAGTACTACGAATGGGAGTCGCGCGGTGCACCGTTCCGGCTGGAACTGGGGCCTCGCGATCTGGCGAGCGGCAACGTGATGCTGGCCCGTCGCACCGGCGGAAAGGAGCCCGTGTCCCAGGATGGACTGGTCGAACGCCTGCAGCAGGAGATGACGACGATGCAGCAGGATCTGCTGGACAGGGCCATCGCGCGCCGCGAGGCCAACTCGCTCCGCAATCCGAAGTCGAAGGAGGAGTTCATCGAGTTCATCGAACGCGATGGCGGCTTCGTCTACGCCGGCTTCTGCGGTGATCCGGCAGTGGAAGCCGAGATCAAGGAGCAGACCAGGGCTACGATCCGGTGCCTTCCTGACCCGGAGTTCAGGTCGCCGGAAGCTCCGACCACCTGCATCTGGACCGGAAGGCCGGCCACCGTCGAGGCGCTGTGGGCACGGGCGTACTGAATCCGCTGCTGCATGACGCCGGTCTCGCCCGGGACGGCGCTGGCGCACTCTCGATGGCCGGCATTCCGCTCGACGTGATCGCCGATCAGGTGGGCACACCCACCTACGTGTACAACGCTGCGGTAATTCGTGAGCGCTATCGCCGGCTCGATGCTGCCTTCGGCGATCTGCCGCACCGGATCTGCTACGCGGTGAAGGCGAATGGCAATCTGGCAGTGCTCCGTCTGCTGGCCCGGGAGGGCGCCGGTGCCGACATCGTCTCCGGTGGCGAGATGCTCCGTGCTCTGACCGCCGGCTTCCAGGCCGCGGACATCGTCTTCAGCGGAGTGGGCAAGACCGACGAAGAGTTGCAGGCCGCGATCACTGCGGGAGTCGGACACATCAATGTCGAGTCGCTGGCCGAACTGATGCGGCTGGCGGTGATCGCGGACATGCAGGGGGCGAAGGTCGCAGTAGGTGTACGGGTGAATCCCGATGTCACTGCTGATACTCACCCCTACATCAGCACCGGCCAGGGTGGGCTCAAGTTCGGTGTCCCGATGGACCAGTTCGATGACGTACTCGCAGTGATCGACGACAGTACCGGACTGCATCTCGATTCACTCGCGATGCACCTCGGCAGCCAGCTCATGGCACCGGAGCCATACCGTGCCGGGCTCGCACGACTGCTCGAACTGCTGGAGCGCGCCCGTGCCAGTGGCCACGCCCCGGCAGTGCTCGATCTGGGCGGTGGGATCGGTGTGCGCTATCGCGATGAGCAGCCGATGACGCCGGAAGAGTGGCTCGCACCCTTGCGGGATGACCTGCGCGCCAGCGGCTGCACCGTTCACGTGGAACCGGGGCGCTATCTGGTCGGCCCGTCGGGAGTGCTCCTCACCCGGGTGGTCCATCGCAAGCGCTCCGGGGGACGTGAGATCGCCATCGTCGATGCCGGCATGAACGATCTGCTGCGGCCATCGCTCTACCGGGCCTGGCACGAGATCGTCCCCGTGAATGATCCCGGTACCGAACCGATTCCGACCGACATCGTCGGGCCGGTCTGTGAGACCGGCGATTTCCTGGCACTGGAGCGTCCCCTCGCGGAAGTCCCCGCAGGCGGCCGTGTGGCAGTGCTCGGTGCAGGGGCATATGCCTTTGCGATGAGTTCGAACTACAATACCCGCGCCCGTCCCGCGGAAGTGCTGGTGGATGGAGACAGGTGGGCGGTGGTACGGCCCCGTGAACGTCTCGCGGATCTTTTCCGCGACGAGAACCCGGATCCCTTTTCGGAAGCAGCAGAGTGAGTCACCCTGAAGGCATTCTCATCATCGATTTCGGTTCGCAGTACACCCAGCTCATCGCCCGGCGGGTGCGGGAACAGCGAGTCTACTGCGAGATCCATCCGCCGTCGCGCAGCATCGAGTGGATTCGCGAATGGCAGCCGAAGGGGATCATCCTCTCCGGCGGTCCCAACTCGGTCTACGGCGATGGAGTTCCAACTGCGTCACCGGAACTGCTCGAGATCGGCATTCCGGTCCTCGGCGTATGCTATGGCATGCAACTTCTGGCACAGCTCTCCGGTGGCAACGTGGTCCAGGCTTCCCGACGCGAGTACGGCAGGGCCGACCTCAAAGTGATCGGCGGCAAGCTGTTCGACGGCTTCGTTGCCGGGGGAACCACTCCGGTATGGATGAGTCACGGCGATCACGTCGATGCGGCACCTCCGGGCTGGTCGGTGGTGGCATCAAGCGAGAACTCGCCGGTCGCAGCAATCGAGCATGGCGAAAGGCCATTCTTCGGGCTCCAGTTCCACCCCGAGGTGGCTCACACTCCCCGCGGCGGCGAACTGCTCGCCAACTTCCTCTTCAAGGTCTGCGGCTGCACACCCGACTGGACCTCCGAACACTTCGTCGACAGCGAGGTCGCCAGGATCCGCGAACTGGTCGGCCCCGATACCCGCGTCATCTGCGGGCTCTCCGGTGGAGTCGACTCATCGGTGGCGGCCGCCCTGGTTCACCGGGCGATCGGGGACCGCCTTACCTGCATCTTCGTCGATCACGGCCTCCTCCGTCTCGACGAACGTCAGCAGGTGGAGGATACCTTCCGCGCTCACCTCGGCATCGATCTCCGGGTGGTCGATGCCGAGGCTGAGTTCCTCGGCGACCTGGCCGGGGTGACCGATCCCGAAACCAAGCGCAAGCTGATCGGACATCGCTTCATCGAGGTGTTCGAGCGCGAGGCCAGGGCGGTGGGCGACAACGTCGGGTTCCTGGTGCAGGGAACTCTCTATCCCGACGTGATCGAGTCGTTCTCTCCGACCGGTGGAGCGTCGGTCACCATCAAGACCCACCACAACGTCGGTGGTCTTCCTGATCGGCTGCCGTTCAAGCTGATCGAGCCACTGCGGGAGCTGTTCAAGGACGAGGTGCGCAACGTCGGGCGCGAGCTCGGTCTTCCAGAGGTGATGGTAGGCCGCCATCCGTTTCCCGGCCCCGGCCTGGCAATCCGGATTCTCGGTGAGGTCACCCGGGCCCAGTGCGACCTGCTGCGTCAGGCCGATGCGATCTACATCGAGGAGATCCGGGCTGCCGGGCTCTACGACCAGATCTGGCAGGCGTTCGCGGTGCTGCTGCCCATCCGGTCGGTGGGCGTGATGGGAGACGGCAGGACATACGATCAGGTGATCGGCCTTCGCGCGGTTACTTCGCGGGATGGCATGACCGCCGACTGGTACCACTTCCCCCACGAGGTACTCGCGACGATCAGCAATCGGATCGCCAACGAGGTGCCGGGAGTGAATCGGGTGGTCTACGATGTCAGCAGCAAGCCACCCGCCACGATCGAGTGGGAGTAGTAGCTCAGCCCTGCAGGAGTCGCAGCACTCCGGCGGAATCGGGCTGACCGGCGAGCCTGGCTGAAAAGCCGGGCTCGCGTGCTATCTGGGCCAGTCTGGCGACCACCGACAGGTACAGGTTGGACACTTCCACCGGCGGTGCGACGATCAGGAAGAGATGACGGACCGGTTCGCGATCCATTGCTTCCCAGTCGAGCCCGCTGGCGAGTCGGGCGTAGGCCATCCGGAGCCGGGGTACTGCCAGCGAGCGGCAGTGGGGGATCGCTATCCCCCGTCCGACCGCTGTCGAGCCCAGCAGCTCGCGTCGGCCGAGAAGGCGTCGGATGGTGTCGCGGGATCGCGGGTTGGGTGTGAGCAGTCCGGTTACCACGTCCAGCGCTGCTTCCTTGCCGGAGGCGTCGATATCGAGGCCGATCGCATCGGCTGAGAGGAAGTCGGCCAGGTTCACGCGCGAAGGGTAATCCCGGAGCCGCGCTGGTCAACTCCAGGCCCGGATATGCTAGATTTCCGGGATGAAGTTCCCCTATTCGACCGGGTCGGATTTCCCGCTCTTCCTGGCACCGATGGCCGGTGTTTCCGAACCCCCGTTCCGGCGGATCTCCCGCCGGATGGGGGCTGACGTCGTGCTGACCGAGTTCCTGAACGCCGAAGCGATCAGGCGGCGGATCGGGCGGGTGCTGGAGGGATGCGAATTCGACGAGATCGAGCGGCCGATCGGAGTCCAGATCTACGGTGCCGATCCGGGAGCGATGGAGCAGGCGACCCGGATGGTGACTGAGCACTATCACCCCGACTTCATCGACATCAACTTCGGCTGCCCGGTCAAGAAAGTGGTGCAGCGGAACGGCGGGTCGGGGTGTCTCCGCGACATGGACCTGGTCGAGGAGATCATCCGGCGCTGCGTTGCGGCCACCGATATCCCGCTTACGGTGAAGACCCGGAGTGGCTGGTCGGACGAGACCCGCGATCCGGTGGGTATCGCGCTCCGGATGCAGGATGCCGGTGCGAAGGCATTCACCCTGCATGCCCGCACCCGCTCGCAGATGTTTTCGGGAAAGGCCAACTGGGACGAAATTGCCGCGGTGGTCGAGGCGCTCGACGTGCCGGTGATCGGTAATGGCGACATCGAGACCGCAGCCGACGTGATCCGGATGCGGGATCACACCGGTTGTGCCGGAGTCATGATCGGGCGTGGGTCATTCGGCAACCCGTGGCTGTTCCGCGATGCCAGGGCGTTGCTGGACGGCGAGGCACTGCCGCCGGCCCCGGGTGCCGCAGAACGGATCGAGGTGGCGCTGGAACATTGCCGTCTGGCGATCGAGCTGCAGGGCGACGTGCGGCACACCATCATCGAGTTCCGCAAGCACTTCGGCTGGTACACCCGCGGGATGCACGGCGCCACATCGCTGCGCGGGGAACTCTTCCGGGTCGAGTCCCTCGCTGCAGCCGAGGAGATCTTTGCCGCGTATCTCGAACGCGAGTTGACTGCTGGTGCCGTCTGATGGTGATCGATGCGCCATGAGGTAGTTCAGCAGGCGAACTTCCGATGGGTGGACGTGGTCGGTCCCGATCGTGAAGAGCTGCTCGCATTGGCGCGCGAGTTCGAGCTTCCACACACTGTCGTCGAGGACTGTCTCGATCCCGAGCATCTTCCCAAGCACGAGAAGCTGGGTGAGGTGACCTTCCTGATCCTCAGGCTGTGGGACCGGGCATCTGTCGAGGATGCCTCCACGGTTCAGGAACTCACTCGCAAGCTTTCGATCTTCTATCGCGAGTCGTTTCTGCTGACGGTCCACCGGGTAGACCTGGAGGAAGTCGGAGGCGTGCGCGAGAGCTGCTCGAACGGAGTTCCGCAGGAGGGCCTGCTCTCCCGGCTGCTGACCCTGCTGATCAACCGGACACTCGACTCCTACGATCGACCGCTGGCAGAAGGTGAAGCGACCGCCGATCTGTTCGAGACGGCGGTGTTCGATGGCGACACGCCGCCCTCGCTCCGTCAGGCACACCAGCTCAAGCGGCGGGTCTCACTTATCAGGCGTGTCGTCTATCAGACCAGCACGGTGCTGCAGAAGATCGTCCCCTCGGCCGAACGGAGCGCTTCGCTGTTCCAGGATACGAGGGAGTCGGCTGACGCATATCTCTTCTGGGCCGATCAGTTGATGGACGAAGTCAATCAGTTGCTGCAGGTCAATCTGGCGATGGCGCAACATCGGGCCAGCGAGGTGATGAAGGTCCTCACCGTATTCGCGGCCTTCTTTCTGCCGCTCACCTTCATCGTCGGGATCTACGGGATGAACTTCCGGCACATGCCGGAGCTGGAGCCCTGGTGGGGCTATCCGGCAGCCTGGGTGCTGATGATCAGCGTGGTTGCTGCCGTCTGGGTCTGGTTCAAGCGGAGAGGGTGGATGTGACCGTCTGGCGGTGAAACCGCCAGACCGTCACCCCGAACGCAGCGAGGGGTCCGCTTCGCCAAAAACAGATCCCTCTCTGCACTCGAGATGACGATCGAACGGTGGCATCATCACCGCCGCCTGACGGCGGCGGTTGTTGTCCACTCTCACCTCAGCAGCACTTCTTCCCACAGCTTCTGCATCCGACGCTGCGAGTCGCGCTTCGACCACGTGGTCGTCCAGCCATGCGCTTCGATCGGGTAGGTGACGAAGTCGAAATCCTTGCCCAGTTCCATCAGGCGCTGCACCAGCCGGACAGCATCCTGGTACTGAACGTTCCCGTCGACCAGGCCGTGCTGGATGATCAGTCGATCCTGGAGTCCATCGGCGAAGTGGATCGGCGATGAAATCCGGTAGGCGGTGCTGTCCGCCGATGGCTCGCCATTGAGAATCCGGGCGGTGTACCAGTGGTTGTAGTGCGACCAGTCGGTCACCGAGCACTGCGCCACGCCGCCCTTGAAGACTCCCGGGTGCCTGAACAGTGCCATCAGGGTGTAGAAGCCACCATAGGAGCAGCCGAACAGTCCGATCCGGTCAGGATTGACATTGTAGTTGTCGCTGAGGAAGGGCACCGCGGCAACAGCCGACGCGACGTCACGGTCGCCCATCGAGCGGTAGACTGCCACGCGGGTGTCGCGGCCGTATCCTGCCGACCCGCGGTAGTCGAGCACCACATAGGTGACGCCGAGGTCGGCGAGATGCTTGGCGTAGAGTGAGGAGCCGTGAGCGCTGGATCCCTTGAAGCTCTTGTGCACTCCCTGCGCGTAGCCGGCGCCGTGGATCTCGAGCACTGCGGGGCGGTTGGCGTGGGTGGCAGTCGGCCGGTACACCCGGGCCCAGACCGGTTCACCGCGGTCGTCGTTGAAGCTGACGAAGTCGCTCTTCGGCCAGTCGATCTTCCAGAACGAGTCGCTGCCGCTTCTGGTCACCCTGATCGGGGTCGCCGCCTGTGTCGGCATCAGGTAGAGATCGGTGAGCTGTTCCGGTTCACTCCAGCGGAGCGCGATTGCCTTCTCGTCCGGCGAGAATACCGCCGAGGCCTGACCTTCTCCGAGCTGGTCGATCCTGGTGCGGATCCCGCCGGTGAGGGGCATCCGGTAGAGGTGTACCTCGCTGGGATGTTCTTCGGAGGTGCTGAGCCACCAGTGCGTTTCGTCACGGGAGAGCGACGAGTTGCGTACTTCCCATTCTCCACTGGTAATGGGGGTGACCGTTCCCTGCATGTCGACCAGGTAGAGGTGGTCCCAACCGGTGGACTCGCTGCGGATCGCGATCCGCTCGCCGTCCGGCAGCCAGGTGACGCCGCGCGATTCCAGCAGCCAGGCGTCGTCGTGTTCGTGGTGCAGAATCCGCTCATGCTTGCCGCTGTCCGGGTTCACCAGCACCACCCAGCGATCCCGGTAGTCCATCGAGGCGAACTCGGCGACCAGCCGGGTTCCCTGGCGATTCCAGCTCGCACTCAGTGCGCGGACCGGCTTGCCGAAGGTGGTGGAGTCATCGGCAACCCAGGTGATCTTCACGCTGTCGGCCTCGATCATTCCGTCGGCCGGCACGATCGCGATCCGCCCCTTCGCCGGCGGCGAACCGACCTTGGCGCGCCCGGAACGACTCACCACGACTCCGGAGTCGTTCACGTAGTCTGCCCAGATCGTCTGGGTCTCCTCGAGCCTGGGAGTGACGGTGTAGGTGAGCCATTTCCCGTTGGCGGGGAGGACCAGGCCGCTGACGTTGTCGTCGCGCTTCGGCTTGACCACCACGTAGGGCTGCTCGATCATGTTGCGCCGCTGGCGCGCGGTACTCGAGTCGCGCTGCCGGGCCCGCTGCTGCACGAAGTCGAAGATCTCCAACTGCTGACGCTTCAGTTCGGCGTTGACCGGCTTGTCCTTGGCCGGTGCGGTTGCGACATGGGTCCGGGTAAGCTGCCGCTGCACCAGGGTCACCGGATCGATGGCCCAGATGTCGCCGTCCTGCATGAAGCGGATCTCACGCTCATCGGGCGACCAGAACGGCCGCACGGCCGTTGCCCGACGCATCAGGACCCTCTCACCGCGACCGCGCTCCCAGAGG
>CAZSPH010000041.1:0-19648 GCA_964608715.1 uncultured Gemmatimonadaceae bacterium | reverse complement strand
GGGGACGACCTTCCGGAGGTCCCGCATCGTGAAGATGTATTCGCCGGCCATGGGGGCGAAGATAATGGGGGGAGGCCCGTCATCCCGAGCAGAGCGGCCCACAGGGCCGCGACGTCGAGGGATCTGCTTCTCGGGGCAGCGGCCTCCGCCGCCAGGTACTACTCCCTCGGCGCGAGGAAATGGAACTCGTGCAGCAGTGGCAAGCCATCCGGGTCGAAGGCGAGCAGCAGGACCTGCTGGCGTGGGCCGACCGCCAGCGGCTGATGGCCCGAAGGGACCTCAGCGCAATCCATCTGTTGGATGTGCCTTGAGACTGCACAGAAAGTTCCGCTACGATTTCCCGGAGTAGCCAGCCACACCCAGACATTTCCTGACGGGGCAGCCAAGGCCCGCTTCAGCAGTGGATGCCAGGGTGGGGAGTAGAGAGCCGCGGCAACGGGTTCCCGCAGTGCCTGAGCGGATGGAGAATCCGCACCACTTCGAAAAGTGGTGATCATCGAATCGAGAAAACGCTGCCGTTCGGCAGCAGTACGGATGACCGTCGGCATATCGAAAGTGGCGGACCGAGCGACTGCGCCCCTCGGGTCGTACCAGTCGATCACCAGTTTCGCCAGTCCGTCTCTCCCCGTCGGAGCATGCGATCTGACCGCAATTGCCATCCGATCCGGCCCGGAGTAGAGATAGTCGACGGTCTCGCGGATTGGCTGCGCGAAGTTGACGATCGGTCCTCCTGGCACATGGAACCGGGTCGCGATCGACGGCACTGATGTAGCCGCTACCATGCGACCTGCTCCGATGCCTTCTCTGCCGACCATCACGATACCGACGGTGTCGGTGGCCGCATTGCGTCCTGGCACTGAACGGAAGGAACCGACAAGGCGGATCTCGCGGACTCCGATGACTTCGTCGTGGAGTGGCACCGTCCGGAAATGCCGCAGGACTGCTGGGGAACTCTGCGCCGATAGCAGTCCTGGGACCAGTATCGCAAGCATGACCATCGCTGCGATTGTCCTGTTCTTCAGGCCATGCATCGAAAAGGGATCAAGGCGACGCATGCGTCGCCCCTACTGCTCGCCGTTCGCCGATCGCTGCTCGCCGATAGCCGCCCCCGGCGCCTGCAGCCGGCTCAGGATGTTCACGCCGGTAGCAGCCTCGATCTGCTTGGTGAGCTGGATGATCGCGTTCGGCATCTGGCCCGCCGCGTTGGCGACACCGGACGCGCCGTTGCCCGAGTCGAACACGGTAACCTTGTCGATCTGCATCTCGCCCACCGAGCTGCTGATGTCGCGGATGATGTCCGGCAGCATGTTGAGCACGAAAATCCGCTCGGCCTCCGATCCCGCACTCTGGTACAGCTTGATGGTCTGCTCCAGCACGTAGAGCCGCGCCTTGCCGTCCTCCGCGATGCTGGCAGCCACACCACGCGCCCGCGCTTCGGAAGCTTCCTGCTCCGCCTTGGCCGGCAGCATCACGTCGGCTTCCAGTCGCCGCGCTTCCAGTGCCACCCGCTCCTGCTGCAGCGTCTGCTCGGCGACCACACGGGCCTTCTCACCTGCCACCGCCGCTTCGGCCTCACGTGCCGACGCCTCGGCCTCCAGCTCTGCGCGGCGTACCCGCAGGCGATTGCTCTCTTCGGCGATCCGGAAATCGGCCTGGAGGGCCGCCACCTGGGCCGCCTGGCGCGACGAAGCCTCGGTCTGCTCCGCTTCGGCCGAACGCAGCGCCTCCGCCACCCGGGCCAGCTTGAGGATCTCGGCAGTCTTCTGTCGGCCGATCGAATCGAGGTAGTTCACCTCGTCCGTGACGTTCTGGATCTTCAGCGTGTCGAGTTCGAGGCCGAGCCGCTTGAGATCCTCGTCGGCCTCCTCGATCAGTCGCTGAGCGAACTTGAGGCGGTCTTCGTTCACTTCCTCGGGAGTGAGGGTCGCGAGTACGCCGCGGAGGTTGCCCTCCAGAGTGTCCTTGGCGATCTGCATCACCTCGCCGAACGGCTTGTCCAGCAGCCGCTCTACGGCGTTGTGCGAGATGGGATCGGTGCCGCTGACCTTCACGTTCGCGATGCCGTTGACCACCAGAGGGATGCCGCCCATCGAGTAGGCGTTCCTGACCGAGACCTCGATCGGGATGGTGCGCAGATCGAGGCGCGAAACCCGCTCGATCAGCGGAATGCGGAGTGTCCGCCCACCACGGAGGACCCGGTAGCCTACCTCGCGTCCGTCTCCCATGGCACGACGCCGGCCGGTGATGACCACCATCTCGTTGGGAAGGCAGATGACGATCAGGGCCTTCACCGTGATGATCACGGCGAAGATGATGCCCAGCAGGGTCACACCGATAGTGAACGCAAGAGTCGGGATCACTGAAGTTCCTCAGCTTGAGGGTGGAAGAAGGTCGTTTCCTGCAGGGAGAATCGATGCCACGCCGCCCCGGGTGGACAGGATGATCACTTCCTGGCCGGCAGTGAGCGGTCCCTCGACGCCGTCAGCGAGCGTGGCGGTGAGGTACTGCTCCTGTCCTGCGATCAGGCAGGCGATCTGTCCTCGCTGTCCTGTCGTGACCGGGATTACTACCCGCGCCAGGGTGCCATCGAAGTCGTTGTCGTCGAGGGCACTGGTCGAGGCATCGGTGCGCTTGAGCCAGCCGAAGACGGCGTGAACGGTGATGAACGCCGTTGCCCCCAGGGCCAGAGATGTGACCAGTGCGGTGATCCGTCCGAAGCCCAAGGCTGTGAGCGCCAGGCCGACGCTGCCGAAGGCTGCCAGGAAGAAGGTCAGGTTCCGGGTGCTGAACAGGCCGAGGAGGAGATCGAGCGAGCCGGAGCCACCGCCGTGGCTGATATCGGTATCCGGGGCATCGGCGTCGGTGTCGCCGATCCCGAGCGAGGAGATCACGATCAGCCCTACGCCGAGGATGGCGGCTATCAGGTAGATCGAGGTCAACGGACCGCCTCCGGGGTGGATGATCCTGAAATCTACCATCCGCACCGTCATCGCGAGGGCGCGAGGCGCCCGAAGCAATCTCCCCAGGAACGGGCCGGGAGTGCCCCTTGACACCCCGCCGCTGCCTGACGATACTCCGGATACAACTGAAGTGCCTCGTGGTGATTTGCCGCTGCTTGCAGCCACGTTAAACAAATGCTAAAAAGCGTTATCGCTCTGCGGCCACATCGTGCCTCGGGGCGTTTCCGTTTTCCCCGCGGCGTCAGTGATCCACCCCCGGCCGCATGGCGGAACGATGAGTACAGTGATTTCCAGGTTCGCTCCCCGATGGAGCAGCAAGGCCCAGTCGACTTCAGCCATCGCCGAGCAGGCCGACAGCAGCGGCCCCACCTGGCGCCTGACCGGCCCGACCGGTGCGCCGGTGGTTCTCGTCCTCGGCGGAATCTCCGCCTCCCACCACACCCACGCGACAGCGGAGGCCGAACAGGCTGGGTGGTGGGAGGAGTTCATCCGTCCGGGCGGCGCGGTCGATCCGGAACGCTTCCGGATCCTTGGCATCGACTGGGTGGTCGAGCCGGGAGTCGGCGCCGGCACCGGCCTCCAGGCGCTCGCGATTGCGCGGGTGCTGCGCGAGGCGAAGGTCGACCGTCTCCACGCCATAGTCGGATCCTCGTTCGGCGGAATGGTGGCCCTGGCATTTGCCGCCGCCTTCCCGTCGCTGGTCGAGCGACTGGTGATCATCGCTGCCGCTCATGAGACCCATCCGATGGCAACCGCCAACCGGGTGATCCAGCGCCGGATCGTCCGGCTGGGACTGGAGGACGGCGATCCCCAGGCGGGGGTGGCGCTGGCCCGGGCGCTGGCAATGACCACCTACCGGAGCATCGAGGAGTTCTCGGACCGATTCGAAGTGGCACCGTCGGCGGGACACGATGGTCCGCGCTTCGCCGTCGAGGACTATCTCGATCATGGCGCCTCACGCTTCGCCGCAAAGTGGAGCGCGGAGCGCTACCTGGCACTCTCCGAGGCGATCGATACCCATCGCGTCGACCCGGCGGCTGTCACCGTCCCGACTACTCTGGTGGCGATCGACAGCGATACCCTGGTCCCGGCCTGGCTGGTCGGCCGACTCGCCGAAGGACTGAAGGGAAGGGCGGCCTGTCATACGGTAGGCTCTCTGTACGGGCACGACGGTTTCCTGAAGGAACGCGCTACGATCGAGCCGATCGTCGGTGCCGCACTGGTGAGCGAGGTGTCGAATGCCCGCTGAATTTCTCGGTTCAGCCACCACCGCCGTCAGGGCGGGAATCGCCGTCGACCGCGACCATCGCGCGGTGGTGCCGCCGATCCATCTCTCCAGCAACTTCCTCTTCGATGGCCTGGGTCAGAAGCGACCCTACGACTACACCAGGTCGGGGAATCCGACCCGTGACATCCTCGCCACGGCAATCGCCGAACTGGAAGGTGGCGCGCGCGGGATCATCACCTCGACCGGCATGTCGGCAATCACCAACGTGGTGCAACTGGTGCAGCCGGGACAGCGGGTGGTGATGACGCACGACTGCTACGGCGGCACGCATCGACTGTTCACCCACCTGGCTCGACGCGGAGTATTGGAAGCCGATTTCGTCGACTTCAACGATGATGCCGCACTGAACGCCGCCCTGGCCGCCGGGCCGCGACTGGTCTGGATCGAGACGCCGAGCAATCCGCTGCTCCGGATCACCGACATCAGGAAGGTGGCGGACGCTGCCCATGCGGCAGGCGCGCTGGTGGTTGCCGACAACACTTTTCTCTCTCCCGCACTGCAGCAGCCACTGGCGCTCGGCGCCGACATCGTGGTTCACTCGACTACCAAGTACCTCAATGGTCACAGCGATGTGGTCGGTGGTGCGGTTGTCGCGGCCGATGCGGCACTGGGTGAGGAACTGGCCTGGTGGGCCAACTGCCTGGGGCTCACCGGTTCACCGTTCGACTCGTATCTCACCGTGCGCGGTCTCCGGACGCTGTATCCCCGGATGAGAACCCACCTGGAGAATGCCGCTGCGGTGGTCGACCTGCTGCAGGGCCACGAGGCAGTGGCGAAGGTCTACTATCCCGGACTCACGTTGCATCCGGGGCACGAGGTTGCTGCGTCACAGCAGAGCGGCTTCGGTGCAATGGTCTCGTTCGAACTGCATGGTGGCACGCCGGCGGTGGAGGCGTTCGTCGATGGCCTGGAGTTCTTCTGCCTCGCCGAATCGCTGGGTGGGGTTGAGAGCCTGGTGGCGCATCCGGCGAGCATGACCCACGCCGCGATGGAGGAGGAGGCACGACTCCGCGCCGGCATCGGCGACTCGCTGCTCCGGCTGTCGGTGGGGATCGAGGCGGCCGCGGACTTGACGGCCGATCTGCGGGCCGCCTTGGGAAGGGCCGCAGGTGTTGCGGTGGCGGCGTGAGGGGAGCCCAGCAATGAACGAAGGCCCGGATGCGTCTGCGTCCGGGCCTTTTTCATTCAGCGATTCCGGCCCCGCCTCACGGCGTAGTGCTGCTCTGCCTGGCGAACGAGAAGTCGTATTCCAGCTTGATCTCGTCGACCACGCTCAGCACTCGCGCCGAGCGGGGCTTGGTCATCTCGAAGTCCTGGAAGGTGATCGTGGTCTTCGCGGTGCCGGTGTAGCCGTTCGGGGTGGCGTTGGCCGTCACCTGCCAGCGGGTCGGCTTGGTCACGTTGCGGATGGTGAGGTTGCCGATCAGCGTGAAGCTGAAAGAGCCGCTGGTCGGGATGGCGGCCGGGAGACCTTCGGTGCCGGTCGGCGCCAGTACCGCGTTGGGGTGGTCCTGGGTCTCCAGGGTCTGGCGCTTGAACTGCCGATCGCGGTTCTCGTTGTCGGTGGCCAGCGAGGTCAGGTCGACGGTGATCTTCGACGACGCCGGGACGATCTTCCCCTGGGCGTCGAAGACGATCTGGCCGGTAACCTTCTCGGTGGTACCGGTGGCGTCAAACGGAGTCGGGACATTGACGAAGGTCTCCCGCACGATGAACCGGGTGGTGTTGCCGGTCGGCTGCAAGGTCAGCGTGAAGCCCTGGGCGGCAAGTGGCCCTGCCAGCAGGAGGGCGGCAGCAATTCGGGCAAGCGATCGACCAACGTGCATCAGTATCCTCGACTCGGTAACGAAAGGGTGCAGGTTCGGGGCCGCTGTCGGCCCATCGGAGTGATACGTATCAGCGGGGCAGCAGGTTCAGGACAGCCCCGCCGTGCCCGCTGTCCCCGGAGACGGAGAGACCTGTCCGGGCTGCACATGGGAGGCTTTGCACCTCCGCGTGAGGGAAGGTCTCACGTGGAGACCCGGAGCTATCTTTGTGGGGTTGTCCCCATCCCGGAGGAACCCGATGAAGTCCGTTTCGATCGCCGCCCTGGCGGCCCTGCTGATCAGCTCGTCGACCGTCGCGGCCCAGGGGCCGGCGGTCGGTGATGCCGCCCCTGCTTTCAACCTGCCGGTAGCGACCCGCGAAGGAGTCGCTGCCCAGCCGCTGTCGCTGGAATCGCTCAAGGGACAGGTCGTCGTCCTCGCCTTCTTCCCCAGGGCCCGTACCGGTGGCTGTACCGCCCAGATGCGCGCCTACCGCGACCAGTACGAAGATCTGTTCGGCAAGGATGTCGCACTGCTGGCGATCTCCACCGACACTCCGGATGATCTGGCCTCCTGGGCGAAGGACGAGAACTTCCCGTTCCGCTTCGTCGCTGATGTGGGTGGCGAGGTAGCCAGGCGCTACGAAGTTCTTCCCGACGGTCGGTCATTCGCCTCCCGGGTGCTCTTCGTGATTGGCGCCGACGGCAAGGTCGCCACGGTGATGCGGCCGTTCCGGGAGATCGATCCCACCGCGTACGTGGAACTCCGGGAGGCGATCGTGGCTGCCCGGGATGCAACCAGGTAGCCTTCCGGTACGTAGCAGAAGAATGGGGGTGCATGTCCCGCATCCCCTCATTCCAACACAGTCACGGAGTCGTTCAGTGAGATCTGTTCGTGGTTCGTTGATGCTGGCAGTCCTCCTGCCCGCAGTCGCTCTCTCAGCCCAGGATCGTCTCAAGGAGATGCCGGGCTACGCCCGTTACACCGAGATGGCACCGAAGCTCCAGCGGGCCATCGTCTCCGGGGCGGTCACGCCGGCCTGGTCGGATGACGGCAGGAGTTTCGAGTACACCCGATCCGGCCAGCGGTACCGCTACGACATCGCCGGCAGAACCGCCACCCCGGTCGAGGCCACCGGCAATGCCGGCGGGCAGGGTGGCTTCGGCATGCGCGGTGTGGGCGGAGTGGCCCGCGGTCGCCAGGCCACCGAAGCGGTCTCTCCCGACTCGACCAACAAGGCCTTCTATCGAGATCGCAATCTCTGGGTTGCCTCGATCAACGGCAGCAACGAGCGCCAGCTTACCACCGACGGTTCCGAGGAGAAGCGGATCAAGTACGGCACCGCCTCGTGGGTATACGGCGAGGAACTCTCGCAGACCACCGCGATGTGGTGGTCACCGGACGGTTCGAAGATCGCCTTCTACCGCTTCGACGAATCGCCGGTTCAGGACTACTGGCTCCAGACCGACCAGACCAAGGTGCAGGGAGCGGTGATGATCGAGGCCTATCCCAAGGCCGGCACCGACAACCCGGTGGTCGATCTCTTCATCCATGACATGGCCACGGGCAGAACCACCCAGCTTGACATCCGCAATGGTCGCCCCTCTGCCGATGACGTGGTCGGCTACTACGCCTACAACGTGACCTGGACGAAGGACGGCTCGGAACTGCTGGTGAACCGGACCAACCGGCGCCAGAACACGATGGACTTCACCGCCTGCTCGCCATCGACCGGAAACTGCCGGACCATCATCCGCGAGGAGTGGCCGGACTCGTGGACCGACAACCGTCCCTCGATCCGCTGGCTGGAGGACGGCACCAGGTTCATCTGGCAGTCGGAGCGTACCGGCTTCAGGAACTACTATCTCTACGATCTGTCGGGCAAGCTGCTCGCCACGCTGACCAATCATCCGTTCGAGGTCGGTGCTATCGTCAGGGTCGACGAGAAGGCGAAGCAGCTCTGGTACTATGCCCGCAGCGGCGACAACTACATGAAGATGCAGCTCCACCGGGTCGGGCTCGACGGGAAGAATGACGTCCGCCTCACCGACCCGACGATGAACCACGCGGTGTCCATTTCCCCCGACAACCGCTGGCTCACCGACGTAGCCCAGACCCACTCCAGTCCGCCGGTCACCCGCCTGCTCGACGCCCGCAACGGTCGCGTCCTGGCCACAGTTGCCGAGACCGATCTGACCGAGTTCCGGAACCTCGGCCTGCAGCAGGTGGAGCAGTTCACCTATACCGCAGCCGACGGCAGGACTCCGCTCCATGGCATGCTGCACAAGCCGAGCAACTTTGATCCGTCCAAGCGCTACCCGGTGATCTTCTCGGTCTACGCCGGCCCGGGCAATACCGGTGCAACCGAAACCTTCTCGGCTCCCAACAACCTGACGGAGTACGGATTTCTGGTGGTGACGGTCGATACCCGGGCTGCGGCAGGCAAGGGGAAGCGCTCGCTCGACCAGATCTACCTCAAGCTGGGCGAGGTGGAGATCGACGACATCGCCGCGGCTTCACGCGAGCTGGCGAAGCGTCCCTATGTGGCCGGCGACCGGGTCGGAATCTTCGGTACCTCGTACGGCGGCTATGCCTCGGCCCTGGCGCTGCTTCGTCATCCGGATGCCTTCGCGGCGGCAGCGGCGTCGTCCTCGGTAACGAGCTGGGATCACTACGATACGATCTACACCGAGCGCTACATGTACACTCCGCAGGCGAACCCCGAGGGCTACCGGAAGGGTAACGCGATGGAGTATGCCAAGGACCTGCGCGGGCGGCTGATGATCTACTACGGTACGGCCGACGACAACGTCCATCCCAATAATTCGATGATGCTGATCCGGGCACTCCAGCAGGCAGGCAAGAGCTTCGACGTCCAGGTCGGCCCTGATGCCGGTCACACCGCGCTCAGCCGTGACCGGATGATGGAGTTCTTCATCGAGTGGCTGGTGACGAACCCGGGGAAGGCAACCTCGTGATTACTACCGGATGAAGGTCCGGCAGTGATCCACGATGGTTGGAGAGAGGGCAGCGCTCAGCGCTGCCCTCTTGCTCTTGCCGGACCACCGGCAGGAGCAGGCCGATCGGCGGGGAACAGAGTGGGCAGCCGGCGACGCTGATCGACAGTGAGAATCATGCCGGCTTCGACGGTCGCCTCTCGCATCTCCCGCTGGATGGCCGGCTGGATCTGCCCCAGGCGCTGACTCAGTCCCTGGTCATCGACCTTTCCCCTCCTCGATTCGACCCACACCACCAGCGGCTCCAGCAGCGAGTCACGGGTGATCCTGCGCCGGGCGTGAATCTTCTCGAGTGAATCGATCTGGGCAGTGCTGAGCACCAGAGAGTCTCGGGCGGCGAGAATCGTTTGCAGCGGATCGCGGGTCATCCGCGCCAGCCGGGTCTCGATCTCCTCGCGATTGAGCGGTGCTGCACCCTTGTCCGGTGCCAGTCCGAGTCCCCGCGCCATCGGATTGCGCGGTGGTCCACCGATCGCGATCTGGGCGCCGAGCTGAAGCTGGAACGGTGAGATGCGTCTGGCGCGATTGCCGTAGTCCTGCGGCTCGCCGAAGAGCTGGTTCACCCGATAGGAGAACTGCCTGGTCTCGGGATTGAAGCCTTCGACATAGAGGAGTCGGGCGTCGGGCTGGGCCGAAGTCATCGACCGGCCGAGCGGAGTGTCGGCGAGACCGGTGAGACGCAGCAGAGCACCGCTGGCGTTCACCATGTTGGCGGTGATCCGGATCCGGTCGCCGTAGCCGAAATTCTGCGGCGGCTGGAACGACAGCCCGAAGTCGGTGCGGATCTGCCATCCACTGCGGCAACTGTTCCGTCCGGCCACGGAGCCGAACTGCCGTTCGAGGCAGTCGCGCGCGGAAGCCGGTGCCGAGGCCAGCAGCGACGCCATCTGCGAGGCGAGCAGCGGGTCGGCAGTCATGGCGGGGTCGGCGATGAAGGCGCGATCGTTCGACATCCCGTCGCCGTTGATGTCGCCGGCCACCATCGGAGTGTAGCGGTAGCCGGAAAGGGCATTGATCCTGGTCTGCAACCGGAACCACCATACCCGCGCCGACGAGGTGAGCGAGATCTGATGGGTCGGCCGCCCAGCCCGCGATGATTCCTTGAGGAACGGGTCGCCCCCCGTGTTGCCGCCGAAGCCGCGACTCTCGGCTACCTGATACGACCAGGTGTAGGAGGTGTTCAGCGTAACTCGGCCGAACAGCGGACGTGGAATCGACAGTGAAGCCGTCACCTGCGTGGTCCGGTTGTTGAGGTCGGACAGCGTGCTCCGCACCGCGCCATACTGGGAGTGGATCCTCGCTGCACCGGGGGCTATCGCGCCGGTCGCAGCGACGATGCTTCCAGGCTGCACGTACACCGGACGATTTCCCTCCCCCGGCAGAGTGAAGCCGACCGTGCGCTGCATGTTGAGATCGATGCTGCTCTCGCCACCACGGTTGAGCGAATGCACCAGGTTGAGCGTGAGCGGGGCACCCAGTGGCCTGAGCCCGAAGAGGCCCAGATTGCCGCGCCAGCTCACCGGCGGGCGGAACGACCGGTCATACACGGTGACTCCTGGCGACCGCGAGGAGAACTCTCCTGGCGCACCACCATCGACGCACTCGTCCGGACCGGGGACCGAAAGGTCCCAGGTCGGAACCGGTGTGGCGGCGCCGACGCAGGAAAGAAGTCTGGTCGTGGTCGGCAGTCCCGTCTGATCGCGGAGCGAGGCGATCCGGTCGATCGAGATCACGTTGCGGAAGGCACCGATGCCGCCGGAGACGGTGATCGACCGGTTGCGCGCGGAGCCGGTTGGAGAGAATCCTCCCGAGGCGACGTTCTCGCGCATCATCGCGACCGCTTCTCCGCCCATCGCCCCGGCCATCAGCATCTCCTGGGTCTCCTCCAGGCTGCTGCGTCGGGCGCGGATGGAGGTCCATGAGAAGCCGAGGCGCGGCGAGAAGCCCACCGACGAGGGAACCCTGTCGGTATGGATGCCGAACAGCTCGTTGACTTCGGCGTTGTATTCCGGCAGGCTGCCCGGCCTTACGAAATCGGCACGTCCGCCGAACTGGAACTGCCAGGACTGCGATGCCCGCCATTCGTCGCTGAGCCATACCGCAGAAGTGGCGCCTCCCGCATCGCGTCGTTGCGCGGTGAGAGTGCGGCTGTAGCTCGAAGGGGTGCCGGCGGCCAGATCTGCCATGCTCTGGAACGAATACGAACCGAACTGGTTGGGAGTGTTGCGGGACCAGTTGTCCGACAGCTCGAAGGAGCCGCCACCCTTGAGGCGGTGGGCGCCGCTGTTCGAGACCAGCGACAGTTCGGCCACCGTTTCCCAGTTGACCGATCCGCTCTCCCTTTCGCCACCGTTGCCGCCGCCGAACCGGAGAGTGGTGAGCCCGGTGCGATCGTCGTCGAATGCCACGCCTACCCGTACGCTGCCACTCGGCAGCGGCATCTCCGGTCCCGATTCCGACTGATTGGAACTGAGCTGAGTGCGCACTTCCGCCAGCATCTTGCCGAACATCGTGGTGCCGCTGGCCTGCAGGCCATAGTTGGAACTGGTGCTGGTGTTGGCACTCGATGGATAGGCCAGTGGCGAGGTACCGGCACCGCCGGACTGGTTCCACGTTCCATCGACCCGGAAGCGGAGCGAAGTGGTGCCGCCGGGCGTCAGATCGACCCGGGCGAATATGTTCTGCCGGTTCTGCGATCGCGAGAGCGAACCGCCGGGGGCGCGCAGCGGAATCGAGAGATCCCGTAGCAGCTCCGAGAGGTAGCTGACCGAATCGATCGAAAGTCCGTTCTGCTCCAGCAGCACTGCGCGGGGTGAGTGGAGCGAATACGACTCGGTGGTATTGTTGCGGACCTCGAAGGCGCCGAAGTAGTGTGCCCGTCCCTTCCTGATCGGGCCACCGAGGCTGCCCGATGCCGACAGCAGTTCGGGCGAGGGATTCGGCGAACGAGGATCGGCCCAGGTGAGGTGGTGGTTGTTGAAGCTCGATCGCAGGGTACCGGTAGTCAGGTCGGTGCCACCTCTGGTGCGCACCGAGGTCTGGGCTCCCGAGAAACGCCCCCGGGAGGGATCGAAGGACGTGATCGCCAGCGAGGCACCGGCAATAGCATCCTGCGGCAGCGAGGTGGACCGGGAAGAATTGCCGTCGACCAGCATGCCGTTCTGATCGCTGCCGATTCCCAGTACGCTGAATCCGGATGAATCACCGAGGACCCCGGGTACCTGGGCCGCGAGTGCCAGCAGGTCTCCCGGGTCGAGCGAGAAAAGGGCGCCCACCGTCAGGTCGGTCTCCGCACCGCCGATCGATCGCTCGATCTCGGCGGAATCGCGACGTGCCGTTACCGTAAGCGAATCGAGCAGATAGGGTTGGTCGGTCATCACCAGGTCGACAGTGAGCACTGTCGAGAGTCCGGTCCGTGCCACCCGCGCCCATACCTGGGCCGAACCGATCCGGCGGGCGTTCACCACGTACTCTCCTTCACCCGGAGAGAAGACCATCGTGAACTGCCCCTTCGAGTCGGAGGACACAGTCCTGACCGACCGGGTCATCGTTCCGGTGATGGTGATCCGGGCATCGGAAATGGGCTCTCCGGCTGGAGTCGCGATCCGGCCGCGGATGATCTCGCTACCGTCCTGGGCGGCGAGAGCGGAGGTGCCGACTGCGGATGCCAGCAGGAACAGCAGTGATCTGGTGATTCTCGTCATGATGATCGATGATACGCAGACTGCTGCTGTTTGGTTACCGGCCTAGGGGACCGGTCGTCCCTTGCCTGTCAACCAGAGCGATATCGAGAAGGTCCTCTCGCGGGCGGTATTCCTCCCTGAGATGCCGGCGTAGTAGCCGGCCTGGATACCCACGGCCTCGCTGGCCCGGAACACCGCCGACAGTCCCAGCTTGCTGGCGGAGTAGGCGATATCGCCGTCGGAGAAGGCGGCGACGTTGAAAGCCTGGCCCATGACCAGGATCCGGGGATGGGCGTCGAGTCCGACCGTGAGGTCATACCGGATTTCGGGCTCGCCGGCGCGGATCGGCGCATAGCCCGCGGATGCCGAGAGGAAGCCGCGAGTTCCTGCGATGCCGTAGCCGTTGCCGTACAGCAGGCGCACTTCGGCTTCAGGCTCGACCGGCCCCAGTGCCGGCCGCTTCTCCGTGTCATAGAGCAGAGGAAGGTCGACCCGTGGTTGAATCGAGAGGATGCCGCCGCTGCCACTGGCCAGACGCTTCATCACGAAGAGTCCCGTGGCACCGAAGCCGGTACTGGAGGTCGTCTCGCCCTCCCAGGTCTGTTCCAGCCGGGCGAATCCCTGACCCATACCGATCGACAGCCCGTCTCTGAGACCATAGATCGCGTACATTCCCCAGTCCACCTTTTCCAGGGCGTTTCTGGTAGCTCCTGGCGTTGCCGAAAAGCGGTCGGGGAAGCGGCCGACGTTGAAACCGTGCGACATGAACCATCCGCCGGGGTCGACGGTCCACTGGGCGTTGGCCGCTGTCAGTGGCAGCAGCGACAGTGACAGTACCGTAACCAGCGCTCTCCACATCATCTGCCTCCTGTCAGACCGGCCCGGTCGAAGCGGAGCACCGGGACCGGGGCATCGGGGTGTCGCCACAGGTGGTATCCCTGCCAACTCCATGCCGGGAGGAAGCCGGCCGGGGGACGGATGTCGGCGTCGAGCGTAAGTCCTTCGTCATCCGGTGTCGCCAGCACGTACCGGACGGTCGTGGCAGGCTGGGCCCGGGCGATCTCGAATCCGGTGTCCTGGGTCGTGAGGAACGGAGCCAGCGAACTCGCCCATTTGAGCAGTCGCGGGGCGTAGCGTTCATCGACCAGTATGCTCCGATCAGGGGCCTGCATCAGCGCCTCGGCCACCGCCTTCGCAGCTCGATCTTCATCGCTGATCTGCGGTAGCGGCATCACCAGCCAGGCGATCGCTGCCTGAGCTGTTGCCACCGCTCCAACCAGTGTCCGCGATGCCCGATCCAGCTCCTTGGGCAGGGCAACGATCGCCACCAGCGCCAGCAGCACCGTCGCAAAGCCGAGGGAGTAGTTCCATCCCATCAGGTTCGCGGCGGCCAGCAGTGCCAGCGGCAGTACCAGGCCGGCGGTGACCGCCCGTGGCCTGAGCGTCGCCATCAATGTTACCAGGACGTACGGACTGCTCCAGAGCAGCACCATGCCGAGGCCGGGCGAGGTGGAGCGCCACTGGGTGAATGGCATCGCCACGTGGCCGGTGAAGACCCATGACAGGTAGGCCCATGTCGCGGTCGCGGCGAAGCCCGGAAAGACCAGCAGCACCAGTTGCGAGGCGAATGGCGGGATCTGCAGTCGGGGGAAGAGCAACGGCAGTACCGCGCCGGCGACCAGCGCGAGCGCCAGTCCCAGCGGTGAGGTGTAGAAGGCTAGACCGAGCCAGATGCCGGTGCGCAGGCCGTGGATGGTCTGCCTGGTAGCCCACCAGCGACGATAGTGCTTCCAGCCGACGAAGAGAGCGACCAGGCCCAGCACCTCGTTGAAGTCCGAGGTCACCATGCCGGCGCCTGCGGGAGTCCAGAGCGCGGTTACCAGCAGGATCAGCGGCAGAATGCTGCGTCGATCGGTCGATTCGTCCACCGCCAGCCAGGTGAGTGCTGCGACACCCAGGCCACCGATGATCCAGGTCATCGCGATGTTCGCCCATGGAACCAGCAGCAGGAACGGCAGCGGCGGATACTCGAAGCCGAGGAGTTCCAGTCGACCGCGATCGGAGGCGAATCTGACTCGCGACAGGAAGGTGCCGTGGGTGTCGCTCAGCCAGCCGTCCTGGGCCAGCACGAATGCCAGCAGCACCATCGGCGCTGCCACCAGCAGCGCGATGGCGATTCGCGCCCATCGCGGGGCCCGCGGTTCAGGAGGTGCCGTGACGTGTGAGACCATGAACGGTCTTTTCCCAGTAGTACGGTCTGGTGAAGAGCTGTCCGAGCGCCTTGAACGCCGCGATGCTGTGCAGCATCCAGTACACCGGATTCAGCAGCGCGAACAGCACCAGCACGTGCAGACGTCGCTTGAAAACAGCGAACATGTTCACGTAGATCGCCAGTGCGTTGCCGATCAGCAGGTTGAACAGCGAAATGTAGAGAAGCCAGGCGGGGAAGAGCGGCTCCAGGCCATGGGTTCTGGAAATGAGCCAGAAGGCGGTAAGGGCGATGGTGATCGGCTGGAGCAGGAAGATCAGCGGCGTACCTGCGATCAGCAGCACGAAGCCGAGGAACTGCCGCAGGCCGGCCTTGCGGATCACGGCGACGGGGTTGCGCGAGTAGACCAGAGCGGTCTGCATGTAGCCCTTGATCCAGCGGGAGCGCTGCCGGATCCAGTTGCCGAGCAGCTTGTTGGCTTCCTCGTAGGTGGTCGAGTTGATGATGCCGACGCGGTAGCCGTGCATTGCCGCCCGGATGCCGAGATCGGCGTCCTCGGTCACGTTGAAGGGGTCCCAGCCGCCTAGGTCGCGCAGTACCGTGGTTCGGAAGTGGTTGCTGGTTCCGCCGAGCGGAATCGGCATCCGGAGTCGATCGAGTCCCGGAAGGAGGTAGTCGAACCAGAACGAGTACTCCAGCGTGAACATCCTCGTCAGGAAGTTCTCGTTCCAGTTGTAGTAGTTGAGCGCAGCCTGCACGCAGGCCAGTTCCCTGCGACCCTGCCGGAATGCCAGCACAGCCTTCTTCAACTGGTCCGGCTCCGGGCGGTCCTCGGCGTCGTAGATCACCAGGAACTCGCCCCGGGCGTAGAGCAGGCCGACGTTGCATGCCTTGGGCTTGGTCTGCGGATCGCCGGCAGGAGCCACCAGGAAACGCACGTGCGCACCGGGAGCGGCGGCCTTCGCAGCCCGCAGCGTCGCGGGATCGTCTTCCTCGAACAGCAGCAGGATGTCGAGCTTGTCCTTGGGGTAGTCGAGCTCACCCAGCGAGGTGAGCAGCCGCCCGATCACATTCTCCTCGCGGTACGCCGGAACGAGGATGGTATAGATCGGCAGTTCCCGCGGATCGAGTGCCCGTACTTCGTCCCTGGTGAAGGTGATCGCATTCTCGGCCGCCGCTCCCCGGAATCCGGCGATCGTCCTGAAGACGACCACCGCCAGGAAGAAGAGCGTCATCGGAATGTTGATCAGCAGCAGGGTCTCGAGCGGGGCGCGATACAGTGCTGCCAGCAGCAGCAGCAGCCCCGCGCCGAACGCCAGATACTGGGGCAGGGTGAAGACGGTGAAGGCGCTCTCGGCCTGGTCGCGGAAATAGAGACCGTAGATCGATGCGTCGACCACCTTGCGGCGGTGAACCTTCGCGATCGCCTGGTCGATATCCCAGTCGGTGGTGATCCGGATATCGAGTTCGCGGCCGGGATAGACCACCTCCAGAGTCTTCCGGAGGGTCTCGTCCGGCTCTTCCGAGGTGAGTACCAGCAGCCTGCCGGCAGTCTCACGGACCGGAACGGCGCGGTACTCGATGGTCGCGTCGAGCGGGAATCGCTGAGCCGCAGCAGGATCGACGGTGATGTCGTCGATCAGCGCAAAAGGGAGATCCCACTGGTCGGCCAGCGCCCGTGCAAGATCGCGGCGCGAGACCATCCCCAGGGTGAGGAGGACCCGGCCGATCCGTTCGCCGGAACGTCGGTGATGATCGAGTGCAACCGCCAGCTGCTCCGGGGCCAGAAGACCCCGGGCAACCAGCAGATCACCCAGTCGAGTCGAGTTCACGGCGGACGACGCGCGGGTAGAGCCAGATCAGGAATCCGAGCAGCACGATCGCCGCCGCGATGAAGATGCCGCTGCGCCAGCGCGCAGCCAGACCGGTGCGGATGCCATCGAGCGGAGCGATCCGCCAGCCCGAGTTGGCAACCGTGATCAGCGAGGTAGGTCCTGAAGGCCCGCGCAGTGCCAGATCGCCGTGTACGCCGAACCAGCCATGCGGGTCCAGTACGTCATCCAGCAGATCGAGCAGAGGACGACCATTGTCGCCGGTGTGATGCAGCAGCAGCACATCGGATCCGTTCCGCTCGTAGGCCTGCATCGCGGCAAAATTTTCGGCGGTGCCGAACTCAGACCATACGCGGCCGTTCAGGTCACGCAGCCGGAATGACTCCGATACCAGCGGAGCATCCAGTCGATCCGGGAGACCCGAAGTGCCAACGGCGAGTACCGCCCCCTTCACCTCGTCGAGGTCGCGGACTACGAACGGTGCCAGCGGCGTCCGGGTGGTCTGCTGCATCGCACCGACAGCCTTGGCGGCAAGCTCCACGCGGTAGCGGTCGCGGGGTTCCAGCAGCACCGAGAAGGCGGGAGCCATGACAGCCGGGAAGCGATCGAACGAGGGCGCCATCGGGGAGCCGGGCACGGTGATGAAGGCGGAACCACCGTCGACCGTCGCGGTAAAGAGCGAGGCGCCGAAACGGCACTCTCCCTCCCGCGGCTGCAGGATGTACTGCACGTCGAGGCGATTGTCGCGCCGCAGCATCCGGCCCGGCAGCGAGATCGTGGCGTCGGTGCTGTCGTCGATGATTTCCCGCGACCAGATCAGGTTGCCATTGAGGAGAACCGCAACCGTGCCGGCTCCATCGGCGGCGAGCGCAGTGTGGCGCGCGATCAGGCGGAATGAGGAAGGCACCGTCATCCGGCCGAAGTCGGCGATCGAGAACGGGATCACTGCTGTCGCGCCGGTGCCGCCGCGGGTGGTCTGCGAACCGACGCCGATGTCGTCCAGCGTTGCCAGCATCACTCCGCTGCCTTCGAGATCAAGCCTGGCACTGACACCAGTGAAAGCGCCGGTCGGTACCATCGCGGCACCTTCGGTCAGCGAGAAGAGCTGGCGGGAATCCTGTCTGGTCCCGATCGTCAGGACGGTGCCGCGACCCTGCTCGGTGCGGATCACCGCACTGGCCTGACCCGGGCTCCACACGATGGCGCGCTCATCAGATCCCGGTTCGGGAATTGTTCCTTCTGGCAGTGCCCGGATCTCGAACTTCGTGGTCATCCCACGATAGCGACGCGCGACGAATGCGGCCGCGTCCAGTGCCGCCTGTGAGGCATCCAGCGACGGGTCGTCGGGAAGGTAGAAGATCACCCGGCGAAGCCAGGGCTGGAAGAAGCCGTTGATCCCGCCGGTGATGCCAGCGGCACCGACGTACTCCACCCGGCTGTCCGGAGCCACTGCGGTGCGATAGAAGATCGGGGCGGAACAGGCATCCTGTCCCGGGATGTAGAGAGCGACTGTGACTACAGCGCGGCCACGTTCCACCTGCACCTGTTCCAGCGGCAGGGTGACCCGCGAACTGGTGTCGCCGACGACCCGCTGGGCCAGAATGCGGTTGCCCTGCCGGACCACCATCGTCGCATCGGGAGTGCGTGGTGTGGAGATCAGGTGCAGGGTGAGCCGCGAAGGGGTCATTCCTTGGTTGACCGGAATGGCGAGGTCGAACTCGTCGTGCGCCCCGATCATCGTCACGCCGTCGCGGCGACCGATATCGGCAAAGGTGAGCGACGCCAGCGACGCCGTATCCCGCGAGGCGACTACCGGCGGCAGGTCCCTCGGCGGATCGCCGGCGCCAGCCAGGACTGCTTCCATTTCCTCCGGAGTCGGCGCCCGGAACCCCTGGTTCAGGTCCGGCTCCTGAGGGTTGCACGCAGCCACCATCACCACCATCGCCCACCAGGAGCGATACGCCAGCATCTTCATCGGTCCTCCCCGTTCATATTTCCGAGGCGGTCAGCGCCGCCGCCAGATCTCCAGACCACGCTCCTCGAATCCCAGCCGGAACTCCCTGGCGAACAGGGTATCGGCTGCAACCGCCCTCGTTACATCATCACCTTCGTTGCGCCGGTCGACGACCACCCAGTCGACCGCAGCCCCGGGGTTGGCCAGCGCCTCTTCACCAAGCTGCCAGCTCCACGGGTAGATCCGGTCCCGCATCCTGATCCTGGTTCTGGGGGAGACGTTGACCACCGGCGCTATCAGCACTCTGCCGCGGTCATAATTCTCTTCCAGCCACCGGGACGCATTCATCTGGGCGATGTCGCCGTCGCGGATCGCAAGCCCCTCCCGCAACGCGCCAATCTGAGCCGGCGCGTTCCTCCACCAGAGCGCTCCCTGCACTCCCAGCAGCAGTATCAGCGCGAGGAGCATGCCTCGAGTCGCGAGGCCCATGGTGCGGAGTCCGTAGGCGGCGCCAACCGCCAGGGCCGGGAGCAGCATCACTCCGTAGCGGACGTTGAGTACTCCCGCCGGTTCGGTCCAGGGCAGGGCGATGACGCTCTGTGCTGCTACCAGTGCGATCAGGTTGAAGAGCAGGGCACTGCCGAGCAGTCCCAGAGCGGCAATGCCGGACCGACCGCGATCGGCGATTGCTCCGACGATCCCGACCATTGCGACCACGCCGCCGGTAGTCAGCAGCACCGCCCCGAGATAGTACCACACAGCCAGCAGTGGATTGCCTGCGGTCGGCAGGAGTCCCTCATTGGCAAGCGAGCGCTGCTGGGCCGATGCCGACCACGCTCCCCGCTGGAACTCGAGTGGGTCACCGAAATAGTGCCAGTTGTAGCCCAGCCACGCCATCAC
>CAZSPH010000040.1:0-20325 GCA_964608715.1 uncultured Gemmatimonadaceae bacterium | reverse complement strand
CTCGACCCGGAGCAGGTGCGCGCCAACGTGATGACACGCTTCACTCACCTCCACATGGCGGAGAGCTATCTGGCTCTCTATCGCGAGGAGATCCTCAGGCGCGGCTGAACAGCGGCGCGAGATCGACCTCCGCACGCCCATTCACCGGTTGAACCGCCGTCCCCAGATTCACCCAGCCCAGGAACTGTTCCGCCTCGGTGAGGCTCAGCAGCTCGCACAGCAGCACACCGTTCATCACCGGGTTGCTCTTCCACGAAGCTCCCCAGCCCGCAGCCTGTGCTGCCAGCATGACACCGTAGCCGGCGCAGGACGCCGTGACCATCTGCTCCCAGGAGGGAATCCGTCCGGTGTCGCGCGGTGAGAAGACCACCGCGATCTGCACCGGGGCCACCTCCGTCTTCTTCCGGATCTTCGACTTGAGTTCATCGGTGATCCCGCCTCGCGCGGTATCAACCGCCTCGACCAGCGAGTCGGCGAAGCGCTCACGCGATCCCTCGTCGAGCATCACGAAGCGGTAGGGCCGCAGCCGGCCGTGATCCGGCGCCGCTGTCGCAGCGGCAACGAAACCGGCGATCTCCGATTCCGACGGTGCGGGAAGCGTGAATGCCGCCGCACTCTGACGGGTACCAAGGAAACTGATGATCGTACCTTCGTACGTTTCGCTCATATGGAAATCGGCCTCGGCTGGTCCAGCAGCATCTGACGGATGCGGTGCATCCAGGTGTGATCACGCAGCAGTCGGGCACGGGCCGCCTGACCCAGCCGTTCGGCAGAAGCTGGATCCTCCAGCAGCTCGCGCACCATCGAGCGAAGTTCCTGGCCGTTGCGGAAGACTGCAACTTCGCGACCGGGAACGAAGCAGCGGGCCAGATCTCCACGCTCGTCCACCACCTGTGCCAGTCCCATCGACGCCAGTTCGAACAGCCGCAGATTGCAGGAGGCCTCGGGGAGATCACCCTCCACCGCAACATGGTGGATGTTCACCGCGACACTGGCTCCGCCGTAGGCATTCACGTACAGATCGGTACTCGGCACCTCGCCGCGACAGTAGTCGCGCAGCGAGGTCTTCCGCCACCCGGGTCCCCAGAGCGCCAGGCCGAACTCGACCAGTTCCGACAGCAGCCGCTCGCGGCGCGGGGTTGCTGCGCCCGCAAAGACCACGTTGGCGCGATACTGGTCCTTCGTCCTGATCGGCCGGTAGACCGATGGATCGGCGGCGAATGCCAGGGTGTCGACGGTGCGGCCGAGAGTGCCGGACAGTTCGGAGGCGACATCGGTGCCGACGGCGTAGATCGCATCGTATGGCCGGGCGATTTCTGCCGCAGCACTGACGGTGCGGATGTCGTCCGGCAGCCAGTTGATCCAGCGGGCCCGTGACCTGGCCCGGAGCCGGTCGACCAGATCCTCGTTCAGAACCGGCGCTCCCAGCACCAGCACCAGATCCGGCTCGAACTCGTCGATCTCCTTCTCGATGCGGGTCGGGAGGTCGCCCGCCCTCAGCCGGGCAATGAGTGACGGCCGGGCGAGAAGATCGAATCCCTTCGCGGCGGCTCCCAGCCGCGACAGCGCCCGGAGCCGATGCTGCGAGTTGGCGTGCCGTACGTCATCGAACTCCGCGAGGAGCAGGATCCGGCGTTCCATGGTCACGTTCTGGTCACCTCGCCAGCAGAGAACTGGAGATCATGCAGACGACGATACAGCCCACCCTTCTGATACAGCTCGTCGTGGGAACCTTCCTCCACGATCTTTCCCTCATCCAGCACCACGATCCGGTCGGCATCACGCACCGTCGCCAGTCGATGGGCTATCACCAGCACGGTGCGGTCGGCCATCAGCCGGTCGATCGCCTCCTGTACCTGCCGCTCCGATTCGGTGTCGAGCGCACTGGTGGCCTCGTCGAGAATCAGTATCGGCGCATTCCGGAGCAGTGCCCGCGCAATGGCGATCCGCTGGCGCTGCCCTCCCGAAAGCCTGGTGCCACGTTCGCCAAGCATCGTGTCATAGCCGGAGGGAAGTCCCCGGATGAACGAGTCGGCATTGGCGGCCTGGGCTGCGGCCATCACCGCCTCGATCGACGCCCCAGGCGAACCGTAGGCGATGTTGGCCCTCACCGTATCGTGCAGCAGTACGGTATCCTGGCTGACCACTGCCAGCAGCGACCGCAGTGAGCGCCGCGAGAGCTGTCTCGCCGAAACACCGTCGAGCAGAATTTCGCCGCGTTCCGGATCCTGGAACCGCGCCACCATCTCCAGCAGCGTGGTCTTGCCACCGCCGCTCGGACCGACCAGGGCGACCACCTCGCCCTTGCCGACCCGGAGGCTCACATCGCGAAGCACCGGCCGATCGGCCTCGTACGAAAACCACACCCGGTCGAAAACCAGGTCGCGTTCGAACGAGGCGGTCTCTTCACCGGGCTGTTCGGCCTCGCTCTCCGCCAGATCGAGAATCCCGAAGACCCGTTCCGCCGCAGTTTCCGCCAGCGCAAGCTGCGCCGGGAACTGGGTCACGGCCTTGAGCGGTGACATCAGTCGGAGGGCGGTCAGGATGAAGATAATCGCCGCCGGGCCGTCCATCACGGCCCCGGAAATCCCCGGATTCGCCGCCGCCCACAGCACCATCATGATCACCACACCACCGAAGATCTCGCTCACCGGAGAGGTCATCAGTGCGAAGCGCTGGGTCCTGAGCGCCCCCTTGCGATAGCGCTCGACATGACGCGCCATCCCCCGCTCCTCCTCGCGCTCGGCCCCGAAGATCCGGATCAGCTTCATCGCGCCAAGCCGTTCGTTGACCGCGGCAGTCAGCTCGCCGCGCTGCTGGATGAAGATCCGGCCGTGGCTCTTGAGACGCCTGACCAGCAGCCTGACACCGATCACCAGAACCGGTGCCGTGAGCAGTACCAGCAGGGTGAGCCGCGCGGAGGTGAGCCACATCACCGCCAGCATCGTGATGATGGTGACCAGGTTCTGAATCAGGGCCGCGAGAGTGCTGGAGACCACCTGCTTCACCTGATCGGTGTCGGCCACCATCGTCGAAGCGAGCTGACCCGACCGGGTCCGCTGGAAGACCGCGAGGTCCACTCCCAGCAGATGCTGCCACAGCCGGTTGCGGAGGTCGCCGACCGTTCCCTCCTGGATCCGCACCGAGGTGTAGGCGGTGAGATAGCTGGCCAGATTCTTGACCACCAGAATCACCAGGAACAGTCCCATCAGTCGCGGTGCCGGATCCGCAGTGCCCGACATGAACGGCTGCATCACCGTATCGATCACCGCCTGCAGCCTGGTGCCATCGGTGCGGGTGGTGATGCCCTCGCCGAAGAAGTGCTGCAGCAGCGGATCGAGAAAGATCACCATCGCGCCGTCGAGAACGGCGGTGACCAGTGCACCAGCCAGGGCCAGCATGAAGAGACCGCGCCGCGGCCTGAGCAGCGCGAAGAGGCGCCGTCGGATATCCGTCGAGTACGTCAGCCTCGCCTCGGCATCAGCAGAGCGACGGGCAGTACCACTTCCTCGGGGGATATCCCTCCGTGCAGGAACGCCCCGCGATAGCGCGCCTGGTACTCCCTGAGTCTGGTCGGATAGACGAAGAAACGGTCATCCAGAGCCAGGGCCAGCACCGTTCCGGCCGGCCGCTCCGGAAGACCCCATGCCGCCATGTCACTGACCAGCAGTGCGGCGGATGGATCCTCGACCCGCAGTTCGTCGCCGAACTTGTAGCGCAGCGAGGGAGTGGCATCCCTGCGGGCATGGATGGTGGCCGGAGTGTGGCAGTGGATCGAGCCGTGGTCGGTGGTCAGCAGCACCGGTACCTGCCGCCGCTCCGCCTCCTTCAGCGCCTCGAACAGCGCCGAGCGCTCGAACCAGGTCCGGGTGAGAGCCCGCAGGGCCGGCGCGTCGCGGGCGACCTCCAGCAGCGCCTCGTTCTCGGTCCGGCCATGGGTGAGCTGATCGATGAAGTTGAAGACCAGCGCCGTGACGCCGTCGCGCGACAGGTGTCCCGACAGACGGCGCAGCATCGACTCGCCATCGGTGGAGGAGAAGATCTTCTCGTACTGGACCGGAATGTCGCGTCCGGTCAGCTCGCGCAACTGTTCGGACAGAAGCTCGCCCTCGTGACTGTTGAGGGAGAAGTCGTCCTGTTCGTTCCACCACTCGGGGTGGCGGCGCACCAGTTCCGCCGGGAACAGCCCCGAGAAGATCGCGTTCCGCGAGAACGGCGTGGCAGTGGGCAGAATCGAGAAGTAGTGATCAACCTCGATGTCGAAGAACTGCTCGATCATCGGCCGGATCATCGCCCACTGATCGAGCCGCAGGCAGTCGACCACCACCAGCATCACCCGACCACTCGATTCGAGCATCGGGCGCACGAACTCACTCACCACGTCCACGGAAAGCGGTGGGCGATCGCTGCCGGTCTGGGCCAGCCAGCCCTGATACGATGCGGCGATGAACGAGGAGAAGTCCCGCCTGATCCCTGACTGGAGAGTGCGGAGCGCCTCCTGCAGGCCCGGCTCATCTGCCTGTCCGAGCTTCACTTCCCACTCGGCCAGCTCGGCGATCAGCTCCACCCACTCACGCCATGCGAGCCGCTCCCGCCGCCGCCCCTCCAGATCGCGGAAGCGGGTCACGAAATCGCGGGAGAGCCGCTGCTGCCGGATCCGGTCACCTTCCAGCAACCGGGTGACGACGGTGAGGACCTGGCGCGGATGCACCGGCTTGATCAGATAGTCGGAGATCTCGGCGCCGATCGCGTCGCGCATCGTCCCCGGCTCCTCCGACTTGGTCACCATCACCAGCGGCATCGAGGAATCGATCGCACGCAGCGGTGCGATCAGGTCCAGCCCCCGGGTGCCCGGCATCTGCTCGTCCAGCAGCACCACCCCGTACGGCTGGCGCCTGAGCAGCACCAGCGCATCGTCGCCGTTGGTCACCCGCTCCACCTGGAAACCCTGCTGTTCCAGGAAGAGAACCTGGGACTCCAGGGCATCGATTTCATCATCGATCCAGAGAATGCTGCGCGGGCGGGCCATGGTGACAAGAATAAGCACTCTTCACTCCTGCCATCGCCCCTTCCATCTTCCTCGCGCCATGGCCGACTCTCCCGACATCCTGCTGGTCCGCTTCTCGGCGATCGGTGACCTCCTCCTGACCACCCCGCTGCTCAGGGCAATCAGGAAGCGCCACCCGTCGGCCCGGATCACCTTCGTCACCCGCGAGGAGATGGCCGACACGCTGCGCCACAACCCGCGGATCGACCGGCTGGTGACCTGGCGCCGGGAGGACCCCCTCTCCTCCCTGGCGAGCGAACTGCGGGAACACCCCTGGACTCACCGGCTCGACCTGCACGGCTCGCTCCGGAGCCGCCTGCTGCGGCAGATGGTCGGCGGGCATTGGACCGGATATTCCAAGCACCGGGTCAGGCGTCAGCTTCTGATCACCACCCGGGGGAAGCGAGGAGGCGATCTCGGTGCGGTGGCCGAGCGCTATTTCCAGGCCGCTGCCGACCTCGACGTCTCGCTCGATGGTGGCCCGGCTGAGTTCTACACTACCTCACAGGCCGAGCGCGAAGCCGACGCCTTTCTGACCAGCCATGGTCTGGGACGGCAGCGGCGGATCCTCGCGATCGCACCGGGAGCGGCGCATTTCACCAAGCGGTGGCCTCCGGAGTACTGGTCGGCGCTGATCCGCCGTCTCCGCTCCACCCGCGACATCGTAATCCTCGGTGGACCGGCTGAACGCGCACTGGGTGAGCGGCTGGCGAATGAAGGTGGCGACGCAGCAGCCAGTGCAGCGGGACTGTTCTCGCTGGTCGGCTCGGGGGCACTGCTCAGGCGGGCACAGACACTGGTCTCGGGCGATACCGGGCTGCTCCATCTGGCAACTGCCGTGGGGGTGCCCGTGCTGGGGCTGTACGGCCCCGGAATCAGGGAGTTCGGGTTCTTCCCCTATCGGGCGCCGGCACGGGTGCTGGAGCAGCAGCTCAACTGCCGTCCCTGCTCCAGCCACGGCGGGCCGCGCTGCCCCGAAGGACATCACCGCTGCCTGCGCGACACCACTCCCGGGATGGTTGCCGATGCCCTCACCGAGCCGATCAGGTGAGCGATCGGTTCGAGGGACTCGACCGGCTGCTGCTGCTGCAGGCCCGACTGGAGCGCGGGCCCCGGCGGGAGGGAGCGTTCGCCCTGTGGCTGGTGGGAAGGGTGGCGCTGGACATCGGCCACCGCGAATCTGGTGAGGAGCGGATCGACCGGCGTCGGGTCGAACTGCTGGGCCAGCGACTCGGCTCGCTGGCCCTGCCGCGGCCACTGGCCAGGGGAATTGCCGGGGCGCTTCCCTACCTCCAGGAGGCAACCCCTGCCGGGGCCAGGATAGCGCTGTCCCAGCTCACCGCACCCGCCCGCGATTCGCTGGGAGAGGAGGCCGGCGACGCGCTGGCCGCTATGGTAAGGTCGATCCCCCCTACGGGGTCGTGATCACCGGCGCGGGCTTTGCCGGGGCTGACGCGGTCGGGGCGGGAGCTGGTGGCGGCTGCCTGATGGCCGCTCCGGTGAGTCGCACCATCGTGCCGCCATCCAATCCCTCGACCGTCACCCAGAGCGGCTGGCCGCCCTCCTGCTCGACATAGAACGAGGTCCTGCCATCGTTGGTCGACTCGCTGATCAGCTCGTATGGGGCATCGGCCAGAAGTTCCCGATAGTACTCGACGACCGAGTCGGCCTCCACCGGCGTGGCTATCAGCAGTTGGCGGGCATCACCCTCGCCCTCGACCCCGCGGATATTGCCTCCCGGGGGGAGCGGGATGTTGGGCAACGCCTCGGGAATCGAGACCATTTCCTGGGTATCCTGCTTCACCTCGCGGTCCCCGCAGGCGACCGTGGCCAGAACTGCTGCGGCGAACATGATTGGCTTGTACATCCCCGAACCGTAGCGTCGGCGGCCCCCTGCGGCAAGCGCTGCGTTGCCCGATACCACTCCGCCAGCTATTCTCCCGCCCATGATTCAGGGTAGAGACGCAGGGAGGGCTGATGGCCGGCCATAGCAAATGGAAGCAGATCAAGCACAAGAAGGCGGTCACCGACGCACGCCGGGCCCAGGCATGGACCAAACTGATCCGCGAGATCACCGTGGCAGCCAAGGCCGGCGGCGGTGATCCCGACGGCAACGCCCGGCTCCGCAAGGCGATCGACGACGGCAAGGCCGCCAACATGCCCAATGACAACATCGAGCGAGCCATCAAGAAGGGCACCGGCGAACTCGAAGGGGCATCGTACGACGAGGTCACCTATGAGGGCTACGGCCCCGGCGGCACCGCCGTCCTGATCGAGGGTTCCACTGACAACCCCAACCGGACCGTCGCCGAGATCCGCCACGCCTTCTCACGCAACGGTGGCAACCTCGGCGCCTCGAACTCGGTGGCGTGGATGTTCGACCGGAAGGGACAGATCGTCCTGGCCGAATCGAATCGCTCGGAGGACGAGGCGATGGAAGCAGCGCTGGAGTCCGGCGCCAGCGACTTCGCCGTCGAGGATGGGATCTTCCTCGTCAGTACCGAGCCGAATGACATCCATGCGGTCGCCGAGGAACTGAAGCGGAAGGGCTGGCAGATCGAATCGTCCGAGATCGAGATGATCCCGAAGAATCTGGTGGCGGCCGAGGCCGGGGAGGCCGGCAAGGTGCTCCGGCTGATCGAGATGCTGGAAGAACTCGACGATGTCTCCAAGGTCTTCAGCAATCTCGATCCCGCCGTGCTCGACCTGGAGGGGGAAGAGGCCTGAGACCGTTACGGGTGCTGGGAGTCGACCCCGGAACCGCCGTATGCGGCTACGGGGTGGTGGCCTTCGGGTCGGGACGATCCGGCACCCTGGTGGAATGTGGCGTGATCAGGACCCGTCGCACCGAGCCGCTCGCCGACCGCCTGAGGACGGTGGCCGATGACCTCGCTGCCGTGATCGAGCGCCTGGCTCCCGACATCATCGCGGTCGAGGGACTCTTCCACGGCCGCAATGCCAGGAGTGCGCTGATCCTGGGACACGCCCGCGGGGTCGTCCTGCTGACCGCTGCCCGCGCCGGAATCGAGGTCACCGAGATCTCGCCGGCAGAAGTGAAACGGGCAGTCACCGGAACCGGTGCCGCCACCAAGGATCAGGTAGCCTCGATGCTCACCCGCCACCTCGGACTCGCTTCGCCACCCCGTCCGGCCGACGCCGCCGACGGAGTGGCAATCGCATTCACCCAGTTGATGCGCCTCCGGACCGGAGGACACCGCCGGTGATCGCCTCACTGCGTGGCATTCTGACGCTGCGGGATCCGGCCGGCCTGGTGGTCGACGTGGCCGGAGTCGGCTACCTGGTCGAAGTCCCGCTCTCGACCTTCGAGCAGCTCCCCGCCGCGGGTGAGACGGTACTGCTGCACACCGAACTGGTGGTACGCGAAGACTCCTGGCAGCTCTTCGGCTTCGCCGGTCCACTGGATCGCGCCGTCTTCCGCCGCCTGATCACCGCCACCGGTGTCGGTGCCAGGCTCGCGATCACGATGCTGTCGACCCTGGGCACGGACCGGTTGGTGCACGCCGTCCGCGACCGCGATCTGGCAGTACTCGCGTCGGTGCCGGGAATCGGTCGGAAGAAGGCGGAACGGATCGCCCTCGACCTGGCCGATCGCATGGACGATCTTCCCGTCGCTGCTGAGCGCGGCACTGCTCCGGCAGGGTCGGTGACCCGACAGGCGGTCGCCGCCCTGGTGAGCCTCGGCTACCAGCCTGCCGCCGCCGAAAACGCAGTCCGAGCCGTCGCCGTCGATGGCATCGATACCGCCACGCTGATCAGGCGTGCCCTCGCTGAACTGGGGAGGAACTGACATCCCGATGAACTGGTCGATTCCCCGCCCCGTCCGTACTGCCGAATGGCTCTGCACCCGCTGCGGCGTCACCAACCGCAGACCGGTGAAGGACGACGAGCACGAAGTCCGCGATCGCTGCGTCCACTGCCGCCTCCGCCATGTGGTGAGCCCCGGCGACACGCTGGTGCGCTGGCGCGCAACCGCTGCCTGAGACGATGACCGCACCCCGTCGAACCGAGATTACCACCCCCGAGCGACTCTCGGACGAGGTGGCCAACGACGCGGCCCTCAGACCCTCGCGACTCGACGACTTCATCGGTCAGGACCAGGTGCGGCAGTCGCTGGAGATCGCGATCGATGCCGCCCGGGCCCGCAACGACGCACTGGACCACCTGCTCCTCTTCGGCCCGCCGGGACTCGGCAAGACCACTCTGGCGATGCTGATAGCCCGCGAGATGGGAGTGCAGTGCCGCACCACATCGGGACCGGTACTGGAGAAGCCCGGTGATCTGGTCGGGATGCTCACCAGTCTCGGCCCTGGCGACGTTCTCTTCATCGACGAGATCCATCGCCTTCGCCCGCAACTTGAGGAGTTCCTCTACTCGGCGATGGAGGACTACCGCGTCGATGTCAGACTGAACGACGGTCCCCACAGCCAGACGATGCAGCTCGCGGTCGAAAAATTCACGCTGGTCGGAGCGACCACCCGTTTCGGGCTGCTGACCCCGCCGATGCGTGCCCGGTTCGGTCTCGTCGAACGTCTCCATTTCTATGGGGTCGATGATCTGCGGACGATCATCCTCCGCTCGGCCTCACTGCTCCAGCTCGGCATCGACGAGGATGGCGCCGCCGAGATCGCCCGGCGCTCGCGCGGTACGCCGCGGGTGGCCAATCGACTGCTACGGCGCGTTCGCGACTACGCCCAGGTCCGTGCCGACGGTCATGTCACTTCGAAGGTGGCAGTCGATGCGCTGAGCCGCCTGAACGTCGACGAGTTCGGCCTGGATGACATGGACATCAGAATCCTGTCGGCGATAGTCGAAAGGTTCGAGGGCGGCCCGGTCGGTCTCACCACCATCGCAGCCTCGGTGGGTGAAGACGCCGCAACGGTCGAAGAGGTCTACGAACCGTATCTGCTGCAGCAGGGCTTCATCGAGCGCACTCCACGGGGACGCGTCGCCACCGGCCGCGCCTGGCGCCGGCTCGGCATGCAGCCGCCTCGCACGGTCGAGGAACAGGGCTCGCTGCTGGATGAGTGAACGCCGCTGGATCCTGAGCGACTTCGACTACCACCTCCCCGAAGAGCTGATCGCCCAGACACCCACCGCCGAGCGGGGGGCGTCAAGGCTGCTGGTACTGGATCGGGGTGGGAGGGACGGGGAGATCCCTCTCGTCGGTGCGCAGCATGCTGCGCACTTGCGGGGCGAGGATCCAGCAGTCATGCAGGATCTGCACTTCGCCGATCTCTGTTCGCTGATCTCTCCCGGCGACCTGCTGGTGCGCAACACCTCCAAGGTCCGTCATGCGCGCCTGCTGGGCACCCGTGCCGGTGGCGGTGAGGCCGAAGTGCTGCTGCTGCACCCCGCGAAGGATGGCCAGTGGCTGGCGATGGTCCGTCCCGGCCGCGCGCTCAAGCCGGGCAGGCTGGTGCAACTGCCGGATGGCATCGCGATCGAGGTAGTCGCCGTCGATGATGAGGGCTTCCGGCTGGTCCGCTTCAACGGCGGCACTGCCGAAGAGGCGATCCAGCGGCACGGCCAGTTGCCGCTGCCACCGTACATCACCCGGACCGCCACCCGTGAAGACGAACTGCGCTATCAGACGGTCTACTCCGATGTGCCGGGAAGCGTCGCGGCACCGACTGCCGGACTCCACTTCACCGTCGAACTGCTGGACCGGCTTGCCGGGATGGGAGCGGAAATCGTGAGCCTCGACCTCGAAGTCGGTCCGGGGACCTTCCGTCCAGTGGAAAGCGACGACCCGACTGCCCATCCGATGCATCGTGAACGGTTCGATATTCCGGCAGCAACTGCCGCCGCAATCGCAGCCGCGAAGCAGCGCGGCAGTCGGGTATGGGCGGTCGGCACCACCGTGGTGCGGGCACTGGAGAGTGCCGCCGGCGACGACGGCACGGTGACTCCGGGCCGCTCCGAAACGCGACTGATGATCACTCCCGGATACCGCTTCCGGGCAGTGGACGCGCTGCTCACCAACTTCCATCTTCCCCGTACCACGCTGCTGATGCTGGTGGCGGCCTTTGCCGGATACGAGCAGATGATGGCGGCATATCGACATGCGGTGGCATCCGGCTATCGCTTCTACAGCTACGGCGACGCCATGTGCGTGAGGTGACAGAGATGACGAACCCCGATCCGGCCACTCCCTCCTATGTTGCCGAAACGCTCCAATTGCTGGGCGATCAGGACCCGTTCGAGATCCTTGCCACCACGCCGGCGTGGATCACCGATCACATCGACAATCTTCCCGAGTCGGCGCTGGCGATCCCCGAAGGCCCCGGCAGGTGGTCGATCATCCAGGTGCTGGCTCACCTCGCCGACACCGAGCTGGCGTTCGGCTGGCGCGCCCGGATGATCCTCACCGAGGAGCGACCGCTGCTTCAGGCATTCGACGAAACCCGTTGGGCCGAGCGCTTCGACTACGCCTCCGCCGATCCGGTCGAGGCCTGGCACGCCTTCGGACTGCTGCGCACCTGGAATCTGCGGATCTGGGAGAGTGTCACCGCGGAGGAGCTGGCGCGGGTCGGTATCCACGAGCAGCGCGGCGAGGAATCGCTCGACTTCCTGCGTCGCTTCGTCGCCGGTCACGATCTGCGCCACCGCCGCCAGATCCTCCGCATCCTGAACACGGAAATCTGAGTGTTCGAGTTCGAGCTGGAGGGCACCGAAGGAGCGGCCCGGGCCGGCACTCTGGCCCTTCCCCACGGGAAGGTGATGACGCCCTGCTTCATGCCGGTCGGTACCCGGGGTGCGGTCCGCGGGCTGCACCCGGCAGAGGTCGAACGTGCCGGTGCCCAGATCATTCTTGGCAACACCTACCACCTCCATCTGCGACCCGGTTCCGAGCTGGTCCGCGAGATGGGCGGCCTGCATCGCTTCACCACCTGGTCGAAGCCGATGCTGACCGATTCCGGCGGCTTCCAGGTCTTCTCGCTGGCCCAGCTCCGTGACATCGACGATGACGGCGTCTCGTTCCGTTCTCACATCGACGGCTCACTCCAGCGGCTGGACCCCGAAAAGTCGATGGAGATCCAGTGGAACCTCGGTGCCGACGTAGCGATGGCATTCGATCACGTTCCACCCGGTCAGGCCTCAGAGGAACATGCCCGCGAAGCGATGGAGCGCACCCTTCGCTGGCTCGACCGGTCGGCGGAGCACCACCGCCGACTCACCGTCGATGGCCCCGACCGGCAGACCCTCTGGCCGATCGTCCAGGGCGGCACTCACGAAGCGCTCCGCCGGGAATCGCTGGCCGGCACGCTGGCGCTCGGGCCATGGACCGGAATCGCGGTCGGCGGCCTCTCGGTGGGGGAGCCGAAGCCGGTGATGCAGCGGGTGCTCGAAGGGCTCGAACCGCATCTGCCGAGGGATCGCCCCCGTTATCTTATGGGAGTGGGATTTCCGGACGATCTGCTGGCCGGAATCGCCCGCGGCGTCGACCTGTTCGACTGCGTCGCGGCCACCAGAAATGGTCGCCACGGCACCGCCTGGACCAGCGACGGCAAGGTCACCGTCCGCGGTGCCAGGCTCAGGTCCGACGCCGCACCGCTGGACGAGGGCTGCGACTGCGAAGCCTGTACCAGGTTCTCCCGCAGCTACCTCAGGCACCTGTTCGTCGCCGAAGAGCAGCTCGGCCAGCGGCTGGTGTCGATCCACAATATCCGGTTCCTGATTCGGCTTGCCGAACAGGCCCGGGAAAGAATCCTGGCCGGCACGTTCACCACATGGGCGCGTGACTGGCACGAACGCTACTCCGCGAAAGCGAGCTGATGATGCAGGCCGGTACCATGATCTTCCTTCTACAGCTGGTCGGCATCGGCCTGATCTTCTACTTCCTGATCATGCGGCCCCAGGCGCAGGCGCGGAAGCGCACCGCCGAGATGCTGGCCGCCATCAAGCTCGGAGATGAGATCACCACCGCCGGCGGGATCATCGGCAAGGTTCGCAAGGTCCGCGACAACGAAATCCATGTCGAGAGCGGTACTGCGGAACTGGTGATCGACCGCAACCGGATCGTCAGGGTCGGCAACCAGAGCGCAGGGATCGGTGGCTGATGGCGATCCTCCCGATCCAGTTGCTGGGGCAGCCGGTTCTCCGGGAACATGCCGAGCCGGTGACCGAGTTCGATGAGGCGTTGCGGGCGCTGATCGCCGACATGTTCGAGACCATGGATGCCGCGCTGGGAGCAGGGCTGGCGGCCAACCAGATCGGCCTGGCGCGCAGGCTGGCAGTGATCGACGCCGAAGAGGAGCGCTTCGTGATGGTCAATCCGAAGATCATCGAGGCCTCCGGCAAGGTGCCGAGCGAAGAGGGCTGCCTCTCGATTCCGGAACTCTACGGCGAGGTCGAACGCTCCGAGCGCATCGTGCTCGAAGCACAGGATGGCGATGGCAACGTCTTCCGGAAGGAACTCGACGGGCTCGCATCCCGCGCGGTACAGCACGAGATCGACCACCTCGATGGAGTGATGTTCATCGACTACCTGTCGCCTCTCAAGCGCCAGCTCGCAGTGAGGCGCTGGAAGCGCGACAACGCGGGCAAGACCTCGTGGGTTCCATCGCCGGAGGAGTCGAAGACTTCGGAGTGATGCGGATCGTCTTCTTCGGAACGCCGGAGTTCGCCGTCCCGGCGCTGGCCCGGCTGATAGCCGAACCGGGCGTCGATGTCGTGGCCGTGGTTACTCAGCCGGATCGTCCGCGAGGACGCTCACATTCGACTCTCCTCCCTCCACCGACAAAGGTGCTGGCAGCAGCGGCGGGTATTCCGGTGCTGCAGCCGCTCACTCCGAAGGATCCCGACTTCGTCGCCCGCATCGCGGAACTGGCTCCGGACCTTGGCGTGGTGGTCGCCTACGGACATCTGCTCCGCCCGGAGCTTCTCGCTATCCCCCGGCTCGGCATGGTGAATGTCCATGCCTCGATCCTGCCCCGCTGGCGTGGAGCCGGTCCGATCACCTGGGCGCTGATGTCGGGCGACACCGAGACCGGCGTCTCGATCATGCGGGTGGAACGGGGACTCGACAGCGGCGCTGTGTGGCACATTGCCACCACTCCGATCACCGCGGAGGATACCACCGGCACCTTGACCGCCAGGCTGGCAGCACTCGGTGCCGACGCGCTGATGAAGACGCTGCCGTCGATCACCGATGGAGTGACTCCGACACCGCAACAGGATGAACTCGCGACTCTCGCTCCCAAGATCGATCGTGATGTGGCGAGAATCGACTGGCAGCAACCGGCCGGAATGGTGTCCCGCCTGATCCGCGCGATGGACCCTGCTCCGGGAGCGTGGACCGTGCTCGACGGCAATGCAGTGAAGCTGTTCGGAGCGCGAGTGATCCGCGGTGGAACCGGAATGGCTCCGGGAGAGTTCAGTACTGCAGAGGGGGTCGTCGTCGGCTGCGGTGAAGGAGCAGTGGCTGTCGGCGAGCTGCAGCAGGCGGGGAAGCGCAGGGTGAGTGCAGTCGAATGGGGTCGCGGACTTTCGTCCTCGATCCGGCGATTCGAATGAAGCCACTGCCGCGGGTACTCGCCTATCTCGATGACGAAGTGGCAGCACTGGACGATTTCGGCGTCAGGGCATCGGCGATCGCGGCAGCCGGCAGCGGCGTGGCACTGGTGGCACGGCTCTCCGGTGCCGGTGGCCGGGAGCTGTTCGACCTGACGACCAGGCTGGTCTCGCTGGCCCGGCCACCGATGGCCCAGGTGCTGGTGAGTGCTCGCGCCGACGTGGCACTGGCAACCCATGCGGATGGGGTGATCGGGACGACCCGTTCGCTGGGCATTGCCGATCTTCGTGTCGCGACTGAGGCGGCCGCCTGTCGATGTGCGGTGTTCGCGTCGGTACACGGAATCGAGGAGGCCGAGGCGGCAGTGGCATCCGGGGCCGACGCGCTGGTGGTCGGTACGATCTGGGAGAGCGCCAGCCATCCCGGAAGGACGGGATCAGGACCCGGCCTGATCCGCGAGACAGCGGCACTGGGTGTGCCGGTCTATGCGATCGGGGGCGTCACCGTAGACAGAGCGGCTGACGCGATGCAGGCAGGGGCCTGGGGAGTGGCCGCGATCGGCGCCCTCTGGCGCGACCGGTCCCCCTGGGCGGCTGCCACGGGAATGCTCGATGTCTGCATGAACCAGGTGCAGTAGGGAGGAACGAATGCAGTTGACCATCAACGGGGATCAGCGGGAACTGGCAGGGGTCACCACGGTGACCGATGTCCTGGCTGCGCTGGAGCTGGATCCTCGCGCAGTCGTCGTGGAACGGAACCGGGTGATAGTGCGTCGTGCCGAACTGGCCGACACCGCTGTTGCCGAAGGTGACGTCATCGAGATCGTACATTTTGTCGGAGGCGGCTGAATGCTGAAGATCGCTGACCGGGAGTTCCGCTCCCGGCTCATGGTGGGAACCGGCAAGTACCGGAACAACGAAGAGATGGTCAGCGCGATCGACGCCTCCGGCGCCGAGGTGGTGACGGTGGCGGTGCGCCGTGTCCCGCTCGACCGCAGCGATGCATCAGGGATTCTTCATCATCTCCCACCCGATCGCTTCTTCCTGCTGTCGAACACTGCGGGATGCTACAGTGCGGAAGAGGCGATCAGGTATTCGCGGCTGGCCCGCGAGGCCGGCTTCAACGATTTCGTGAAGCTGGAAGTCATCGGCGACCGGGAAACACTGTTGCCTGATACCGCCGGTCTGCTCGAAGCCACGAATGTGCTCGCCGCCGAAGGCTTCAAGGTGATGGCCTACACCAACGACGATCTGATCACCGCACTCCGGCTGGAGGATGCCGGTGCCGTGGCGGTGATGCCGCTGGCCTCGCCGATCGGTTCGGGTCTCGGACTGCTCAACCCCTATTTCATCCGGACGATCAAGCATCGACTGAGCGTGCCGGTGATCGTCGACGCCGGAGTCGGTACCGCATCCGATGCGGCTCTGGTGATGGAACAGGGAGTCGATGGCATTCTGATGAACACCGCACTGGCCGAAGCAGATGATCCGGTCAGAATGGCGCTGGCGATGAAGTTCGCAGTCGAAGCGGGACATCTCGCCTGGCGCGCCGGCAGAATGCCGCGTCGCGAGGTCGCGGTGCCGTCGTCGCCGACAGCGGGAATGCTCGACTGAGCGACCTCATCGGACTCGCATCACGACGGGCTGCACTCGGCGCCCTGCTTGCGGTGCGTCGAGGCGTGCCGTTCGATGTTGCACTCGATCGCGTTCTGCCTTCGCTGGCCGATGCGGATAGCCGACTGGCTCACGAACTCGCCGCCGGCGTACTCCGCAACGAGCAGTCGCTCGACCGCCGGCTGGATCCCAGAGTGAAGCGGGGAATCGCGCGTACCGACATGGCCATCCGCGAGATCCTGCGGCTGGCGGTCTACCAGATCGAACATCTCGACCGCGTCCCACCACATGCTGCGGTGACCACCGCCGTATCGCTCGCCCGTCAGGTCGGCGGCGAACGCCAGGCGGCCTTCGTCAATGCCGTTCTACGCCGGGTTGCCGATGACATCGCGGAAATCACTCCCGACTCCGCACCCGATCCGGTCGCCGATCGCGGCTCGCATCCCCGCTGGCTGGTGGAACGGTGGTCGAAGCGATTCGGGGCACCTGATACCGCCAACCTGATCGACTGGAACAACAGTCATCCTCCGCTGGTGGTGCAGTCGGCCCGGTGGAGCGCCGGCGAGCTGGAGCAGGCTTTCACGGCGGCAGGCGTGAACGTCTTCGAAGCCCCGTTCGGTGCCGGTCTGGTGGTCGACACCACCCGGCCGGTAGAACTCCCCGGCTACGTCGAGGGTGCCTTCCATGTTCAGGATCCCGCCCAGGCGCTGGTGCTGCGATATGCCGACTTCCCTGCCGATGCCGTCGTCTACGATGCCTGCGCTGCGCCGGGGGGGAAGGCCGTCGGTCTGTCGTTCAGGGTGGCGACAGTGATAGCGGGGGAGATGGCCCGAAGACGGATTCCGCGCCTGGCCAGCAACCTCGCGCGCGCCGGTTCGGGAAGGACAGCCGTGATGATGGCCGATGCCCTGCATCCGCCGATCCGGAAGATCGAGGCCATCCTGCTCGACGCTCCCTGTCTGGGCACCGGAACCTTCGCGCGCCATCCCGATGCGCGTCTCCGGGCCAGCCCGGCCGGTCTGGTGCGCCTGGCCGCCCAGCAGGCGGGGCTGCTCGATGCCGCAGCCGCACGGCTGAATCCCGGCGGGGTGCTATGTTACTCAACCTGTTCACTGGAACCGGAAGAGAACGAGATGCAGATCGACGCGTTCCTCAATCGACACCCTGCATTCCGGCGTGCTCCCTCGGACAGCGTTCCCGGTCAACTGCTGACCCCTGCCGGAGATCTCGTCATTCTGCCGCACCGCGACGGGATGGACGGCGCGTATGCGGCGCGCCTGGTCCGCACCGGAGAGTGACCGGATGGCCACCTCGCGCACCTGGTTGCTGGCGATACTTGCCGCCACATCTGCCGGCATCGCGACCGTATGGCTGCTCTACCCCGCCCCACTGCGACCCCGCACCGTGACCGTTCCGACACTCCGCGGACTCTCCGGCAACGACGCGGTCATTCAACTCGGCGAGGCCGGTCTGCGCGGACGGATCGGCCAGGAACTGGCCGACCCGCTGGTGCCATCCGGTACCGTCTCATGGCAGTCACCGCCACCGGGAATCGCCCTCCCCGAGAGTACGGTGGTACAGATCGGACTGAGCAGCGGCCCTCCGCTGGTGGTGGTGCCCGACGTCCGGGACCTCGACCGGGAGACCGCACGCGAAATCCTGGAGGCGGCCGGTCTGGTGATCGGTCGCATGGACAGCATCCGTTCTTCGGTGCCCGCGGGACTGATCCTCCGCACTTCACCGGAACCACGAGCCGCCGCGCGCGCCGGTTCGAGCATCTCGATCACCCTGAGTCGTGGCCCCCAGGAGACCCGCAGTGACCGTCAGAATCGCCCCCAGCGTACTCAGCACTGATCTGGGTCGACTCGCCGAGCAGATCGCCGCCGCCGAAGAGGGTGGTGCCGACTGGATGCACATCGATGTGATGGATGGGCACTTCGTCCCCAATCTCACCTTCGGCGCGCCGCTGATCCGGGCACTCCGCCGTCTCACTTCCCGCACTCTCGACGTGCACCTGATGGTCGAACGGCCGGAGCAGTACATCGCCGAGTATGCCAAGGCCGGGGCGGACATCTTCGCGTTCCACCCCGAAGCCACGGTGCATGTGCAACGCCACCTCGCCTCGATCCGCGAGCACGGCATGAAAGCCGGCCTGGTGCTCAACCCGTCGACACCGGTGAGCTGGCTCGAAGAGGTGATCGACGACCTCGATCTGGTGCTGATCATGTCGGTCAATCCCGGCTACGGCGGACAGGGGTATATCCCATCGTCCACCGCCAAGATCGCCAGGGTGCGGGCACTGCTCGATGCCCACGGTTCGAAGGCCATGCTGGAAGTCGATGGCGGCATCACTGTGGACACCATCGGCGAGGCACGCCGCGCAGGCGCCGACACCTTCGTAGCCGGCACCGCAGTGTTCGGTCGCGACGACATTGCCGGAGCAGTACGGGCGCTCCGGGCAGCGGCATGAGGAGCACCGTCGCTCTGACGATCCTGACTGCTCTCGCGGCATCCGGCTGCAGCGAGCCGATCCAGATCGGAGCCCGGGCACCGGACTTCGACGCCGTGGACATCGCCTCCGGCCGCACCGTCACGCTCGGCGACGACTACCTCGGCAAGGTGACGCTGGTGAACATCTGGGCCACCTGGTGCGAGCCGTGCCGCGAAGAGATCCCCGCGCTCGACTCGCTCAACCGCGCGCTCGCCGATCAGGGCTTCAGGGTGGTGGCGGTCAGCATCGACGCCGGCGAGTCATCGGAGGTGAAGGAGTTCATCGAGCAGTTCGATGTTTCCTTCGATGTGCTCCATGACCAGGAGGGAAAGATCAGGCAGATCTACCAGACCCGGGGAGTGCCGGAGTCATTTCTGATCGATCGTGACGGCAGGATCAGGCGGATCGTCTACGGGGCGCATCCATGGGCGTCGCTTGCCAATCGACGGATCGTCACTGCACTGCTGGGCCCGGAGGGAGCCGGATCATGAATCGTCAATGGTTGATGGTTGCGGCAATCGTCGGAGGCATCGGGCTCGGAGCATGGGCGCTCACCCGGATCGCTCCCGCCCCCGATCACCTCGGCATCGGCAGCAGAATTCCCGGGTACCGTCTGCTGGATGTCGCCACGGGTGACTCGGTGGATCTGCGTGCCGACTATGACGGCGACGTCACCCTGATCAACATCTGGGCTACCTGGTGTCCTCCCTGCATCGCCGAGATGCCGTCGATGGAGAAGCTGTATCAGGTGTATCGCGATCGCGGTTTCCGGATTGCCGCAGTCAGTATCGACGCCGGCAACGCCGATCAGGTGAGCAGTTTTGCGAAGAGCCTGGAAGTGACCTTCGACATCCTGCACGATCGGTCGGGTGGCATCCAGCAGGTCTACCAGACGATGGGAGTGCCGCAGAGCTTCCTGGTCGACCGCAAGGGTCGGATCCGCTACATCTCGCTCGGCGCCGAGCACTGGGACAGCGCGAAGAATCAGGATCGCGTCGCCGAGCTGCTGGACGACTGACGATGGTGGCGAAGTGAAGCTCCTGGCGATCGAAACCTCCTGCGACGAGACCTCGTCGGCCGTGGTGGACTGCACCGACGGCCGCTACCGGATCGACGGCATGACCATCCTGTCGCAGGACGTCCATCGCATCTTCGGCGGCGTCGTGCCCGAGATCGCATCCCGGGCGCACCTCGCCACGATAGGCAGCGTTGCCGACGACTCACTCCGCCAGGCCGGGATCACCATCGCCGACATCGATGCGATCGGGGTGACCCGCGGCCCGGGTCTGCTCGGTGCACTGATGGTCGGCGTGACCTGGGCGAGAAGCGTCGCCTGGCAGCGGAATGTTCCGCTGGTGGGAGTACATCACCTCGAAGGACATCTCTTCGCGCCGGTATTCGAGCATCCCGATCTCGCACCTCCCTTCACCGCACTGCTGGTGAGCGGCGGTCACACGATGCTGCTGGATGTGGCCGACTGGGGTGAGTACCGGCTGCTGGGAAGCACCCGCGACGACGCGGCCGGCGAGGCATTCGACAAGGTGGGCACGCTGCTGGGGCTCGACTATCCTGCAGGTGCCGCAATCGAACGGCTGGCCGCAACCGGAGATCCGAAGCGCTACCGCTTTCCCCGGCCACT
>CAZSPH010000039.1:0-20419 GCA_964608715.1 uncultured Gemmatimonadaceae bacterium | reverse complement strand
AGTCCATCGGCCAGGTGGTCATCCTCGCCTCGACATCGGCCACCCAATCCGGCACCCGATCCAGCGGCAGGTCGGTCCGGGCCGGCAGGCGCCAGTGATGCTCTGCCGTCATGATCTGCGTTTCCACCGCGCCGACGAACTCGACGAACTTCCTGGCGGCATCACGGTTCCTCGCTCCACGTACTATCGCGATCGCGTCATCGATCACCACCGTGCCGCTGGTGGGGAAGTTGTACCCGAACGGCATCCCGTGGCTCTGTGCTATCAGGATGTCCGGAAGGTCCCAGAGTGTCACCGACCCCTCGCCGCGCGCCAGCTTCTGATCCAGGATCGCCGGATTGAGTGCATAGCTGCGAGTCTGACCGTCGAGCCGCCGCAGCCACGCCATACCCTGGGCGGTGTCACCGGTCTCGCGGATGCTCTTCACCAGGAAGAGACCCCAGATTGCCCGCATCGTGCCGCTGGCCACCGGATCCCGGATCAGCACCTGATCATGCCAGCGGGGATCCAGCACCTCGTCCCAATCGGTCGGTGCACTGTCGGAAGAAACCAGGCCGGTGTTGAAGGCGATCACCGCGGGTGTGCGATATACCGGCCAGTAGTGTCCATTCTGTTCGACACCGGCGGAATCGACGGCCCCTCCCCACGACGGAGTGTAGGGTTCGAGCACTCCTTCGTGCACCCCGCGAGCGAAGATCGTGGTCGGCCCGCCGAACCAGATATCGGCAACCGGATTGGGACGCTCGAAGCGCAACCGGTCGAGAATCTCCTGCGAGCCCATGTCGAGCCAGCGGAGATCGATATCAGGATGAACTGCCTCGAAGGCGGTCTCGATCCGGCTCAGCAGTGCCCGATCGTGCGGCGAGTAGATGGTGAGACGCTCGCGGTCATCACCCTGACAGGAAGCCAGGGTTATGACCGTCAGCAGCAGAGCGTAGGAGCGGGTCGACTCAGTTCGCACCGGCGTCCGGGCCAAGCGCCATCAGGTTAGCGAAGAGGCGCCAGGCACCGGGAACAGCAGCCGGAATCTGCCGGAAGAACGCCAGGCCGGTGTAGACCACCGTACCGCGTCCGAGCCTGCCGATCAGCAACGATCCACGCTGTGACGACTCATCGGGATCAGCCATCTCCAGAATCGGCTGCCACCGCTGATCCCATTGGTCGGCGAAGTACAGTCCCCGTTCCTGAATCCAGCCGTCGAAGTCCTCGGCGGTGATCCGGTTGGGCCCGGTCATCACCGGATGCTGCGGCATGAGAACGGTAACCGCAGCTTCCTCGTCGGTCACCCGGCCATGGGGCCGCGCGATAGTCATCGGCAGCGGCGCGAAGCCACCCTGCAGGAACTGGTACTGCTGATACTGGATCACCAGCGTCCCGCCCGCCTCGGCGAAGGCCAGCAGCCTGCGATTGGCACGACGGAGATCGTCGTCCACCTCGTAGGCCCGCGGTCCGACAATCACCACGTCGAGCGAGTCGAGCGTGGCGCCGGCGAGATCGGCGGCAGTCAGCACCTTCACCGGCATGCCGGCGGCAGCGAGTGCCTCCGGAATCATGTCCGCAGCCCCGCGGACATAACCGACTCGCCGCTTCGCCGTTGCCACCGGGGCGACCACCATCTTCGTAATCGCATTGTGGAAGATCAGTCGCGGCGTGATGTGCGGATACTCGATCCGGCGCGCTCCCAGCGTCATCGTGTCGGAGCCGATCACCGCACGGGTGATGAACAGCACCTCGCCGGGCTCGGGACGTTCCGGCGCCGTGACAATGAACTCCAGTTTCTGCCGCTCACCCTGCTGTCCCAGTCTGATCCGCTGCGAAGCACTTACCTGCCACCCATCGGGAGCCTCGATCGAAACCTCGACATCGAGAGAATCCCGTGACATCTGCTCCAGCGTCACCGTGAACGGCCTGCTCCGGGTGCCGATCTCCCAGAGGCCGTGCGCCGGGAGAACATCGACCAGCACTCGCGGCACGATCGTCACTGGACGACGCAGTTCACCCAGGCCCTGATCGAGCGACCGTGCGGTTACCTCGACTCGCTTCGGGACCCGTACTCCACGCTCCGGCACGTAGAAGGTGGCCGCGAACTCTGGAGCATACGGAAGCCCGCGATTCACCGAGTTGCCGGAAAAACGGTAGAGAGCTCCATCTGCCGGTTCGATCAGGTGATACGGCTGTCCGATCCAGGAACGCCGCGACACCGTGGCCTCGACGACGCAGCGTCGCAATTCACCGGGAGGGATCGGAACGGAGGTACTCTGGCAGGTGCTGCTGCCGATCTCCCAGTCGATTGACTGACCAAGTCCGGCTCCGACTGCCACGGTATCGGTACCGGTGTTCCAGATCACCAGCGTCACCGGCACCGTCTGCCCGACTGTCACTTCGGCATCATCAACCCAGGCATCGACGATCAGGCCCAGTTCCGCAAAGCGGAGGTCGTTGGCCCACCGGTTGTAGCGGTTGCGGGGAGCGGTAGTGATGCCGGAGAAGAGCGAATCATCGGGCACCACCGGCACCCCCGGAGCACGCTCCACCAGCGAGACGCGGGTGGTGTAGGTGCCAAGGTCCTCGTAGCGTCCCATATCCTGGGAGCGATGCTGCGACCGCGAGCGCATCGCGATCTGGTGCAGCGAGTTTCCCGTAGCGGGATCGATCGCGCCGGCGTCGAAATGCACCACCGGGTCGTTCACACCGGCGGAGCGGCGGTAGAACTTGAGCGGCGTCCACGGCTGCAGGCCCTCATCGAGAACGAGGTCGTCGAAGCGGGTACTGTCGCCGGCAGCCCGGAAGGCATCGAGTGCGACCATGCCAGACACCTGATGGTGCCCGTGACCGTCGCGCTCGGTGCCGCTCCATACCGAGACGATCACGTGAGGCCTGAACCGGCGGATCACCCGCACGATGTCCTTGACCAGGGTGTCGCGCGGCCACTGTTCGAAGGTCTCGGCTGCGGTCTTGCTGAACCCGAAGTCGAAGGCGCGAGTGAAGAACTGCGTCCCGCCGTCGATTCGCCGGGCAGCCAGCAGCTCCTCGGTGCGGACGATGCCGAGTGCAGCCCCCAGTTCGTTGCCGATCAGGTTCTGGCCACCCTCGCCGCGGGTGAGCGAGAGATATGCTGTCTCCACTCCCTGACCTCGGGTCAGCGCCGTGATCAGGTCGGTATCCTCATCGTCGGGATGAGCGCCGATCACCAGCACGCGGCGATCGTGTGCTTCGGCAAAGCGGCGCTGCTGTGCGAGATGGGTCAGGCCGCCCATGCCTGGGCCGCCCTGCGGAACGCCCTGAGCGGCTGCGGGCAGCAGCGATACCACCAGCAGTGATGCCGGTGCCAGAAATCGATTCAAGAGTCTCATTGTTCCGGAGAACGCTTTCCGGGCCCGCCGCGTTCCCGGCCGAACACGAACGCCATCACGAAGGCGATCAGCGCAACGAGCAGCAGGGTCTGCCCCGCACCACCACCCGAGCCGTGAAGCAGGAAGAGCATTCCCACCGACACGGAAACCGTGCCGACGCCGCGGAGGATCTCGTCGAGATTCCGCCACCGGACATGACGACCCCAGTTGATCGCCACCATCAGTCCGATGATGCCGACAACCAGGAACCCGTACCAGATGAGGATCCACCAACGCTTCCCGATCATGGGTTTCCTGCAGGCGTGAGGTGACGTCGGATTCAGGGAAGCTGAAACGGTAGCCTGCACCCACCCGCCAGCCAAGGGGCAACCTCATCGGCACCTCCCGCAGGGGCAGCCGTCCCGGAGCATCTCGAAGGTGTAGATCCCGGCGGAGTGTCCGTCGGACCAGCGGAACCGGATACCGTAGGCCCCCACCAGCTCGATCGCATCGGCCCGCACATCCTCGGGCACCATGGCCGGATCGAGCAGCGGCCTGCCGCTCATCTCGTCGACGCAGAGGGCACAGCGGCAGGCCAGCCGGAGCTGACGGGCCGGGAAGACTCCCACATGCCCCTCACGGTCCCACTCGAAGTGGATATCCCCCTCGCGTCGGCGAATGGCGACTGGAACACTGGTATTTATCGGCACTGCGGGCCTCCGGAGCGATTAGATTCCCCTGAATATCGCGTCATTCACCCCGAGAGTCTTCCGAACATGTCCGAAATCGATCCCTTTCGCACCCGTTCCGAGCTGAAGATCGGCGACCGCACCGCCGTGGTCCACTCGCTGCCCGCCCTGGAGGCGGCCGGGGTGACCTCGCTGGATCGCCTGCCGTTTTCGATCCGTATCCTGCTGGAGAACGCCCTGAGACACGTCGGGCGGGGGGCTGTCACCCCTGATCACGTCAGGGCGCTGGCCGGATGGTCGCCGGAGAGCGCCGGCCAGGGCGAGATCCCTTTCATGCCGGCCCGGGTGGTGCTCCAGGATTTCACCGGGGTTCCCTGTGTGGTCGATCTGGTGGCGATGCGGGACGCGATGGCGAACATGGGCGGCGATCCTGACCGGATCAATCCGGTGGTCCCCTGTGACCTGGTGATCGACCACTCGGTCCAGGTCGACCACTACGGCACCGCAGCCGCCTTCAGACAGAACGTCGTGATGGAGTTCGAGCGCAACAGCGAGCGCTACCAGCTCCTCAAGTTCGCGCAGCAGGCTTTCGAGAACTTCCGGGTAGTCCCACCGGGAATGGGCATCGTCCACCAGGTGAACCTCGAGTACCTGTCGCCGGCAATCCAGCTCCGCGACCAGTATGGCGAGCTGACCGCCTATCCCGACACCTGCGTCGGCACCGACTCGCACACTACGATGATCAACGGCCTGGGCGTGGTCGGGTGGGGCGTGGGTGGAATCGAAGCCGAGGCAGTGATGCTCGGCCAGCCCTACTTCATGGTCATGCCGAAGGTGGTCGGGTTCAAACTGACCGGGAAGATTCCGCCGGGCTGCACCGCCACCGATCTGGTCCTGACCGTTACCAACAAGCTCCGGACCAGGGGAGTGGTCGACCAGTTCGTCGAGTTCTTCGGTCCCGGCCTGGCCGAACTGCCACTCGCGGATCGCGCTACCATCGGCAACATGGCCCCGGAGTATGGCGCCACCATCGGCTTCTTCCCCGTGGACGCCGAGACGCTTCGCTACATGGAGCGGACGGGTCGCGATCCGGAGACGATCCGCTGGGTCGAAGAGTACTGCAGGGCGCAGCGCCTGTTCCGCACCGCCGACACTCCTGATCCGATCTTCTCGGATGTTCTCGAACTGGACCTGAGCACCGTGGTACCGAGTGTTGCCGGTCCGAAGCGTCCGCAGGACCTGGTCGAGCTGACCTCCTTGCCGCGCGACTTCGCAGTGAACCTCCCGGGGCTGATGCAGCCGACCGTTCCGGCGGAGCGCCGTCTCGCGGCCGAGACGGCGATGTCGCGCTGGACTGGCGAGGGTGGGGCGCCAGCGACGGCAGTCGAAGCTCCTCGCGCCGCCTGTGCCACCTGTGAGATCGAGGGTGAGACGCATGAAGTCGACGATGGCACGGTGGTGATCGCAGCGATCACTTCGTGCACCAACACCTCGAATCCCTCCGTGATGGTCGGTGCCGGGCTGCTGGCCAGAAAGGCCCGGGCGCGCGGCCTCAGGGCGCGGCCGTGGGTCAAGACTTCGCTCGCCCCCGGCTCCCGGGTGGTGACCAGCTATCTCGACCGCGCCAATCTCAGCGGCGATCTCGATGCCCTCGGCTTCCAGACCGTCGGCTACGGCTGCACCACCTGCATCGGCAACAGCGGCCCGCTGCCCGAGCCGGTGGCCGCGGCAATCGAAGCGCACTCGCTGGTGACGGCTTCGGTGCTGTCCGGCAACCGGAACTTCGAGGCACGGATCCACCCGCAGGTGCGGGCCAACTATCTGATGTCACCGATGCTGGTGGTCGCATTCGCGATCTTCGGCCGGGTCACCGGTAACATCACCACCGAGCCGCTCGGCATCGACAACAACGGCGAGCCGGTCTTCCTGAAAGACATCTGGCCCTCGCCCCAGGAGATCGCCGACACGATCGCGGCCTGTGTCGGACCGGACATCTTCCGCGACCAGTACGCCCGGGTCTTCGAGGGCGACGAAGAGTGGCAGCAGCTCGAAGTGCCGACCGGCTCGCGCTTCGCCTGGGACGATTCGTCGACCTATGTCCGCAACCCTCCCTTCTTCGAGGGAATGGCGCCCGCCCCGGCACCGGTCCGCGACATCACCGACGCCTCGGTGCTCGCAGTGCTTGGTGATTCCGTCACCACCGACCACATCTCGCCCGCCGGTGCGATCCCGAAGAGCGGCCCCGCTGCGCGCTACCTGCTGGAGCACGGCGTGGCGCAGCCGGACTGGAACACCTTCGGCGCGCGCCGCGGCAATCACGAAGTGATGATGCGCGGCACCTTCGGCAACGTCCGCATCAAGAACCGGCTGACACCGGAGCGCGAGGGGAACTGGACCCGCTTCTTCCCCACCGGCGAGGAGATCTCGATCTACGACGCGGCGATGAAGTACGCCGAGATCGGTACGCCACTGGTCCTGTTCGTCGGCAAGGAGTACGGCACCGGCTCGTCCCGTGACTGGGCAGCCAAGGGTGCCGCCCTTCTGGGTGTGCGTGCAGTGATCGCCGAGAGCTACGAGCGGATCCACCGGTCGAACCTGGTCGGGATGGGCGTTCTGCCGCTGGCCTACGAGCCGGGAAAGAATTTTGCCAGCTACGGCCTCACCGGCACCGAGCGGATCACCATCGCCGGGCTCGCGAACGGCGTCGTTCCCGGTGGCCGGGTGGAGGTGGTCGCGGTAGATACTGTCACCGGCAGGGAGACCCGCATCCCGGCAATCGTCCGGCTCAACTCTCCGGTCGAAGTCGAATATCTGAAGCACGGCGGGATTCTCCCGCGGGTGCTGAGGATGTTCGCCGCGGAGTAGATCGATGTGGATCGTATCGGACATCGACGGTACTCTGCTGTCGGAACCCGATCGTTCGCCGTGGAGCAGTGACTGGTGCGCCCGGGTGGCGGCGGCGCACCAGGTAGTTCTGGCCTCCAGCAGGACGGTGGCCGAGGTCCGCGACGCGCAGCGTCTGCTGGAGTGGACCGGAGCGATGATAGCAGAGGACGGTGCCGTACTGGTCGACCAGTACGGCACCGTTTCGTTGCGGGGCACTCCGGTGGACCGGCTGTGGAGCCTGATCGACTCCACCGCGGCAGGGCGGCAGGTACGCGAAGGAGCTGCGATGGCACCGCCAGGAGCCCAGGACCGGCTGGCCTCGATCCTGGTACCTGCAAGGCACGCGACAGAACTGGTCGGCCCGCTGGGAGAAGCCGGGTTGTCGATCGCCCGCGGCGGCAACTGGGCCACGATCACCCAGGGCTCCGACAAGGGAGCTACAGCCGCTTATCTCATTGCACAGCAACAGGTTGACCGTTGGGCAGCCATCGGCAACGGACCGAACGACGCCCCATTGCTCCGGCAATCGGGTTATTCTTTCGTGATCCGCAATGCCGAGGGACATGACCCGGTACTGAAATCGATTCCTGGAGCAGTGCTCCTCACACGCCACGGTCCGTCAGGATGGGACGAGATGCTCGCCCTTCTGGACCGGAAGGAGTGTCCCGATGTCCGATCCACGCTGGACGATGACCGCCCTGACCATCCCCGGGCGGGAAGACCATCTTCGTAGGCTGCTAGTCTCGGTCGAGCAGACCTCCCCACCCAGTGGCACCCGCTTCGTGGTGGTCTACAACAAGCCGATCCACCAGCGCCTGGCCGACATCGAACGGCAGTTCCAGTCATGGGCTCCCCGCCTGTCCATCGCAGTGTACTTCAACAACGGCGACCCGACCATCAGCGGAGGGCGCAACTTCCAGCTCAACCTGGTCAAGACCCCGCTGGTCTGCTTCGTCGACGACGACGTCACGGTTCACGGACCGGTGTTCGAGACCCTGGAGCATTCACTGAGGGAGCAGCCTTTCGGAGCTCTGGGGCTCCGGTCCTATCGGGAGGGCGCCGACGAACGGTTCAAGCCGCGGGACAACACCCCCCACGTCTCCGAGGGACCTTTCCGCTGGTGTACCGTGCAGGGAATGCTGGTGAGCGGCTACACCCAGCTCTTCCGTGAGATCGGTGGCTTCAACGGGCGCCGCCGCTTCTGGGGAGAATGGACCGAGCTGAACCTCAGGCTCTGGCGCTCGGGGTTCCCGACCGGCTATCAGATGGAGGGACCATATCTCCGGCACTGGGAGGATGCCCCCGAGTCGCCTACCCGCAACATGGAAGGCCGGGCGCTGCACGTGCTGTGGGGGCTGATCTGCACCGCGCTCGAGTACGATGCGGTGGACGTCAACGAGGCGACCGAAAGCTTCTGGCAACTGGTGGAGGAACGCTACCTCGCCTATTCGTTCGGCAACGACCTCTCACCGCGCACCGTGCTCCAGGGCACCCTGGCACTGATGCCCGAGCTTTCGGCTGCCTGGGGCGACATCACAGCCTTCCGCGAGCGGGTGCGCGAGCATCCCTTCCAGTTCAAGCCGTTCCACGACTTCACCAGGGCCGACCTCGATCGGGTGCGGCCGCATGCCAGGCGCCATCTGCGGTCACTGCAGGAAGAAATCTGGCAGCGGCCGCGGGCCATGGGCAGGCTGATCGGCTGGCTCAAGCGGCGGCGGTCGGAGCGGCTGGCGAGGGTGTAGGAGGTACGCAGGTGCGCCCGGCCGGTCGCACCTGCCGAGTCATCTGTTCCCTGTCACCACCAGCCAGGCCGTCTCGGTGGTTGATTCCCCGCCCCGCTCCACCGTGACCTTGAGCTGGTAGCGACCCGACCGCAGTTCGTTGAGGCCCACATCACGCTGCACCTCCTGCAGACCGCCACCTCGGGCCCTGTCATCGAACCGGAGTGCCAGCGCCACCTTGCCGTCATCGGGGTTCACGAACTCCAGCCGGGTCCGGTATTCCTCCCCGTCAGCCAGTCCGGTGATCTGGTAGTACATCTCGGCCGTACTGCCTCGGCGGAAGGTGTTGAGCGGATTGAGCGCCACTTCCGATCTGCCGGAATTCCACTTGACTGTCTGGTCGCGGGCACCGAGCACCACCGAGGAGATGCCGACCCCGCTGCCCGATCCGACCGGGATACCGTCCAGTCTCGCCACTGCGCCGCGGCCATCGGGCTGCGAGACCACCACCGAGGCCAGGTAGCGACCGGGTGGCAGCGGCAGTTCCAGTCGACCGGTTAGCTGCTGGCCGCGTACCAGCGGCTGGGCGGTGGCGAAGAGACGGGTGGTGTCGAGCGTGATCATCCGGCCGTCAGTACCGACTGCGGAGAGGTTGAAACGCACCTGGTAGACCGCCCTCCCTCCGGCTTCCGGGGGCGAGGTATGGGCGAGTTCCTCACCGGGCAGCGCAAATGCGGTGACCAGCGTGGTGCCAGTGGAGAAGTGTCGGAGACCGTAGAACTGCACTGCCGGGTTTACCACACCGGCGAATTCGCGCACGTGGCCGTCGGTGGTGGTGGCCCTGACGATCTGCTCCCGGCCCTCGTTCACTGCCCGGGTGATGCTGGCGGTGGTGGTGCCCCCAGCCGCAGAAGTGCCGGGATTGATCGGCTTGGGTGTCGACGCGCCCAACATCCCCCCTGTGCCTGGAGCTGTGAAGGCGACTTCCGGCTCCTGGACATTGAGCGCACACAACGAAGTGACGATAGCACAGAACTGGTCGCGGTAACGGGATGGCAGATCAATCAGTGAAGGCACCAGCACCGTTGCACCGGCACTGCCGTCAAAATCTTCTTCCCTGAACTGCAGCACCAGGTGTGGCGTGGTGTTTTCATATACCCAGACCTCCAGGGCTTCACCACCCACCGACTTCGCTGCCCTGGTGGGCTTGCCATGTCTCACCCAGATCACTCCGCGGTCATCGAGGAAGTCCTGGGTGGTGCGATAGGCCCTGATCGGTCCGCCCAACCCAGCCGCAGTGACCAGATCGACGTACCGGAACAGCGCTTCCATGTCGCTGGCCACGCTGAATCTGTCAGTCGGAGGCATTATTTCACCCCGCTGGAGCTGCTGCATGATACGCTGATCGACCCACATGTCCCGGCTGGGACTCCGGACACTCATCCGGTGACGCCCGGTTGCAGGCAGCGTCACCGCAAACTGCTGCCAGGCCTGCTCGATCCGGCGGTAGTGCTCCACCAGCCGCTCACCGGCAGGCCACCCTTCCGCCACATCCCGACGGGTCCAGAAACCGCGCAGCCACTCGCTCCGCTGCTCGGGCGCGGCAGCATCCCAGTCAGTCAACTCATCGGGAGTGGCCACCCAGGACAGCTCGGAGCTGTAGCGCGCCTGTGAAACAGTAGCGGTGTCGCCCGCACCCAGAAAGAGAAAAGAGGCACCTTCGGCCGGTCGACCGACGGCGTAGAGTTCGCGGGCCAGCTCCAGATGAATCAATCCGGGAGGTACTCCACCCGATTCCAGCGCACGCTCCAGCAGACGCTGAGCAGCAGCGCGATCACCCGCCCGCCGCTCGACTTCCGCAGCTCCAACCAGTTGCGGACCATCCAGTCGACCGTAGTAACGGCGGAGCATCTCCAGTCGACCGCGAAGCTGGGAAGCCCCTTCGCGGGGAATCGACATGGTGGCAAGAGCGGGAAGAACCAGATCGATGATGGTGCTGTCAGCCTCGATTGCCTTCACCATCGCATGACCAGCACCGGCGACATTGGAAACTCCCGGCGGCTGCAGCGGGCCTTCGCGGGCCGACATCACCAGTCGTGCCGCCTGGAGTCGCGCCATCCCCAGTCCGAACCATCCCAACCCGCTGCCAGATGAGGAACGCACCAGTTCCCCGAACCGCTGCTCGGCGCGGAACACTCCACCTCGGTCGTCAGAGGCAGCGGCACTGGTCAGTTCCTGCCAGGCCCGACAGAGCTGCGCGTCAGCCCCCGAGGTGCCCTGGCAGACCTCGACTCCCGGCACCGAAACCCCGGAATCGCCAGCCAGAACGGTGAGAGACGATTCCACCATTGCGCGCGAAGTCGGTGACTGGGCGTGGACATGCTGATGGGTCGTGGCGAACAACGCAACAACCCAGAGAGCCCCTGAAAGCAGCTTGATCACGTATCCAATCTCCCTGATTCCTGCGGAGACGTCCGCCGCGGTGCTGCCCGCACACCCTGTCGCCCTGCGCCCTTACCGCACCCCCGCCACCGTAAGCAGCAGCAGGGCCGCCCACTGGGTGCCCAGATGCGAGTCGCTGCTGTCCCAGCTTTCGGCCAGAGTGTGCGCACCGCTGCCCTTGCCTCCACCACCGATCACCACCGATGGGATTCCGAGCGAGATCGGCAGATTGGCATCGGTGCTGGCAGGCGAGAAGCGGGCCGTGATGCCCAGTTCCTGTGCCGAGGCGCGAGCGGCACGGACTATCGGGGCATCATCCGACTGCATTCCGGCAGGGCGATCGCCCCAGCGGTCAAACTCGATCGAAAGTGGATACCCGGTCTCCTCCCACCGCCGCTCCTCCGCCGCAACCGCTTCAGCAACTGCAATGCGGAAGGCGGAATCGAGTGCGTCGAGATATTCGGGATCGAGCGAACGCATGTCGATCTGGAAGGAAGCCTCCTCGGCCATCGCATTGACCGTGGTACCACCATCTACGATACCCACCGAGAAAGTGGTGCGCGGCGTATCCGGAACTTCGAGATCAGCGAGTGCCGCGATCGCCCGCCCCATCGCATGGATTGCGTTCGGTCGGCCGAAGGCGCTGTAGCTGTGGCCGCCGGCAGCACGGATCGTCACGGTGTAGCGATAGCTCCCCACCGCATCCTTGATAGCGTTCAACGATCCGGCGTCGATCGAAATGAACACCTCGGCCTTGCCGGCGAGTTCCCGCTCGAAGAGATGGCGGACGCCGCGAAGATTTCCCGGACCCTCTTCGCCCACGGTACCGACGAAGTAGACCGTGGCGTCCGGCTTCGCATTCCCCTTCACTACTGCCTCGGCCACGGCGGCCACCACCGCCAGCCCCCGGCAGTTGTCTTCGATCCCGGGGCCACGGAGAATCGCCCCGTCACGCTTAACTGTGACGTCCGCTTCCTCCGGGAAGACGGTGTCGAGGTGACCGGAGATCACCACCGCCTCCTTCCCTGGAGTACCGGAAAGTTCACCGATCACGTTGCCGACGCTGTCGATCCATACCCGTTCGATGCCGGCGGCAACGAGTCGATCGCGGAACGCTGCTGCGCGCGCCGTCTCACCGAACGGTGGGGCTGGAATCTGACAGAGTTCGATCTGATTGCGGATCGTTGCGGGCTCGACCTCCGCCAGGCGGGTGAGCAGGGCGCGGACTTCGGGGTTGGCCGAGGGGACGATAGCCTGCTGGGCGGCGAGGAACTCCCCGCCGCCCAGCATCCCCGCCGCGAACAGCAGCAGGCTTGCACGCTTCATCTTCAGGCCACCAGGTCCTTGAGCTTCTCGCCGGTCTCGCCCTCGCGCAGCCTGATCAGCGCGCGATCGCGAAGCTGACGGATCCGCTCCCGGGTCACACCCATCATCCGGCCGATCTCTTCGAGGGTGCGCGGCTGACCGTCGTCGAGACCGAAGTAGAGACGCAGCACCTTGGCATCGCGCGGCGGCAGCGAGTTGAGGGCCGCCTCGATGTCGGCACTCTGCGAGTTCGCCATCGTGTGCGCGTCGGTTCCCTCCTGCTCGGCCAGCGCGAAGCGCTCCATCCGCTCGTTGCCGTCACCGTCGCGGGTGGGATGATCCAGCCGCACCGCCTCGGTATTGAGCGAGGAGAGCGAACGGACCGCCTCCTCGGTCAGGTTGGTCGCCTTGGCCAGTTCGGCAACCGTCGGCATCCGCCCCATCCGCTCCTTGAGGAGAGTGGTCGTCTTGCCGAGCCGGGAGAGATCAGCCGTGCGGTTGAGCGGCACCCGGACCGGACGGCCGTGACGGGCGATGGCAGCCTGCACCGCCTGGCGGATCCACCAGACCGCGTACGAGATGAACTTGACGCCGCGATCGGGGTCGAACTTGCGGGCAGCAGTCATCAGCCCGAGGTTCCCCTCGCCGATCAGGTCGACCAGCGGCACCCCGCGGTTCTGGAACTTCTTCGCCACCGATACCACGAAGCGGACGTTGTGCCTGGCCAGCTTCTCCTGGGCGAGGACGTCGCCCTGGAAGGCCTTCCTCGCCAGCGCCATCTCCTCTTCCCGGTTGAGCAGCGGAACCCGCGAAATCTCATCCAGGTAGAGATCGAGACTCTCGCGCCCCTCATCAACCGCCCGAGCAATCTGCGCTGGCCTCAGCGAACGCCGCTTCCCGCGCGTACGAGTCGTCACACCTGCTCCTATCCCTCACCGTGAACGCTACCGGACCCATCGACCGACGGCGCCGAGAAAACCCGAACCAAACGCGGAAATATAACCGGACTTCTGCCATTTTGGCAATACCGCCACTGCCCGCGTGCTACCTCTCTTACGCATCCCGGCAGTTCCAGGTTCCCACGTCACCCCATTAGACGCCCGAGCGGCGCCGGGCGTCACAGCGCCTTGATTTCGGCCACCACCTTGACCAGCGAGGCCTTGGCGTCGCCGAACAGCATGGCGGTCCTCGGATCGTAGAAGAGTTCGTTCTCGATCCCGGCGAATCCCGGGTTCATTCCCCGCTTGAGGACGATCACGCTGCGGGCCCGGTCGGCGTTGAGGATCGGCATCCCGTAGATCGGAGACGAGGTGTCGGTCCGGGCGGCGGGGTTCACGACGTCGTTGGCGCCGATCACCACCACGACATCGACCGATTCGAACTGGTCATTGATGTCTTCCATGTCGTGCAGTGCGTCGTACGGGATGTTCGCTTCGGCGAGGAGGACGTTCATGTGGCCCGGCATCCGTCCGGCCACCGGGTGAATGGCGTACCGGACCGTGCCGCCGTTCTCCTCGATCAGCTCACCGAGTTCGCGGACCACGTGCTGTGCCTGAGCGACCGCCATCCCGTAACCGGGAACGATCACCACGTTGCCGGCGTAGGCCAGGCGCATCGCGGCATCCTCGGCCGAAACCTGGCGGACGGTGAGGCCCGCGGAGGACTTCCCTCCACCCGAAGTCACCGTGGCACCGAAGGCGCCGAAGAGCACATTGCCGAAGGAGCGGTTCATCGCCTTGGACATCAGCATCGAGAGCAGGAAGCCGGAGGCGCCGTTCAGTGCCCCACACACGATCAGCACGTTGTTGTCGAGAGCGAAGCCCGTGGCCGCACCCGCCAGGCCGGCATAGGCGTTCAGCAGCGAGACCACCACGGGCATGTCGGCGCCACCGATGGGGAGGACCAGCAGAACTCCGGCAAGGAGTGCCGCCCCGACCAGGATCCAGAAGAGCATCGGCTGGGCCGGATCGATGATCAGCATGCCGAGCACTACCACTATGCCGCCGAACAGTCCGAACGTCATGAAGTTCTGGCCCGGCCAGGTGATCGGCCGGGTGGGCATCAGTTCGTGCAGCTTCATGAAGGCGAGCACCGAGCCGGTCACCGTGAGTCCGCCGAAGAAGGTTTCGAGGCCCAGCGCCGACATGGTGACCCTGCCGATTCCCTCGCCCATTCCGTGGGCGATGAACTCGTTGATGCCGACCAGTGTTGCGGCGAGGGCACCGAAGCCGTGGGAGATGGCGATCTGCTGGGGCACTGCGGTCATCGGCACTCTGGTGCCGAGCGGCACGCCGAGCACCGTACCGACCAGCATTCCACCGATGATGTACTCCCAGCGGACAATCCCCTGGTGGAACAGGGTACCGAGCACGGCGAGCAGCATCCCGGTGGCGGCGAGCTGCATGCCGCGTCGGGCATCGTCCGCCCGTGAGAGACCGCGCATTCCGAGGATGAAGCAGACTGCGGCCGCCAGATAGGCGGCCTGCATCAGGACCTGGGGAGTGCTCATCCTTCGCCTCCCTTGCCATCATCGCGACGGAACATCTTCAGCATCCGGTCGGTGATCCCGAAGCCGCCGACGACGTTCATCATCGCGCAGGCGACTGCGATCCCTCCCAGGATGTTGCTGGTGAACTCGGATGAACCTGCAGCGACCAGCGATCCGACCAGCGAGATGCCGGAGATGGCATTGGTCGCCGACATCAGCGGGGTATGCAGCAGAGGCGGTACGCGGGAGATGACCTGATAGCCGACGAAGCCGGCCAGTACGAAGACATAGAGCTGCATCATCAGCGTGGCGGTCATGCCGGTCCTCCGGAGATTCGCATTGCGGCAACTATCTCATCGTCATCGGCAAAGGCGAGCTTCCCCTCCGGTGCGAGATGCTCGATCAGGGTTCGAACGTTCCGTCCGAACATCTGTGAGGCGTGCTGCGGCAGGGTGCTGGCGAGATCGAGCGGCCCGTCGATCGTCACACCATTGACGACGACCTTCTCGCCCGGCCGGGTGAGTTCGCAGTTGCCGCCGGTTTCGGCCGAGACATCGATGATCACCGAACCGGGCTTCATCGACGCCACCATCGCGGCCGTGACGAGCAGCGGGGCCGTCTTTCCGGGAATCGCGGCGGTGCAGATCACCAGATCAGCCGGGGCGATCGCTCCGGCGACCGCTGCCAGTACCTGCTGCTGCTGATCGGCGGCCAGTTCCTTCGCGTAGCCACCGGCCGACTCGGCATCGGCAGCGACGGCATCCGGTGCTATGAACTTCGCACCCAGCGATTTCACCTGTTCGGCGGCAGCGGCGCGGACATCGAAGCCGAAGACCTGGGCACCCAGGCGCCGCGCAGTGGCAATAGCCTGGAGCCCAGCCACTCCGGCGCCGAGTATCAGCGCCTTCGCCGGAGCAATCGATCCGGCGGCGGTGGTGAGCATCGGGAGGAAGCGCGGCAGATGTGAGGTGCCGAGCAGTACCGCCTGATAGCCCACCACGGTTGCCTGGGAGGAGAGGACGTCCATCGACTGGGCGCGGGTGATCCGCGGCACCCGTTCCAGCGCCAGCGCAGTCACGCCTCTCCGGGCCAGCAGTTCCCCGGTGCCGCTGGCACCGAAGAGACCCAGGACGACGCTCGCGGCCGGAATCGCCTCGATCAGCGCGGCAGCCGGACCTCGCACCGTGGCTACCAGGTCGCAGGTCGCCGCCTCGGTGGCCGATCCGATCGTCGCGCCGGCAGCGAGATAGCTGTCGTCGGGAAAGAATGATGAGACGCCGGCTTCCCGTTCGACCACCACCGAATCGCCCCGCCGCACCAGTGACGCAACCGCGTCCGGCGAGAGGGAAACCCGGCGTTCGCGAGGAGCCGACTCCCTGAGAACTCCGATGCGCATGGATGCGTCCTCTGAGTGTGAACCTGTTCGGGGAAACAGCCAAGTCTATCGGGTCAGGTGGACTTTCGACAGTTCGCATGGTAGCGTAGCCGGATGCCCACAGCCACGGTGGTACACAAGTTCGGTGGGGCGGCATTGGCCAATGCCCGTGCCATCCGCGAAGTCGCCCGGATAGTCGGGGCCCAGCCGCCGGGACCGAAAGTGATCGTCGTTTCAGCCACCGGCGGAATCACCGACCTGCTGATCGGAATTGCGGCGGCGGCAAAGAGCGGCGACGGCATGGAGGTAACGGCCGGATGCCGGGAGTTCCTGGTCCGGCATCGCAGGATCGCTGCCGACCTGCTTACCGGACCACGCCGGAAAGCAGTCGAGCGGGATGTCGAGGAGATTGCCGGCACATTGAACGCAGTTGCGGGCGCGCTGGTGGCCCTCGGTGAGACCTCTCCCCGCTCATTCGATCACGTCGTCTCTCTCGGCGAACTGCTGAGCGCCCGGATCGTGGCGGCGGCCATCGGTGGCACCGTAGTCGATCCGCGAGAGGTGGTGATCACTTCCGGTCCGCATGGTGACGCCACCCCGGATCTGGGGGCGACCGCCCGGGCGGCCCGGCGGATACTCCTCCCGCTGCTGGGCAGCGGACGGACACCCGTGATTCCCGGCTTCCTCGGTCGCGCACCCGATGGCAGTATCGCGACACTGGGGCGTGGCGGCTCCGACCTCACCGCGACACTGCTGGGCCGGAGTCTCAACGCTGCCCGCATCATCCTATGGAAGGATGTGCCCGGCCTCCTGACCTCCGACCCGCGGGTGGTGCCGGATGCACGACTGCTGCCGCTGATCCATCCCCTCGAGGCGGCCGAGCTGGCCTACTTCGGAGCCAGGGTGCTGCACCCGCGCGCCCTGATGCCGCTGGAGGGGAGCAGAGTCCCGCTGGCCATACGGCCGTTCGCCGATCCCGACGCCTCCGGCACCGAAGTATCCCGCCGACGGGAGCGCAAGCTGCCACCGGTCAGGTCGCTGACCTCGATCGACAACCAGACCCTGATCACCGTGACCGGTACTGCACTGCTCGGAGTCCCGGGTATGTCGGGAAGGATCTTCGCGGCACTGGGCGAGGTGGGCGTGTCAGTCTCGATGATCGTACAGGCTTCGTCCGAGCACACTCTCGACTTCACGGTTCCAGAAGTGGTTGCGGCCAGGGCGGTCGACAGATTGCGACGGACCTTCCGGATCGAGCTGGAAAGCGGTGAACTCGACGAGATAACTGCCCGCCCCGGCGTCGCGATCGTGGCAGCCGTCGGCCTCGGCATGGCCGGATACTCCGGTATTGCGGCACGACTGTTCGATGCCCTGGCGAGTGCCTCGGTCAACGTGATCGCGATCGCCCAGGGATCGAGCGAGCACAACATCTCGGTGATGATCGAACGCGCCGCCGCGCCGGCAGCACTGCGTCAGATCCATGCCGCGTTCCAACTCGACAAGGCCGGTGGAGGCCATCCGCGCGGTGCCGCGGGAATGCGGGACATCGTGGTGCTGGGTGCCGGCACCGTGGGACAGGCACTGCTCCGGATGATCGCCGCCGGCCCACGGGGTGCCGCACGCCTGAGAGTAGTGGCGGTAGTTGACCGGAGCGGAATGATTCTGGACTCCGAGGGAATCAGCCATCGCACCCTGCGCAGAATTGCGACAGCGAAGGAACGCGGCGAACGTTGCGCCGACATGACGGGCGGCATGGCCGTGACATTGAACCAGGCCGTGGCCGAACTGAAGAACCGGGCCCTCCGGGATCCGATAGTGGTAGATCTCACGGCAGGCGAGACCGGGCCACTGCTGGCCGACCTGGCGCGCTCGGGTTTCGCGGTCGTGCTCGCCAACAAGCGACCGCTGGCCGGCGACCTGGCCGGCTACCGCTCGCTGGTCGATGCGGCATCCGAACTCCGGTACGAGGCGACGGTCGGTGCCGGCCTCCCGACCGTGATCGCTGTGCGACAGTTGATCGAATCAGGTGATCGCATCACCTCCCTCGAAGGCGCTCTGTCGGGAACGCTGGGGCTGGTCCTCACCGCAATTGAGGATGGTATCCCGCTCTCCGAAGCCGTTCGCGACGCCCATTCCCGCGGCTACACCGAACCCGATCCGCGCGATGACCTCTCCGGAATGGATGTGGCCCGCAAGGCGCTGATTCTCGCCCGACTCACCGGAATGCGGATCGAACCTGACAGAGTAAGGATGAAGCCTCTTCTACCGGTCGACTGGCGAATGCCGCTCGACCGCTGGTGGAAGGAACTCTCCGGCTTCGATGCCGCCTGGAGCGGGATGGCGCGAGTGGCGAAGGAGCGGGGAGAAGTGCTGCGATACGTCGCGAAGGTGGCGGGAAAGCAGGTAACGGTCGGCCTGCAGAGCCTGCCCGTCGATCACCCTATCGGCCAGCTCCGTGGCTCGGCCAACCGGCTGGTGATATCGTCGGAGCGCTATTCCGGTACTCCGCTGGTGATAACCGGTCCGGGCGCCGGTGCCGATGTGACTGCGACCGGCGTGATGGCGGACCTGATGGCACTTTCCTCCCGATGAAGAGACACAGGAGCATATCGGTCCGGGTTCCGGGATCGATCGGCAACGTCGGCCCCGGGCTCGACATCCTCGGGCTCGCGATCGACGGCGCCTGGGACACTGTCACCGCCGCCTGGAGCGACACTCCAGGAATCACGATCATTGACCCCGGTCATCCCGACCTGCCGACCGACCCTGCCCGCAACACTGCGGCAATTGCTGCTGCGGCAGTATTCGAGGCCAACGGCATCGACGACGGCATCTCGATCTCGATCGAGAAGGGGCTGCCCCTTTCCGGTGGCATGGGTGGCAGTGCCGCCTCGGCCATCGGCGGGGCGGTGGCTGCCGCACTACTGGCAAGACTCAATCCGACCGAAGAGCAACTGCTGGCGGCTGCCCTTATTGCCGAGTCGACCGTAGCCGGGCGCCATCTCGACAACCTGGCCCCTTCGCTGCTCGGTGGACTGGTGCTCTGTCGATCGACCGATCCGGTCTCGGTGCTGAGGCTCGATGCCCCGCAGGATCTCCGGATCACCCTCGTCACTCCGGATCAGAAACTGCTGACCCGGGATTCCCGTCGAGTACTGCCCGAGATGGTCACCCGGGAAGTGGCTCTCAGGCAGGCCGCGAGCGTGGCCGGCATGATCGCCGGCGCACTGACCGATTCGGTGAAGCTCTTTGCGGAGTCCCTGGTCGACCATATCGGGGAACCGGTGAGGGCACCACTGATCCCAGGATTCGCCGAGGCCAAGGCTGCAGCCCTGAACGCCGACGCGATGGCCTGTTCGATCAGCGGTGCGGGCCCGACAGCCTTTGCACTGAGCGAACACCCGGCGGTGGCGACCGAAATCGGCGAAGCAATGGTCGAGGCGTATCGTCAACTCGGCATCGCTGCCCGGATGCGCGTGACCAGAGTGGATTTCGACGGAGCGAGGCTGGTATGAGCGCGAGCTTTCTCAGGGTACCGGGCTCGGATGAGCGCTGGCCGATCGACACACCGCTCACGCGCGCCCCTGGTGGCGGGCTGTTCGAAGTCGAACACAACCCCACCTTTCGCGGTGATGACCTCCGACAACAGTTCGACCACCCCGGACGGGATACCGCAGCCGCCACCTCCGGAGTATGGCGCTTCGCGCCGGTCGTCCATCCGGATGCGCTGGCCGATGCGGTGGCACATCCGGAAGGAAACACCCCGCTGATCCGCCGCCAGGCACTGTCGGACTGGGCTGGGGTCGAAGAACTGGTGATCAAGCACGAGGGTCACAACCCGACCGGATCGTTCAAGGACCGCGGGATGACAGTAGCGGTGACCCAGGCGGTTCGACTCGGTGCCCGCGCGGTCGCATGCGCCTCGACCGGCAATACCTCGGCATCGCTCGCAGCCTATGCCGCCCAGGCCGGAATCCCTGCGCTGGTCTTCGTACCGGCAGGACAGGTTGCCGCAGGCAAGATGGCCCAGGCCCTGGGTCACGGCGCCCGCACCCTGATCGTCGACGGCGACTTCGACGCCTGCCTCTCCCTGGTGCAGCGGGCGGGCGACCAACTCGGCATCTACCTGGTCAATTCGATCAATCCGTTCCGACTGGAAGGCCAGAAGACCATAGTGCTGG
>CAZSPH010000038.1:5167-20735 GCA_964608715.1 uncultured Gemmatimonadaceae bacterium | reverse complement strand
GTCCGTCTTCCACCGGCCACGGCACCACCAATCTCGAGGATATCCGCGTACCGGTACTGGTGCGCGCTCCGGGAGTCGTTCCGCGCAAGGTCTTCAGACCGGTCGGGGTGGTCGACATCGCTCCCACCGTCGCGGCCCTGCTCGGTATAGACCCGACTGAACCGCTGGACGGCAGGCCGCTTCTCGAAGTGGTGCGTCCCCCGCGCTGATCATTCACCGACCCGAGGATTCAAGATGATCCGAGAAATCTCCGCTGCCCTGATCGTTGTCGCCGCACCGGCCCTGCTGGCTGGTCAGGTAAATGACCCGGCACTCGAACAGGCCAGGCGCTTCCTGGCTACCCATCGGATCATCGATGGCCACAACGATCTCCCCTGGGAGATCCGGGTCAATCCGGCCTCGCTCAAGGATCCTGCGAAGTACGATCTCCGCGGCAAGGTGTCCGGGCAGACCGATATCGCCCGTCTCCGTGCCGGCGGGGTCGGCGGCCAGTTCTGGTCAGTCTACCTGCCGTTCGAGCTGGAGGACTCCGACTACGCCAAGGCGCAGCTCGAACAGATCGACATCGCCAAGGAAGTGATCGAACGCTATCCCGATGTCTTCGCCTTGGCACTCAGCGCCAATGACGTCGTCCGGATCATGCGCGAAGGACGGATCGCCTCTCTCCTCGGTATGGAGGGAGGACACGCGATCGAGAACTCTCTCAAGCTGCTCAGGCAGTACTACGATCTCGGCGTGCGCTACATGGCACTGACTCACAATGGCACTCTCGAGTGGGCGGACGCGGCCACCGGCATTGCACGCCATGACGGTCTCACCGACTTCGGTCGCGAGGTAGTGCGCGAGATGAACCGGATCGGGATGCTGGTGGATCTTTCCCACGCCGCACCCACGACGATGCGCGATGCCCTCGACGTGGCACAGGCGCCGGTGATCTTCTCGCACTCGTCGGCGGTTGCCGTGCTCGAGCATCCGCGCAACGTTCCGGACGACGTGCTGCGTCGGCTGCCGGAGAACGGTGGTGTGGTGATGGTGACCTTCGTGGGACCTTTCATCTCGCAGAGCCAGCAGCGCTGGACTGCGGCGATGCGCGATTCGCTTTCCACCATCACCGATCGGACGGCATTCAGGGCCGCTCAGGAAGCCTATGTCAGGCGCCACCCGCGGCCGCAGGCCACCGTCGCCGAGCTGGCCGACCATGTCGACTACATCCGCAAGGTTGCCGGGGTCGAGCATATCGGCCTCGGTGGCGACTACGACGGCACCAACGACCTGCCCGCCGGGATGGAGGATGTCTCCGGCTATCCGCTGCTGATTGCCGAACTGATCCGACGGGGCTGGTCCGAGGCTGATCTGATCAAGCTGGTCAACGGCAACATCATCAGAGCGCTGCGAGAGGCGGAGCAGGTCCGCGATCGCCTCGCGGCCGCAGCACCATGATTCCGAAGGCTGCAATCGCGACGCCGATCAGCAGCCACTGAATCACGTAGGAGAGATGGGGGCCGTCGTCCAGAGCAGGTGGTTCGGCGGCCTCCAGTCTTCCCGGGCCGTCGAGCCCTCCTTCCAGCACCAGATACACCGGCAGCACTCCCCGGGCGCGATCGAGTGCCACCGTCCGATCGAGTCGATGCCAGGTGGTGTCTCCGGCGGCGGAAGCAACGGGGCGACCATCGTCATCGGTTTCCGGGAACGAGACCGCGACGCCGCTGATGGTCATCTCACCGCTGTCGGGCAGCGGAATTCCGGTCGGTGGAGTGATACCATCGGCGGAATGGACGAAGCCGCGCAGCACCAGGATCACCTGGTCGCTGCCGGATACCGCGAAGGGTGTCACCACGTGCAACCCGGGTGCCTGGCGATGAACCCTGGAGCGGAGCAGGACTGAGCCGGTATCCATGAACCGGCCGACCGCCGCGATCCGTCTACCCTCCAGTTCGTCGACCGGAATACTGCCGACGAGGTCGAGGGGTGGCAGGGCGCCGCGTTCGATCAGCACCGCGTTGGCCGTCTTCCGTTCGACATGTCGCCCCCACTGCCACAGGGCCAGGCGGACGGTGAGTGCAACCAGTGACAGTACCAGGACCGCCAGCAGCACTCTCGGAATTCGGGACACTTGTGACCCTCCAGTTGGACACCCGGCACCGGCGCATCGGGATGGCAGGTGACGCAACCCGTTGCATGTGCAGAAGATACGGCTATGGTACGTCCCATGCTTGTAGTGGGCTCGTCCTCAACTTCCGGAGTGGTTCCGATGCGTCGTTTCGTTCCTGGTCTGGCACTGCTGGTGATGACTCTTGCCGTCGCGACGTCAGCGTCGGCGCAGCGTGGACGCGACCGCGGTCTGGTGGAACTCGCGCCTGAGGGAGTGCGCGGCGGGTTCTACATCGGTGGCGGGTTCGGCGCGGGTGGCGAGCGCTACAAGTACGTGGATGAGCCGGAGTGGAGCCAGACGCTCACCAAGCCCACCGTCTCGCTGCATCTGGGCGGAACGGTCAAGTCCAATGTCCGGTTGGGAGCAGAGCTTTTCGGCTGGACGGCGGACGAAGGAGCATATACCGATAGCTTCGGAGCGATGCTTGGCACCGCCCAGTTCTATCCTTCGCCTACCGCCGGTTTCTTTCTCAAGGGTGGGATCGGGTTTGCAGCCAGCCAGCGGGACTATGCTGACCCTTCCGAATTTGACGGTACCGATTCGGGTTTTGCCTGGATGGTCGGCGTCGGCTACGAAGCACAGGTCTCCCGCTCCATCGGAATCGGACCCACGGTGGCCCTGTATGAAGGGCGCTACACCCGGCGCGAAGAGGCTACTCTGGTTGATCGGGTGCTGAACATCGGTGTTCAGCTCACCTTCCAGACCGGCGGACGGCGGCGTTGACGCCAGGGGGCGGGGCGGGTATGTTTTCGCCCGCCACGCCCTGGTGGTGAAACTGGTAGACACGCTATCTTGAGGGGGTAGTGCCGCAAGGCGTCGCGGTTCGAATCCGCGCCAGGGCATGCAGCAGCCTCGCCACTGTAGCTCAGCGGTAGAGCACTCGATTCGTAATCGAGCGGTCGTCAGTTCGATCCTGACCAGTGGCTCTGCCGGTGAAGACCGAAGCCCCCACGGAGACTCCGTGGGGGCTTCCTCGTTCATGGGCGCTCGTAGAACGGCGGCGGCTCGATTCCCAATGCCCGCAGGTAGACGTAGCCCTGGCCGCGATGGTGGACCTCGTTGTCGACGCAGTAGAGGATCAGGCCCTCGCCCAGGTCGGTGTACTGACCGAACGCCGTCACCGTCTGCTGGAAAAGCTCGACCGGAATCTTCGGCCAGTACTCGTTCATCTCCTCGGTGTGAGCATCCCATTCGGCCAGCAGCTCGGCGCGGGTCGCCGCAGTCGACGGGGTGTAGCCAGCCCACTCCCCGGTAGCCATTCCCTTCACCATCGGCGAATCCATTGCGAGCAGCTCGCGACCGATCTCGCCGAACGGCCGCATCCCGCCGACCGAGAAGGTGAAGAGCTGGTCCTCGGGGAAGGCTTCGATGACGCGGCGGGTAAGACCACGGTGGCCCTGCCAGTGGGCGAGGAGCTGATCGGGGGTGATGAAGACGGACTGCGACATGGAGGCCTCGGAGGAATGGAGAGAACCGCGAACGGATGACAGCGAACGGCGAACAGGGTGTTCGGTGTTTGTTCGGTATCGTGTCAAGTTACCCGGAAGAGGCCGTTCCCGCAAGCCGTTCGCAGTTCGCTGCTCGCCCTTCGCCGTCTACGGCGTCCCCCACTCCCAGGTCGCGTAGACGGCGCTGCCGTAGACCATCGTCGCTACCGGCCATCGCCACCACTCGCGCCGTCCACCGGACCTTGCCCAGACCATCAGCAGCGGCCCGGAACCTTCGGCGATTTCACTGACGATATCCCTGAAAGCGAAGCCTGCGTCGGGCCATGGGCCGCCTGGGGATCCCTGGGCCAGGTAGAGTGCCTTGGATACCACCACCGGCACGGTGGCCCCGCTGACTGCCGCCATGGTCCGGGACATGCCGATCTCGCGACCCACCGCGTAGGTGGCGAACGATGCGCTGGCCTTGGTTGCCCGGTACCCCAGGCGGGTGATGGTGATGTCGGGAGGACTGGTGTCCTGAGCAGACAATGCGACCGGTGCGGTCGCCAGGAGCAGGGCTGCGACCGTATTCAGCCGCGACCAGGAACTGGTTGATGGCACTTGAACGATTCTCGGAACTGGCCGGCGACAGGGCATATCTGAGCCGTCGTTGACCAGGCGGTATCCCCGGCCCCCGACTCCCGGCGATCCGGCCGCCGAGCCGGGAGAACATGGCGCAAGTTCCGCACCGCCGGTACGACTACGACCGCTGGAGCTACAGGTCCATCAGAAAGAACCCTGCCGCAGCTACCGCCTCCCGGGTGATGGCATGCCCGCCGTTCTCGTAGTCCTGAATGGTCAGGTCGACTCCCGCGTCGGACAGCGTCGCGCGACCCGCCTCGGCGAACTCGAACGGGATCGCCATGTCGCGGGTGCCATGTCCCCACCAGACCTTCGTGCCGGTGAGCCCTCCGGCCTTGCCGTTGACCAGCGGGTGATCGGCTAGAAAGCCGGAGAAGACCAGCACTGCCGCTGCAACGCCCGGATTGCGGATCGCCCAGGCCAGTGCGGTGGTGCCGCCCTGCGAAAAGCCGCCGACGACCAGCGGTCGATCGGGGAACGCACTGCGGAGTTCCGCGATGTATTCGTCGAGCTGGCGCTGTCCTGCTTCGAAGCTTTCGGGCTCCGGAGTTGTCCCGCCTATGAATCGATACCAGGCCCATCCCGGACCGTAGCCCCACGGAGCGGCCTCGAACGGCGCCCGCACCGAAGCTACGGTCGCTTCGGGGTGAAGCTGCCGTCCGAGGATGAAGAGATCGCGCTCGTCGGAGCCGCGGCCGTGGAGGAGCACCAGGATCGGAGCGTCGGTATCGCCAGCGGCAGTAAGGGCATGCAGGGTCATCTCGGAGGTCTTTCCTGTGTGGCAGAGGTTCAATCCTGCTGTCTCAACGTTGCCACAGGTTGCCGGGTTCCCCGTCTGCCGCTAGCTTGGTCACCCGAACAACGGGACGTGGCGCAGCCAGGTAGCGCACCTGCTTGGGGTGCAGGGGGTCGTGGGTTCAAATCCCGCCGTCCCGATGTAGAACCGCCTCGTCGGCTTCATGCCGGCGAGGCGGTTCATTCGTTCCGGGTTCGATCAGCCCGGGTCTGTGCGCTTGCGAAGCTCGGCTGCCGCTTCCCGGTGGCCGAGCTGGGCTGCACGGCGGAGATTGGCCATTCCTCGGGCTTCGTCGGCCGGGATGTCCTTGCCCTTGAGCAGGGCTTCGGCAGCCTGCCAGGCGCCTTCCGGTGATCCGCGTTCCCCGGCGCTCTCGTACCAGCGTACTGCGACAGCATGGTCCCGGGCCATTCCGCGACCCCTGCCTGCCCACTCAGCCACCTTGAGCATCGCGCCGGTATCGCCTGCCTGGGCGGCCTTGAGATACCAGCGTGCGGATTCGTCGTAGTCGCGGTCGATGCCGGTGCCATGCTCCAGCCGGAAGGCCAGAGTCATCATTCCCAGAATGTGACCGGCTTCTGCCGACTGCCTGAGCCAGCTCAGTGCTGCCCGCGCGTCTCTGGGGATCCCCCTTCCGATTTCGTACAGGCGGGAGAGCTGGAAGCGGCTCTCGGCGTCACGGTCCGCTGCCTTGAGATACCAGGCCACCGCCTCGGAGGGGTTGGCGGGAACCCCATTGCCGCGATCGTACATGGCTGCAAGTGTGCGCATCGCCACCGGATCATCTCGATCCGCAGCATCGCGGCAGGTGAGGAGTGCGTCGCTCCAGCGCCCCGCTGCTGCCAGCGCGTCGCAACCGGGAGCAGGTGAGGCCTGCTGTTCGACGGCAGGAGCAGGAGTCGCAGTCTCTCCCGGAGGAGTTGCAGGCACGGCTGGACCACTGGACCGCGGCTGCTGATTCCGGTTCGGTTCCCGTCCCGCCGCAAGCTCTTCCGGGGAAGGTGGCACTGCCGTAGTCCCAGTCGGCGTCGGCATCTCTGCTGTGGTGGCGGGAGCAACGCCATCCGGGCCAGTCCCGCTGGAAGCGGGGTTGGCGACCTGGTCGTACAGCAGGTAGCCCAGCGCGATCACGGCCAGCGCTGCGAGGATCGCCGGTCGCCGCGATGCTGCGCCTCCCTTCCGGGTTGCGGGAGCGACAGTGAGGGCTTCCGAAAACGCCTGCATCGACGGATACCGATCGGTCGGTTCCTTCGCCAGCGCGCGGTCGATAGCGTGAGCGAGCGCATCCGGAGCGGCAGGGGCAACCGAGCTGACAAGTGGCGGTGTTCCCACCAGCTGCTGGTAGAGTATCTGCCGGGTGGAATCGCCGTGAAAGGGGAGCTTGCCGGTAAGCATCCTGAAGCCGACCACGCCCAGCGAATACTGGTCGGTGGCGGCGTCGATTCCGTGATCACCGGCGGCCTGCTCCGGACTCATGTACTGCGGCGTTCCGACAATGATGCCGGTGGACGTGAGCCCCGGTCCGGAGTGCTCCTGGTCGACCGGAGAACCTTCGGTCTCAACCGCCTTGGCGATACCGAAGTCCATCAGCAGGACCCGCGACTCGGGGCCTTCGAGCATGATGTTCTCCGGCTTGACGTCCCGATGGATTACGCCGGCGCCATGTGCTGCGGCGAGTCCTGCTGCGGCTTCACGCAGGATGCGGGTCACCTCGTCGGGAGGAATGGCGCCCTGTCGCTCGATCCGCTCCCGAAGCGATTCGCCATCGATCAGCGGCATCACGAGGAACACCAGTCCCTCGCCCTCTCCGAAATCGTAGATCGGCACGATGCCCGGGTGACGCAGGGCAGCAATGACCTCGGCCTCGCGACGGAATCGCTCCAGCAGTGCCGTACTGTCTCCCAGCTCCGGGTGCAGCACCTTGATCGCTATCGGACGCTTCAGCCGGAGATCCTGGGCGCGGAACACCTCGGCAAATCCGCCGACTCCCACCCGCTCACCGAGTTCGTAGCCGGGACCGAGGGCACGCTGGAGCCGCCGCTGCAGTTCCTCGGAGGCCTGACGTCTGACCGTTACCGCAATCCGATGACCGGTGGCACGATCGGTCCCGACCGGCGTGGCTGTTCCGCAGACATAGCAGAAGGCCGCTACACCGGGGAGCGGGGTGTGACATTTCGGACAGGCCCGGGTGGGCTGGTTCATCGGATGGTCTGGCTGGCCACTGGCCGGTTGCGGGGAACCAATGAGGATTCACCCGATCAGCGCTCCCGTCAACCCCTCCCGGTTCAATGATCTCCACGGCTGGTGTAACTTGAGAGGTTCACCACACCTGCCATGCCAGAGGTTTTCAATGCAATCAACGAGCATCACGTCGTGGCTGATGATCGGAGCAATGCTGGGCGCCTGCGACGCTCCCCCGGCTGCGATCCCGCGTTCGATCACGGCCGTCCAGGTGCTCGGATCGGGTGGCATCGAGGGCGGGCCGCTGCTGATTACCTGGTCGACGCTGGAGAGTGACACCATTCCGGTTGCCGCACTTCGGGCCTGGGTCACCGCCGATGGTTCGGAGATCGCGTGGGTCGGTCGCGACGGTGCTGGTGGATTCGAGAATGAGGGAGAGGCCCTTCATCTCTCCCCCTCAGACGCACCCGGAGAGGACCGACTGGTGGTCAGGGAGACCTTCATGATCGAAGATGTCCACGATCTCGGCTGGAACGGTGAAGGCAGGCTGCTGCTGATACGGATGCGCGACGGTGGCGCGGGCAATCCGCACCTGCTGGTAGTGCATCCACTCAGAGGACCGGTCTATCGCGCGGTCAACGCGGTGGTGGGACTGGAGGGAGACAATCTCCTGGTGGCGAGGCGAAGGGGCGAGGGCGCGAGTGCCGTCGTGATCGGAGTGGACACCCTTCACCTGCCGACCTTGAAGGACGGCGAGATCCTTCCTCCTCCGTATGGTGGCCCCCGGTAGCTACCGCTCGATGTCCCTGGCGCGTCGGTCGGGAGCTGGAACCGGAACCGTGACCGTGATCTCCCGCGCTCCGCTGGTGGCCGGAGAGACGAAGAACTCGGATTTCTTCCCGTGGCTGGGGAAGGCGGCCAGATAGCGGGACCGCCACTCCTCCACGAATGCGTCGGCGGTGTCGCGCCTGATCATGGCCCAGACGCTGCCGCCGAAACCGGCACCGAACGCGGATGCTGCAATCGCCCCGATCTCGCGTGCCGAAGCGGCCAGGTGGATCGTCTCCGGGACCTGATTCTCCAGCACCGTCTCCGCCAGCCGCTGTGATCGGTCGACCAGTTCACCGACCGTGGTGAAGTCGCCGCCCCGCAATGCATCGGAAACTCCCGGGATGATCTCCCGGCACTCGGCGTTGAACTGTGCCAGTCGGGCCCGCAGCCTGGCAGCGTCGGGGTGACCGGCGAGTGCTGCGTGAATCCGGTCGAAGGCATCCGGCGACGAATCGAGGAGATCGAGCAGCGAACGTTCGCTGCGGCCGACGGCCCTGCCAGCAACCGAAACCAGTTCGGTCATCGTCGCAGCCAGGGCATTGTAATGCTGTTTCACTCCGGCGGCCTTGGAGGCGCTGACTCCACTGGAAGCCACCGCGAAGACGATCTCCGGCGGGAGCACCAGCTCATCCTGGCGGGCAACCGGTATGAACCGGAAGCATGAAACGGTGCCTTCGCGACAGCAGAGAATGGCAGTGTGGTCCTGACTGCCGCCCATCGTGCCGACCCCGGTCCCGGCTGCGAAGCCACCGAACGAACGACCGTTCTCCACGGCGCCGAGATAGTCGGCCAGAGCCTCGTCGCTGTCGATCGCGCTCTGCCATCTCGCGGTTTCGGCGAGACCGTTGAGAGCGGCGAGTGGCAGGAAGGTCGCGACCACCAGGGCACTCGATGATGACAGCCCCGCCGACGACGGCAGATCGGACGTCATCACGGCATCCATGCCGGTGCTGGCGAAGGGGAAATCCTGTACGATGCGGCGCATCACGGTTGCGGGATAGTTGGTCCAGCGACCCGGGAGCGGCGGCGGAGGAGAAGTGAGTGAGCCGCTGAAGAACTGCACCGATCGGCCGTCCACCAGGTTGATATTGGCGTCGCGGCGGGGGCGCGCGAGGACGTGGAAGCCGCGATCTACCGCGGTCAGCAGCGAGCGACCACCGCCATAGTCAACGTGTTTGCCCAGCAGTTCTATCCGCCCAGGTACCCACCATCTGCGAGTGCCGCGCCGGTCACCGAAGCGGGCAGCGAACAATCGCTCGGCACGGAGCGTCGGACCGACATCCTTCACGTTGCCACCAGCCGTTCCGCGAGGATGCGGCCAACTGAATTGATGTCACCGCGGCGCGACAGGTCGAGCACCTGACCGGCGTGTGGCACGACTGCATAGCGTCCGCCGTGCTCCAGGTGGAGTGCCACCGCCTGCGGCAGTTCGCGTTCCCCGCGTGACGAGACCTCGACATCGCGACACGCCGCGATGATCCCGCGGTCGAATCGCCAGAGATTCATCGATACCGGCGCGGAAGGATCGACTGCTGCCATCTCCTCGTCTGTGGGTTTCTCCAGCAATCCGGCAAGATCGCCACTGCTGTCGACCGAAATCAGTGCGAATGCCTGTACCCGGTCGGCAGGGATGCCCCCGGCGACCAGTGCGGTCCGGTCGAATCCGATCAGTCCGGGGCGCTCCAGTTCTGCCAGCAGTCGCAGTGCGGCCACCGGATAGAGATTGTCGGCATTGAGTACCAGGAACGGCTCGTCGGCTGTCAGGTCGGCCGCTGCCAGCAGAGCGTCGGCAGTGCCGCGGGGCTGTGGCTGAACGGCGTACTGGATATGCAGTCGGGAAGGGCGATGGTGTGAAAGATGGTCGGAGATGGCCTCGTGGTCGGGGGCGACCACCAGCACCACTCGAACTATCCCGGCATCCGCGAGCGACGTCAGGATGTGATCGAGGAGCGGTCGCCCGAGTGCATCGGGGACCAGCGTCTTGATACCGGCGCGTGCGGCCGCGGCAGCATCCGGCGAGAGCGCTATCGCCGGGTCGTCTGCCTGCATCCGGCGACCGAGTCCGCGGGCCAGCACCACGGCAGTACGCACGGCCGTCATCCGATCAGCTCCGGATCTCTCCGGCTACCGGGCCCACAGCCTGGGCATCAGGCGCGTCAGGCCGATGGTACTCACTGCGCATACCGCCAGCCAGAAGATCGCAATGCTGCTGCGACCGTAGAGCAGTGCTCCGACGCCGAACAGTGCGCCGTAGACCGTCATCACACCCAGGGTCCAGCCCATGAAGGCCTGCGGCAGTGAATCCGAGGCGGGAGGAAGTCCGGTCTCGGCACGCACGGTGGCCCAGCCGGGGCCGGCAGGACGGATCTTTGTGTAGAAGCTACGCAGTTTCTCGGGGTCGGTCGGAGCGGTTACCAGCGCCGTCGTCACCCAGACCAGCGTCGTAGCTGCAATGGTGCCGAGGAGAACCACCGGTCCCGAAATTTCGATCCCCTGCTTGCCGGCGATGAAGAAGCCGATCGCCACTGCGAATGAAGCGATCATCGCATTGATCTCGCACCAGGCGTTGATCCGCCACCAGAACCAGCGCAGCAGGTAGAGCAGTCCGGTGCCGGCACCGATCGAGAGGAGTAGCTGGAACGACTGAGCAGCAGTCTCCAATACGAAGGTGAGTGCACCGGCGATCACCATCAGCATCACCGACGCCCAGCGTCCGGCCGAAACGTAGTGACGGTCCGGCTTTCCGGGCTTCAGAAAGACCTGGTACCAATCCTTCACCAGATAGGACGCGCCCCAGTTGAGGTGAGTGATGATGGTCGAGATGTAGGCCGCCAGCATTCCTGCCAGCATCACTCCGAGCCAGCCGTGCGGCAGGAACTTGAGCATCGCCGGGTAGGCCATGTCGTGGCCGAGCAGCCTCGGGTCGACATTCGGGAACGCGGCCTGGATCGATTCCAGGGTGGGGAAGACCAGCAGCGAGGCCAGTGCCACCACGATCCACGGCCACGAGCGGAAGGCATAGTGGGCGACGTTGAAGAAGAGTGTTCCCGCCAGCGCATCACGCTCGCTCCTGGCAGCCAGCATCCGCTGCGCGATATAGCTGCCGCCACCCGGCTCGGCGCCCGGATACCATACCGACCACCACTGCAAGGTCAGCGGTATCACGAACAGCGACAGAGTCAGCGGCCAGTTGGAGAAATCCGGCAGGAAGTTGAGTGTCTCGGCCGGAAGCTGGGCCACGATGCCACTCATCCCGCCGACCTCGGGCTGAGCCAGCGCGAAGTACGCCAGCGCGAATGCCCCGGACATCGCGATCCCGAACTGGATCAGGTCGACCACCAGCACACCCCAGAGCCCGGATGTGGCAGCGAATGCGATGTTGAACGCGGCGCAGACCAGCAGCGTCTGCCACATCGGCCAGCCGAGCACGATGTTGGCGATTTTGGCTGCGGCCAGGTTCACCGTTGCCATGATGAAGGCGTTGAAGACCAGTCCCAGATAGATCGCCCGGAAGCCGCGGACCAGCCGGGCCGGCCGGCCGCTGTAGCGAAGCTCGTAGAACTCCAGGTCAGTGATCACCTCGCTGCGGCGCCAGAGTCGCGCGAAGAAGAAGACCGTCATCATGCCGGTGAGCAGGAATGCCCACCACTGCCAGCTGCTGGCGACACCGCCGGTGCGGACGAAGTTCGTCACCAGGTTCGGGGTGTCGGTGCTGAAGGTGGTAGCCACCATCGAGATGCCGATCAGCCACCAGGGAGCCGAGCGTCCGGACGCGAAGAATTCGGCGGAGGAGGAGCCGCCGCGCCGCATGTACCAGAGTGCCGGGATGAAACAGACCGCGATTGAGACTGCGACTATCGTCCAGTCGAGGCTGTTCGGGGTCACCGACTACCTCCGCCCTGCCAGCCGCCACGAGTGAAATCGGGGAACTTCACCGGTGCGGAGGAGAGTGCCAGCGAGGCCTCGCTCAGTGGCCAGGGGGCCGACCAGGCCGCCGCATCGTAGACGTCGAAGTCGGGGACCAGTCCCTCGCGCATCGTCTCGATCAACCGGTAGGCCATGATGTAGTCCATGCCACCATGACCACCCTTCTCGCGGGCGATATCGCCGATCCGCTGCCAGAGCGGATGGGTGTACTTCGCCCGGGTCTCGTCGTCGATGGTCCGCCAGGCGTGGGAGCGTCCCTCGCCCTCGATGTAGAAGCGGGCAGGGAAGTCCTCGAAGGCGCCTTTCGTTCCCCTCACCGCATTGAGACGGGTGTAGGGAGTGGGCAGGGTCACGTTGTGCTGCAGCAGGATGTTGCGGCCCTTCACCGTCTTGATGAACGACGAGTTGATGTCGCCGGCACGGTAGGTCTCCTGCCACTTGGGAGAGTCAGCCGGAACCTTCGCCTTGCGCCAGTTGCTCAGGCCGCGCTCCTCGGTGGACATCGACACCATGTAGTCGAAGCGATCGCCCTTGTGGATGTCGAGATACCACGCCACCGGACCCAGTCCGTGCGTCGGGTAGAAGTTGCCGTCACGGTTGGTGTGCGGTGTCCTGCGCCAGAGGCCCTCGTCCCTGTCCTCGAACAGCAGTTCCCGCAGGTCATGGATATAGGCGGCTTCGGCATACATGATCTCGCCGAAGGCACCGGCCTTCACCATCCGGTCGAGCAGCATCTCGTTGAAGTTGTAGTTGCAGTTCTCCATCATCATGCAGTGACGGCGGGTCTCCTCGGAGACCCGGACCAGTTCCCAGCATTCCTCGATGCTCGACGCGGCCGGCACTTCCGTTGCCGCATGTTTGCCGGCCTTCATCGCAGCCAGGCAGACCGGGACGTGCCAGTTCCAGGGAGTGGCGGTGTAGACCACGTCGATGTCGTCGCGCTGCACCAGCCGTTCGAAGTCGGTCTCGCCGCTGGTGTAGAGGGCAGGAGCAGGCTGTCCCGCGTCCGTCACCAGCTTCGCGGCGCGCTGTGCTTTTGCGGGGACGATGTCGGCCAGGGCGGTGATCCGCACGCCGTCCACTGCCAGCCATTCGCGCAGCACCGAGGTGCCGCGGAGTCCGGTGCCGACGATGGCAAGTCTTACGGTCTGATGCCGATCGAACGGCACCCCCATCATCGTCGTGAGCCCGGGCTGACGCGGCGGTGGAGCGGCTGTCGTGGTGCCGGGGGTGACTGCGAGAGCCGCACCAGCGGCGCCTGCCGCCTTGAGCAGGTCACGACGCGAAAGTGAGGGCTGCTTGCCGGGACTGGACATGGCTGAGGTCCTGGATGGAGATCGGGATGGATGACGAAACCATGAAGCTGAACTGTCACCGGGTCCCCCACAAGGGGCCCTCGATCTATACTTGAGGGATCATGGCGCAACCGAAACCGTCAATCCGGCCGCTGGGCTTTGCCGCCGCGTTCGCCACCGTGGTCGCGAATATCATCGGTACCGGCGTCTTCACCACGCTGGGCTACCAGGTGCAGGAGACCACCAGTGGCTTTGCGTTGCTGGCGCTCTGGGTGGTTGGAGGACTGATTGCGCTGACCGGCGCGCTGGCCTACGGCGAACTTGCCGCAGCCATTCGCGGCTCCGGCGGTGAGTACCGTTTCCTCGGACGGATCTATCATCGTGGGCTCGGTACGATGGCCGGCTGGGTGTCGATCGCGGTCGGCTTCGCTGCCCCGGTGGCACTCGCCGCGATGGCACTCGGCCGCTATGCCGGCCCGCTGGTTGGCATACCGGCATCGACGCTGGCCTTCGTTGCGATCCTCGCCGCCACCGGGGTGCATCTGATGGCTCCAGCGGTGGGTGGCAAGGTGCAGGTAGTGGTCACTGCGATGAAAGTGATCCTCATCACGGCCTTCATCGCCGCCGGCATCATGGCCGGTCATACCACCGATATCTCGTTCATGCCCGATGGCGAGGCACTCAGGCAGATCACCAGCGGGCAGTTTGCACTGTCGCTGATCTTCGTCTCGTATGCCTACTCCGGCTTCAATGCCGCAGCCTACTTCCAGGGTGAGGTCGCGGACCCGATCCGCAACGTTCCGCGTGCCCTGGTACTCGGCACGCTGCTGGTCACGGTGCTGTACGTGGCCCTGAACTGGGTATTTCTCCGCGCCACGCCGCTCGGTCATCTGGCGGGCATGGTGGAAGTCGGAGCAATCGCCGCCGAGCAGATCTTCGGGCCGGAAGGCAGGCAGTTGATGAGCGGCCTGATCGCGCTGCTCCTGATCTCGACCATTTCCGCGATGACTCTGGCCGGTCCTCGCGTGATCGAGGCGATGGCCGAAGACGTACCGTCGCTGCGGCCGCTGGCCCAGCGTACCGCCACCGGTGCACCGAGCAGGGCGGTGCTGCTGCAGGGTGCGATTGCGCTGGCTTTCGTGTTGACCAACTCGTTCGACGGTGTGCTCACCTATGCCGGCTTCACGCTGACGATCTTCGCACTCCTGGCGGTCCTGGGTGTGATCGTGCTGCGTCGTCGCGAACCCGATCTGCCGCGGCCCTATCGGACCTGGGGCTATCCGTGGACGCCGCTGTTCTTCGCGGGCTTCTCGATCTGGACGGTGGTGATAGTGGTGCGGGACCGGCCGATGGAGGCGATCGGCGGAGTGGTGACACTGGGGATTGCGGCGCTGCTTACCTGGGGAATGACTGCTACGACGGAGGGACCTGCCGCAGGCTCAGAGACCGAACGCCGCGAAGACCGGTGAGCGCGGCGTAATCGTCACGCCTTCGAGGACCTCTTCCTCGTGGGTGAACACCCGACGCACACCCTTCCACCAGGTGGTCGCCAGGCGACCCTGCGGAAGCTGGGCCTCGATCACACCCTTCCGCTTGTTGGCAGCGTGGATGTAGCGACCGTCACCGATGTAGATCCCGATATGATCGACCACCCGACCGTTACCGAAATAGAGGAGATCGCCCGGGAGCAGGAGATCCGGGTCCTTGGCGATTTCGGTACCGATCGTCGCCTGCTCGCGCGAGGTGCGGGGCATCTCGATGTTGAAACGGGCGAGCACCCACTGGACCAGACCGCTGCAGTCGAACGCCCGTCCCGGCTGGACCGCACCGAGACGATAGGAGACGCCGAGCTGTGACCGGGCAATGTCTACCAGCGAATCGCGGGCGTCACTCCGGATGAACATCCGGGAGATTGCTTCGAACGGTTTCTGGTCACGGGAGAATGTCGACTGGGCCGCCACCGGGGACCACGAACCGGCCACCAGAACGGCGGCAATGGTCAGAAAACACGGCAGGCTGGTACGTCTCGGCACGGTCGTTCGGGTCTCGCGAGTCGGGCTGGCAGGTACGACGGACCGCCGAATGTAGCACCGGGGGGCGGGGGCCGGTAGGGGCGCCCCTCGTGGGCGCCCCCAACCGTCGTCGCCCCCAACCGTCGCCGCCCCCAACCGTCGCCGCCCCCAACCGCCGCCGCCCCCAACCGTCGCCGCCCCCAACCGTCGCCGCCCCAACCGCCGCCGTCAGGCGGCGGCGGTGGACGTGGATGGGCCCAGCGCCAATCCGAAGCCGATCAACGGCGCGCGATGGCGCGAGTCGG
>CAZSPH010000038.1:0-5067 GCA_964608715.1 uncultured Gemmatimonadaceae bacterium | reverse complement strand
GATGGGCCCAGCGCCAATCCGAAGCCGATCAACGGCGCGCGATGGCGCGAGTCGGCTTAGTCGTCGCGCAGGCCAGCGCAGTGACCAGGGCAGCTGGGAGCAGGGGCATCAACCTGGGCCATTCAGGCAGATGGTAGGTTCGCTTGTTGCTCACCCTCCTCTTATGTCATGGCAGCATCAGTGCTCTGACATCACTTGCCTTCTAGTTACAACCTGCCAGTACCCGTTAGCCTTGGTCATGTAGTAGTCAAAGGTTGTGATACTGGAGCCGTGAGGTGCGAGGCCGACGATTACCAACTGGACTACCTCATCTGCCTTCTTGCCTGCCGCAGGTGCAGGCACTGCACCACGGCCGCCGCCCGGCCATCCCGGCACTAACCCGCCAGGCACAGGTCGCCCGCGGGAGATAGCAACACGTGTTTCACGCGTGGACGGGCAACCTGGGTTCACTGAATCAGAGACGAAGTATCCTGGGCAGTCTTTCGGGTCGATATTGCTGGTTTCGCGAACGCCATAACGCGCCAGTGTCATCCGCCTTGTGGAGATCTCGGCGGTGTCACTCTCCAGGCGCCCTGCCAAGGCGTTCACAGGCATCGATCCCGCCTCTACCGCTATTAACGGGCGAGGTTCTATCGTCAATGTTCCTCGTGCCCAAATTGCCGGAATCTCATTAACCACTGCTCCAAAGAGAGTGGTGTCTCTGGGGTAGAATGATGCAGCCTCCCGTTGTGGCTCGGTGCTGGGTGGCCCAGGGACACTGCACGCAGCTATGGCGGCGGTAAGTGATATAGCTGACCATTTGGCCTTAAGTGGCCGAATGGTGAATTTACATTGCACCGTCTGACCCACATTGAGGCATCGATTCAGATGAAACTGCATCTTCCCATGGATGCTCCCATCCCCTGAGATGATCTGTTTCGTGGACTATGATGTCATCTAGTGAAAGATGGTATATTACCTCTTCTGCTGAATCGTAAACCTTGCGTCTCTTGGAAGGGTTGTTGTAGGTATTAAGGAACTCATCTGAGATTATTATCCATCCGTTGAGGCCCGCGCCAATTGGAGCAGTACCACCAAGCCGGTAATTGCGATGGTCGAATATCCTCACGTGAGTAGTGGTTTTGTCTATGGTTGCTGTGGCGACGTTGAAAACGTCTTCACATACTCCTCCCCTGCTCAGTATCCGTTGGAGTGCTGCTTGTACCGTCCCGATTTGAGTATACGACAGTGGCGAGCCGTTGCAAAACGCATTTATCTGGCGACTGACGGCTTGAGACTGTGGTGAGCAATCGGGAGGTGTCATAGGTAGGTTCATCAGTTCCCATGACGAAGCTCCGTCCATTGAAATTGGTTCCTCCTCTGGCGGTGGAGGGGGAGGTGGCGGTGAACCTCCACCACCACTGCCGCCGCTACCTCCGTCTCCACCGCCGCCACCCTGTTCGTAGTCTACCCAGTTTCCTGCAGAGACCACGAGTTCGTTGCAGGGAAAGTCGGCGTAGATGTCGAACCGCCTCGGAATACCGCCATCGAACCAGAAGTTGCCAAGGTATGCGTCACCGTACATGACATCGCTATATCCGGCTGACGGGACCGTCAGCGCGATGCTGCCGATATAGTGCGTGCACGTCGAGGTGACCTCGACCACCTCGTATTCCCAGTACCCGGCCATGGCTATCGCCGTTCCGGTGGCTTCGGCCACGCGCGAGGCGTTGGCCATCACCTCCATGCCATACGCCCGGGACCAGGTGCTGCGCTCGACTCCGGCGCAGTCGTATCGCAGCGCCTGGCGGTCGGGGAAGCCGAGCACGACCTGTCCGGTGTCGCTCGTTTCCTGCCGCACGCATCCGGCGGCAGTGAGGTAGGTACCTTCCGGCTCTACGGATTCGTTCCCCGTCACCAGGAGGGGAGGCGCGGAGGTCCGGTCTCCCGGATCAGCGGTACTCCGGCAGTGTCCTGGCCGCATCCTGCCAGAGCAATGACGGACAGTGCGACTAAGGCGGTCGACCGGGTGAGGCTGGGGAGCATCGAGCTGGTCCTTTCGTGCACTGTCTGGCAGCAGCGGAGCCGGAATGTACGTAGCGCCTACAACATGTCTCATATGGAACTACCCGTCAACCAGGCTATCTGATCCGATCGCCGATGTTGCCAGGCGCCTGTCGGACGCAGCCCGGGGCACCCACGAGGGGTGCCCCTACTGCAACGCGAACGTCACCCGGACCACGCCGGTGACGTCCTTCTCTCTGACCGACGTGTCGTACATGCCATAATCGCTGATTTCGGTCGACTGGCGGCGGCGGACCTGGAACACCCCGACGTTGACCGCCTTGATCCTGCCCACCTTCGCACCTGCCGCGGTGACGATCTCCTCGGCTCGGGTGCGGGCATCGCGGGTGGCATCGGCCAGCAGTGGCCCCCGGATCTCCGGGAGGCGGGAGAACAGATACTCGGGCTGCTGCCCGATCACCGGAATCCCCTGGTCCAGCAGCGCCGTCAGGTCGCCGGAGAGTTCCGCGACCCTGGCTATGTCGGCGGTCCTCACCTCGATCTCCTGGGTCACCTGGTAGCCCAGGATCCTGCCGGTCATGCTGCCGTTGATCCACTCGTTCTGGACATTGGTATACGGGGCCCTGACCGTGACTGCACTGTCGGGGAAACCGCTCGAAACCAGCCATGACCGGACTCTGTTGGCCGCATTCAGAGCCCCGCGGGTGGCGGCAAGCTGGCCCGTCGCCTGACCGGTGACATTGAGTCGCCACACGGCGAGATCGGAGTCGACCGGCCGGGTCGCCGAGCCGGTGACGGTGATCTGGTCGCCGGAGCGCTTGAGTCCGGCCACCGACATCGCGCCGATTGCCGCTGCCACTGCGAGTCCGGCGGCGAGTATGCCGGCGGCCGGTATCATGGGTGAACGCATCAGATGATCCTCTGCCCGAAGGCGCTGGCGACCAGGTCGACGCCGAGTTCGGCGGTACCGTTCATCGTGTCGAGGACGGGGTTGACCTCGACCAGATCCATCCCGACGATCTTCCCGGTGTCGGCCAGCATCTCCATTGCCAGATGCGCCTCCCGCCAGGTTGCTCCCCCGCGGACCGGAGTGCCGACTCCGGGAGCTTCCCGCGGATCGACGAAGTCCAGATCGAGGGAGACGTGTATCCCGGCGGTGGCAGCACTGACCCGGGCGATCGCCTCCTGCAGGACAGCTCGCAGTCCCCGTTCGTCGACCTCCCGCATGGAGTATATCCGTACTCCCCAGGCGGCGGCGTGATCCCGTTCCGCCTGGTCGAGATCGCGGGCGCCGATGACGGCCACGTCCTCGGGTCGGATCGTCGGATTCAGCGTGGCGATCGACAGCACCTGCGGATCGCCCCGTCCGACGAGGTGTGCCAGGGGCATGCCGTGGATATTGCCCGTCAGCGAGCTTTCCGGGGTATTCAGATCGGAGTGGGCATCCAGCCAGAGAAGTCCGATCCGCTCGCCGCGGCGGGCGTGAGCATTGGCGACGCCGACCACCGAACCGGCGGAGAGCGAGTGGTCACCGCCTATAACCAGGGGGATGTTGCCGCCGTTGACCGTGGCCTCGACCTGGGCCGCTGTGGCGCGACAGACGGCGGCAATCGTCTCCATATAATCGAGCCCGCGTGCTGCGGCGAGCGTTTCACGAGTCGGCACCGGGATATCACCCAGGTCGATCACTCGATGACCGAGCTGTTCCAGTCGTTCTTCAAGCCGGGCCAGCCGGACGGCCGATGGCCCCATCTCGACGCCGCGGCGGGCTGCGCCGAGGTCGAGCGGAACGCCGAGTACTCCGATGGATTTTCCGTTCATCCGAAGCTCGCTCCCGGCTCGGCGTGGAGAATCCGGTCGCGGTATCGCGGCGCGAGTGCCTCGCGGAAACCGTCGACAGTACCGGGGAGTCCGGGGAAGGTGCCGTAGTGCTGCGGCACGATCCATTCCGGATCGACCAGCTCCACTGCCTTTGCGGCCTGCCTGGCACCCATGGTGTAGAAATCGCCGATCGGCAGCATCAGGATCGACGGACGATAGATCTCGGCGATCAGCTTCATGTCGCCGAAGACACCGGTGTCACCGGTGTTGTAGATCACCAGTCCACCGGGGAGTTCGACCACGAAGCCGCAGGGTGTCCCGATCTCCCGGCTTCTGCCATCGCCAACGGGGAGCGAAGACGAGTGATGGGCATGGGTGAGCGTGGCCCGCAGTCCCTTGGCTTCTGCTGCTCCGCCGATGTTGTAGCCGACCACCTGTGATTCGGGGGCCCCGTCAGCCACCAGTTCCATCCCGGGCTCGATCTGGGTGAGCACGGTGGCGCCGCTGGCTTTCACGATTGTCGCCACGTTGCCGATGTGGTCGGAATGGCCGTGGGTCAGCAGGACGATCTCCGCGCGGGCCGCGATCGCAGCCGCGTCGGCGGGGGTACGGGGGTTGTCCAGCCAGGGGTCGAAGGCGAAGACCGGACCGGTATCGGGTGTGACGACGAAGCCGCTGTGGCCGAGCCAGGTGAAGGAAGCGCCGCTTCGGGACATCGTGCTCCTCGGGGAGATGGATTGCGTTAGCCAGCAGTATGAGTAGGATAGGGGATGGGCCTCGGATGGCCTACCCCCCCAGCCCAGGGCAGTATCAACCCGTTACAGGAAGGTCTCCGGATGCGCCGCAGTCATGTAGCAGCAGTTGCAGCCCTGTTGATTCCCGGTCTGCTGTCCGCCCAGTCGGGCTACCGTGAGCCGCCGGCTGCCATAGCCGCGATGCTCGATGCCCGTCCCACGCCCAATCTCTCACTCTCGCCCAGGCGCGATTGGTTCGTGCTGCAGGAGCGGAAGGGCCTGCTGCCGTCGATCGCCGAGGTGGCCGAGCCGCATCTCAAGCTGGCGGGACTGCGGGTCAACCCGAAGACCAATGGTGCGGCCGGGAGCCCTTCGGTTACTGCCTACACCCTGCAGCGGGTCAGGGATCGCGGCCAGGTGACTGTCAATGTCCCCGCCGGTGGTGGGCTCGGTGCCCCGCAGTGGGCGCCCAGCGGGGCGCATTTCGTGTTCACCCAGACCACCCCGA
>CAZSPH010000037.1:15692-21303 GCA_964608715.1 uncultured Gemmatimonadaceae bacterium | reverse complement strand
GTCGGCGTGTTCGCCGGATGTGCCGCTGGTGACCCCCCGCTGGTGGACCTTCCTGCACCGGTCCTCACCGGCGAGGTCTGCGCCGACACCACGGCGATCACGATCACGGCAGCCGATACCGCGCGGGGTATGCGGCTGGCGCAGCCCCGGAGCATTCTGATACCGCCGCCGCCTCGAGGGGTTCCCGATTCGGACGGCATGGTTCGGACGCTGATAAGCACTGCCGGGACAGTCGACAGTGTCGAGATCACCGGGATTCCACACCAGCGCTACGTTGCCGAACTGACGAAGAACTACCTGATGTGGCGCTTCACTCCGGCCTACCGGGGCTCGTGCCGGACCGCGTCCTGGCTGGAGGCTCCGATCAACATCCGCCGCGGAAGTCGGGTGCCGTCCCCGGAGCCGTGGCCACCGCCGGCATCGCGGGGGCCCTAGCAACAGGGTTGAGAGTTGGCGGAAAACGGACGCCATGCCCTGTCATGCGTAAATGATATCAACTTAACGATTCAATAGGAAACGCGCATCAAGGTGCTCGACCGACCCCGTTGCGGTCCGGCGGCAATGCGTATATTATATGATATGGCTGATAACTCTGTTTATTCGCATCATACCCACCCCGCCATCGAGGCGATCGCGCGGCGGCGGGAGGCCCTGGGACTGAGCCAGCAGGCCATAGCCAGTGCCGCCGGGACCAACCAGGCCACCATTTCCCGGCTTGAGCGTGGGACTGCCGACGTGCGGCTTTCCACCCTGACCGAGGCAGCCCGCGCCCTCGCGATGGACCTCCGCATCATCCCGGCTGATCTGATCCCGATCATCGACAATCTTCTCGCTTCGAGGACCACCGGCCGCGACCGTGATTCCGGGCGACCGCTGTACTCGCTGGACGAGGACGACGGTGACACAGGGCGTTGATGCGCTGAGCGTGTTCCTCGGGGAGCGGACGGTCGGCATGCTGACCCGGCTCTCTGACGACCGGATCGCCTTCTCGTTCGACCCGTCCTATCAGGACGACCCGGATCGCCCGACGCTCTCGCTCGGATTCAAGAGCCGGGATGGAGGTCTCGTCACCCCGCGCACCAGCCGGACCCGGCTGCCTCCGTTCTTCGCCAATCTTCTGCCTGAAGGGGCGCTGCGCGACTACCTCGCAGCCCGTATCGGCACGAAGTCCGTCCGCGATTTTCCGCTGATCGCCGTCCTCGGCGTCGACCTTCCCGGCAATGTGAGAGTGCTGCCGGCATCGGAAGGACCGCTGCTCACCGAACTCGGCGAAGTTCCTCCGCCTCCCGCGGGACCGCTCAAGTTCTCACTGGCCGGAGTGCAGTTGAAGTTTTCCGCCCTGGAAGGTGTCGACGGTGGACTGACCATTCCGGCTCGTGGTGATGGCGGCGACTGGATCGTGAAGCTGCCGTCCGTTGTTCATGCCGGAGTTCCGGCACACGAGTACGCGATGATGGAACTCGCGCGCGCCTTCGGAATCGAAACGCCGGAAGTCAGGTTGGTGAACGTTGCCGATGTGACGGGCGTGCCTGCGGGCCTTCCGATAGCCGAACCGAAGGCCCTGGCGGTGCGACGCTTCGACCGTGGGGAAGGAGCACGGATTCATGTCGAGGACTTCGCCCAGGTGTTCGGCACGTATCCCGAGGACAAGTATCGAGGGGCGAGCAGCGAGAGCCTGGCGCGAGTACTGCTTGCCGAGTCCGGAGTGGCTGCGGTGGTGGAACTGGTGCGGCGCCTGGTCTTCACGGTGCTGATCGGCAACGGCGACATGCATCTCAAGAACTGGTCGCTGATATATCGGGACGGGAAGAACCCGTCGCTGTCTCCGATCTACGATCAGATTGCCACCGTTCTCTATCTCCCGGACGACGAACTCGGGCTGTCGATCGGTGGCACCAGGTCGATACAGCAGGTCGGCAGGGAACACTTCATCCGGTTTGCAGAGCGGGTCGGCGTTCCGGTGAGTCAGGTCGGCGAGACGGTACGTCGATCGGTGGCCGGGTTCCACGAGGCCTGGCGGGAAGTTGCGGGAAGAGAACTGCTGCGACCCGAGGAACAGGTGCGGCTCGAGCAGCACTTCCGGACGCTCGCCATCATGAAAGCAGCCGGTTGAACCGCAGGATGTCTGCGGCCGCACTAGAATTCACCACGCCACCGACCATCGGTTCGATCACCACCCACCAGGACTCGCGAATGTCTGCCATGCCGCGCGCCGCGATGGCGCTCTCGATCGTCCTCGCTGCCTCTTCGCTGACCGCTCAGCGTGCGCCAGCTCCACCGCCGGGCTTCGACGCCCATGTCGCCAGGGTGATGGAACGCTTCGAGGTTCCGGGAATGGCCATCGCGATCGTCAAGGACGGTCAGGTGGTGCTGGCGAAGGGATACGGCGTCAAGCAGATCGGTATGAACGACCTGGTCGATGCCACCACCCGGTTCGGCATCGCTTCGAACTCGAAGCTGATGACGGCTACAGCTCTGGGACTCCTGGTCGAAGAAGGAAAGCTCGAATGGGACGCACCGGTGATCCGCTATCTCCCCGGCTTCGCGATGTATGATCCGTGGGTGACCCGCGAGCTGACCGTCCGCGACCTGCTGGTGCACCGCAGCGGACTCGGTCTCGGCGCCGGCGATCTTCTCTGGTGGCCACCGTCGACCTACGGTCGCAAGGAGATCATGGACCGGCTGCGCCACATCCGTCCGGCAACGTCGTTCCGCACCAGCTACGCCTACGATAACGTCCTCTACCTGGTGGCGGGCGAAGTGATCGAGGCGGTCTCCGGGCAGTCGTGGGAGGAGTTCGTGAAGGGCCGGATCCTCGACCGGATCGGCATGACCGCGAGTGACGTGCGCTACGGCGAGCCGCGTCCCGGCGACAACATCTCCGCCACCCACGCAGCGGTGGATGGGAAGATGCAGACGGTTCCACCGATGGCCAGCGACAACACCAACCCCGCCGGTGGCGTGATGTCGGGTGCTGCCGACATGGCGAAGTGGTTGATGGTGCAGCTCGATTCGGGACGGGTGGCCGATGGCGGCGATCTCTTCTCCCGTGCTACCACGCGCGAACTCTGGAGCATCGTGACACCGATCCGGACCAATCCCGGTCCGGCAGCACTTCCCCATCTCGGCGCCAGGTTCGCCGGCTACGCGCTCGGACTCCACGCCCGAGACTACCGGGGCGAGCAGTTCCTCAACCACACCGGCGGACTCCCCGGCTACATCTCGATCGTCGGAATGATGCCCGGACAGCGGCTCGGGATCGCGATTCTCACCAACGCCGAAACATCGGCGATGTACCCGATCATCTACCATGTCATCGATTACTACCTCGGCGTGCAGCAGATCCCTGACTATCTGAAGTACTACGGCGACCGTGCCGATGCACAGCAGGCCGAGCTGGCGAAGGGGAACGAGGCGGCAGCGGCAGCGCGGGACAGCGCCTCGCGGCCGTCACTGGCGCTCGATCGTTATGCCGGCAGCTACCGCGATGCCTGGTACGGCGACGTCGCGATTACACTGGAACAGGGGAAGCCGGTGCTCCGATTCACCCGGACTCCGGTGCTGGTCGGCGACATGGTGCACTGGCAGCATGACACCTGGCTGGTGCGCTGGCGCGACCGGTCGCTCCGGGCCGATGCATTCATCACCTTCTCGCTCAACGCCGATGGCAGCATCCGGGATGCCCGGATGATTCCGGCTTCTCCCGAGGTCGACTTCTCGTATGATTTCCAGGACCTGGAGCTGGTGCCGGTGAAGCGGTGAGATGCAGGGCTGCCGCCGGAGGCGGCGGGATGTGATAGGTTCGTACGGGTGGAGGATGTGCATCCCGGTCGGACTCGAACATCCCCTACTGCGTCCGTTCAACCTTCAGGCATCAACAGGAGTGATCGATGAGCATATTCGGCAAGATCCGCGACAAGATTTTCGGGAAGAAGGCCGCCCCCGCCGTGCCGCAGCCTTCCGCTCCGACGATCCCGACCAGCGCGCCGCTGGAGGCCGCCCCGCCCGAGGTGGTATACGTCGAGGTCGACATCGAGGCGATTCTCACCGAGATGGCAGCCGCCAACCCGCAGAAACTCAACTGGCGCACCTCGATCGTCGACCTGATGAAGCTGGTCGGCATGGAGTCCTCGCTCGCCGAGCGGCGGGAGCTGGCCACCGAGCTGGGCTACACCGGTGACCAGAAGGACACGGCTACCATGAACATGTGGCTCCACAAGCAGGTGCTGAAGAAGCTGGTCGAGAACGGCGGCAAGGTGCCGGCCGACCTGCTCGACTGAAACCCGTCAGCAGTAGTGGCACCCCTCGTGGGTGCCACTACCAACGTCCACCACCACGGAGAGTGAAACATGTCGGTAGCCAAGGTCACCGAGCTGATCGCCGAGTCGAAGAAGAGCTTCAAGGATGCGATCGAGGAGGGGGTGTCCCGAGCCAGCAAGACCATCCGGAACGTCACCGGCGCATGGGTCGAAGGTCAGAAGGTCATCGTCAAGGACGGTGAAATCGTCGCCTACCGGGTGATTCTCAAGGTGACGTTCGTACTGGACGACTGACAAGGGTCTGAAGGTCTGCGGCGACTATGCTCGCCGCAGGCTCTGTCGACTGGCCGGTAAAGCTGCTCGGTCTCCAGGCCGGGGATTCGGCTGTATCCTTCGGGATGGTCAACCCGCCGGTCCTCCTCTATGACGGCAGTTGCGGCTTCTGCCAGTCGTCGGTGCAGTTCGTACTGCGCCGGGACCGGAAGAGGACGCTCCGCTTCGCGCCGTTGCAGGGGGAATTCGGTCGTGCGGTGATTGGGCGGCATCCGAAGCTCGCGGGAGTCGACAGCGTCGTGTGGGTGGACGACCCGGATGGCGAGGGAGAACGGGTCTGGGTCAGGTCCGACGCAGCCGGCAAGGCGCTTGGCTACCTCGGTGGGTGGTGGCGGCTGCTTCGCATCTTCTGGATCGTCCCCCGCCCCATTCGCAATCGGATCTATGGCCTCGTCGCCCGTCACCGCCACCGGATTCTTCCGGCCGGGGATGTGTGCGTGATACCGGAGCCAGCTGATCGGTGGCGGTTTCTGGAGTAGAGGGCGTCGGCAGCCACCGGAGGTATAGAGGGCACCCACGAGGGGTGCCCGTACGGATTCCCCGCTGTCCTCCGTTCGCTGCTTGCCCCTTGCCATCCGGCCGATCCGCGGTATCGTCATGATGCAGGGCCGAATCCGGAGTACTCTGCCTACCTCAACGAAGGGATGTGCACGATGGATCTCCTCTGGATGATTCTGATCGGGTTCGTGGCTGGTGCCGTCGCCAATTTCATCATGCCGGGCAAGGGAACGCAGGGGTTCGTGATGACCGCGGTACTCGGCATCGCCGGTGCCTGGGTCGGCAACTGGGTGTTCGGCATGTTCGGAATGGTGGGGCCGGTCGGCTTCGTCGGCTCGGTGATCGGAGCGATGATCATCCTCGCGATCTATCGGGCGGTGAACAAGTAGCGGCAGGCCCTGTGCCTATCCCCGGGATGATCAGATCGGTGCATCCGGTAAGGGCAGGCCTTGTGCCTGCCCCGTGATGATCAGATCGGCGCATCCCGAAAGAAGGGCACCCACAAGGGGTGCCCGTACGGC
>CAZSPH010000037.1:0-15592 GCA_964608715.1 uncultured Gemmatimonadaceae bacterium | reverse complement strand
TTGATATGCAGGTCACCATCATGGGGAGGCAGGCGATGAAACGGGCCACCAGTGCAGGCAGGCGGGTCGAGGCAATGAAGAAGAAGGCAGTGAATGCAGCCAACCACGCGGCGGAAGAAGCGGCCGATTCGGCGAAAAAGGCGACGAAGGTGGCGAAGGCCGCCACCAGCGCGGGAATGAAGGCGGCAGCGAAGGCGGGCGTCGTGGCCGGAGTTGCGGCTGCGGCCTCGGAGGTCAAGAAGGCGCGGAAGTCCGCCGCCCGGAAGGAGACCGTGAAGAAGGTCGCCAAGGCCGCCGGAGCGGTGGCCGCAGCGGCGGCAGTGATCGCGGTGGCCCGCAGGGGCCGCGCGTAACACGTAGGGGCAGGCCCCCGTGCCTGCCCCGTGTCGTCATCGAACCGCGACGGTACGCAATGCCGTAGGGGCGACGCCATGCGTCCGGTAGTGCGTCGTCGCCCGGGACTGCGCAGTGACGCATGGCCTGAAGGGCACCCACAAGGGGTGCCCTTTCACTTCCCCCTATATCTTGCGTGACAAGATAGTCTGTGCTACAATGGTCTCATGGCGGGAGATTCCGACGAGCGGTCAGACCAGGGCCGGGGCATCGAACGGGAGCTGCGACGCGGCTCGATCGAGCTGGCGCTTCTCCACCTCCTCGGCGAGGGAGAGGCATACGGCTACGAGATCGCGACCGCTCTCGCCGAGCGGACGGGGGGAGAACTCGCGATCAGCGACGGGACGCTCTACCCGGTGCTCTACCGGCTGGAGAAGAACGGTTTCGTCGCGGTACGGTGGGAAACCCAGGAACGCGGGGTTCCCCGGAAGTACTACCGACTGACCGACGCCGGACAGGCCGAACTCGTCCGGCTCCGGGAAGTCTGGCTCAGCTTCACCCGGGGAGTCACCCGGATGCTCTCGACCAGAAAGGGGGAGTCATGACCTGGACGCCGCTTGCGAAGGATCCCTATCTCGATGCACTCCGCTCCTGGATTCCCTCCGATGTCGTCGATCGCGCTGTGATCGTACAGGAGGTCGAGAGCGTGATCGTCGAACGGGAGGGTGCCGGAGAGAGATTCGAGTCCATCGCAGATCAGCTCGGCGATCCCCGGAGCCTGGCGGAATCGTATCTCGTCGATGTACCGATGGAGCCGGCGAGAATCGGGGCCCGGGTAGCGGCGAAGGGGATCGATGCCGTCGTCTTCTTCGCAATGGTGGTGCTGCTGTGGTTTCCGTACTTCCAGGCCGTGCTCTCGTTCCTGGTGAACGACATTACGACCATCTGGTCCCCCGCCATCCTGCTCAGAGCGGCGGCTCTGATGCTGCTTCCCGGACTCGTGCCGATTCTCTGCGAGTGGCGCTGGGGAAGGACGCTGGGCAAGCGGATGGTCGGCATCCGTGTGGTGACCGAACGGGGAACCAGGATCTCCTTCGGACAGGCGCTGATGCGCTACATCCCGATCATCGGCCAGTTCTTCTGGATCGATGTCGCATTCGTGTTCTTCAACGACCAGCGGCAGCGGGCCTTCGAGAAGCTGTCGCACACCCGGGTGATCGTGTCGCGATAGCATCGCGGGCAGGTGCAGGTGATGCGAGAAATTTCTGGCGCGACCATGATCTGCGCTGGCGCATCTCCCGGACATGAATACATCACCACTTCTGCGCTGTGTGCTGACGACGGTCATGCTGCTTGCCTTCGTGCCGATGGTGCCTGCTCAGGCACCCCGGCAGGCAGCGACCACAACCAGAGAGCTGGTTCCGGGGGGAGCACTCGAGATCGACGACGTTCGCGGTGCAGTCATGATGAGAAGCGGTGATCTCGTGCTGACGCAGCATCGCGAGGGCCACCTGCTGGTGATCGCGAAGGATGGATCGGTCGACACCGTCGGACGGCGCGGCGAAGGACCGGGAGAGTTCAGAACTCCGGCCAGCATCGGACTGGTGGGCGACACGCTCTGGGTCGGGGATGTCGGGTTGCGGCGGACGACCTTTCTCGGCCCCGACTATCGGGTCGTCAGAACTTTCTCCTATCCGGCAGCGGGTGCGGCCATGGCTGCAGGATGGCCGACCTGGTTCGCTCTTCTGCCGGAGGGATACCATCCCGGCGGATTCATGCTTGCTGCAGGCATGTACGACGGGAATGCTGCGCGCGCCGAGCGGATCGCGCCGGCCGACTGGGGTGGAACGCCACTGCTCCGGCTTGTTCCCGAGGGTGCCATTCAGAAGGTGGTCACCTGGTTCCCGGCGGCGGACTGCACCGTAGACGTGCCGGTAGAAAGAGGGAGCACTCTGGTGAGGGTCCCGTTCTGTCACCACTCCGTCAGGCATGTCGCATCTGACGGCAGCCGGATTGCGGTGGCCGGCTGCGTCGAGGCGGACAGGCGCACCGCTACCTGTCATGTCCGAATCCTGTCCGGAATGGGCGATGAACTCGTCGCGAGAGAAGTGTCGATACCGCTTACGGCGATTCCGGGCGCGGTAAGGGACAGTGCCGGCGCCGCTGCGGGCGAGGGAAAAACGATCGACGAAGTGATGCGCCGCATTCCCCGGAACTATCCGCCGATCTACCGGATACTGAACGGCAGCGATGGTACTACCTGGATCGAGGTCCATGGCGCCAGCGGCAGAGGCGAATGGTGGATGATGGATGTCAGGGGAGAACCGCGGCTGCTCGTGAAGGTGCCGCGTTCGGTCGACGTGCTGGTGGCCGACCGGCTGGGGGTGATCGGCATCGAGGCCCGGGACGACGGTGAGAGCCGGTTGATCAGGGTTGCGGTGGCTGACGGGAACTGAAGCAGGCCGGATATCTTGCAGGGCATCGGGATCGTCACCCTCATTCGTGAAAGCTGATGCCTCCATCTCCGCTTGCCCGGGTTCGCCGGATCGCACTCGCTCTTCCCGAGGCTCACGAAGTGGAAGCCTGGGGAGAACCGACCTTCCGCGTCCGCAACAAGCTGTTCGTGATGTACGCCTCCCCAGGCAATCATCATGGCGGCGGCAGGCCGGCCATCTGGTGCAAGGCGCCACCGGGTCATCAGGGCGTGATGGTGGCCGCCGATGCCTCGCGCTTCTTCGTGCCGCCGTATGTGGGCAAGGCGGGGTGGATCGGCGTCTGGCTGGATGAGAGCCCCGACTGGCAGGAGATCGGCGAGATCATCGCCGAGAGCTGGAAACTGGTGGCGCCGAAGAAGCTGGTGAAGGAACGGGAGAAGTGAAGGTGCGTGGGTACCTGCTGCTGTCCGTCCTTGCCGGATGCAGTGGCAGCGATGAATCGGCTTCGATCGCCAGTCTCGTCGACTCGGCCGGTATCGTGATTCCGGATACCGTGACGGTCGATGGTGTACTCATGATGCGTCACGGTCCGGGTGCACTCGATCGGGCGGCTCCGATCACCATCGATCCGAAGCCGCTGGTGGTGTACCGCGACGATGGCAATCCGGATTTCGATCTGACGTGGGCGTTCATTCCTGCCGTGTTGACCGATGGCCGAATGGTGGCGGTACATCGCAACGGTCCTCCGCGGATGATGCTGTTTGCTGCGGATGGCAGGCCTTCCCGCATCCTGGCGCGAGCAGGAGCGGGGCCGGGAGAACTCACTGCTCCGAGCGGCCCTGTACTCGTGGGTCGCGACACCATGCTGGTCGTCGACGACGCCAACATGAGGTCGATGCTCGTAACTGCGGATGGAGTGCAGCGCGAGATTCGCCATGTTCCAGTCGAGTGGCGCGGCTGCCTCACTCCACTTGGATTGCGGGATTCCCTCGTGGTGTCGATCTACGCGTGTCTCCGTGACTCCGGTACCGATTCGGGCAAGGTCTGGCGGATGGCGACACCGATAGTCACTACCCCGCTGGATCATCGATCCATGGATACGGTGGTGGTCCTGCCCGGCTGGGAAATGGTTTCGTTTGAAACCAGATACCGCGGATACGTGGGGAAAGAAAGCATGCAGTTTCGATTCGGTCGGCGTGTGCACGCAGCACTACTCGATAGCCGTCTGGCGACGACCACTGGCGACTGGACGATCGAACTCCGGGACCTGGCGGGAGCTGTGACCGGTCGGATTTCGCTGGATCAACCATCCAGGCCGGTGACCGAAGCGATGCGCGCAGCACAGATCGACGCCGAACTGGTGCGGATCGCCTCGTATCGACAGGAGGGGATGGTCGATCCCGCCGAGACGCGGCGGATTGCCCGGGAAACGCCGTTCGCGGACTCGCTGCCGGCCTGGGGGAATCTGCTTGCCGGTACCGATGGTACCCTCTGGGCAGTCGAATACATCACGCCGTCGGATTCGGTGGTGATGGTCACTGCGTTCCGGGAGGATGGCGCAATACTCGGTCGCCTGACGATTCCACGACTCTCCGGCCCGCTCTGGTTCGATCGTGATCGGGTGATGCTGCGCGAAGAGGACGGAGACGGAGTGGTGAGTTTCGCGGTGTACCGGATGGTGTCGGTGAATTGAGAACGGCGATCTGCGAACAGCGAACAGCGAACGGCGAACGGATCAGCCGCCGCCGTCAGGCGGCGGCGATGGCGCAACCACCTCGTCGTCATTCCGAGCGCAGCCAGGTAGTTCGCTTTTCACCGCCCTCTGGTAGAGCCGGAGCGGTGGTGTCTCCGGGGTTCTGGGTGAGCGTGGCCCAAGCAGGGGCGACCGGCCGGTCGCCCCTGCTATACTGAAGGGATCCCCAACAGGACGGATATCCGTGCGTCGTATCGGTCTCCCGCTCACCGCAATCGTCGCCGCGCTGGCGGCATTCCCCTCCCTGGCAGCCCAGCAGGGGAACAGGTCGGCGCAGCAGGCAGCCGCCGATGATCCCGTGCAGCGACTGGTGGATCAGCTCGACCTCGAACGCTACAAGACGACGATCAAGGGACTGACCGCCTTCGGCGACCGCCGCCAGGGTACTCAGCGCAATCGCGATGCGGTCGACTGGATCGAGGCGAAGCTCCGCGAATACGGTTGCCCCACGGAACGGATGACCTATGAGCATCCGGCTCCGCAGGGCTCGGTGGTGGCTCCACCGGTGGCTCCCGCCGCTGACGGAAGCCAGCCGCAGCAGTTTCCGGGACGCCCGCTGACCCGTGGCAATCGCGGGCCTACCGGTGTGAACAACGACTCGCTCCGCCAGCCCGATCTCAGGCTCCGGGCACTGAATCGCGAGCAGACCTCCCCCGGTCCCCGCGAGCAGGTCTACTGCACCAAGGTCGGTACGGTGCGACCCGGCGAGATGTACATCATCGGGGCGCACATGGATGGCATCGGGTGGGGCGAAGCGGCCAATGACGATGGCTCCGGCACCGCGATTGTGATGGAGCTTGCGCGGATCCTCAACGCACCCGGCGTCGAGACCGACGTCTCGATCCGCTTCATCCTCTGGAACAACGAGGAGAGCGGCCTGAACGGAAGCAGGGCTTACGTCGCCCAGCGTCATGCGCTGCAGGGGATCGAATCACCGGCAGGCTCCGGGAAGTATCCCGAACCGAAATGGCTGGGCATGATCCAGCACGACATGATGATGTTCGATCACGGCATGCCGGGACCGGACGGAAAGGTATCCGACAGGCAGCGTCCGGAAGCCGATGTGAACATCGAGTTCCAGTGGATCTCGCGCCATGCGAGCGAGTCGCAGGACCTCGCGTGGTTCTTTCGGGCGGCCAACGAGCGCTACGCCACCGACTATCCTGCGGCCGTGGGCAACAGGATGAGCAACACCGACTCGGCACCGTTCCAGGACTACACCGCCGCGATCTCGCTGCGGGAGAATGAACGGCTGGCCCACATCGGCAGCGGCTGGAACCCGCACTGGCATCAGCCGACCGATCTGTTCGCGACCTTCAGCGACGATGACTTCCGGCTGGGACTGAATGCGGCCCAGACGACGCTGGCCGCGATCGCACGATTGAGCGGTGCGGTGATCAGGTAATTTCCGAGGATCCACCTGCCGCTGCGGCCGCCGTCGGGAGGCCGGGCGGTGGCTGACAACAGTGAACCGGAGACCGACGATGGCGCGCTATCTCTCTCTGCTCATTCCACTGGCCCTGGTCGCCGGGGATCTCACGGCCCAGGGCGACTCCCGCTCGCCTGCCCCACCTGCTACTCCGCCGTCCGGCTGGCAGTGGCTGTTCGACAGCGCTCCGGCGGAAGGGTGGACCTTCGCCGAGATGCCGCCGGGATTTCATCTGACCACCACGGTGGCATCCGGGCTCACGCTGGCGGTGACTGGATCGGAAGCGCCGGTCCGCCGCAATGCGGCGACGCGGGTCATCCTCTTCCCGCCCAATTCGGCACTCGACGAAGGCTATGGCATCGCGCTGATCGATCACCGTTCGTCCGACGAGTGGCTCGCCTTCCTCGTTCACCGCAACGGCGATGTGAAGGTGGAGAGTCGGCGGGCAGGTCGGACGACGGTACTCGAGCCCAGGCGGAAGGTCACGGCGGTGGTCGTTCCCGATACTACCGGCTATGCCGACAATCGGCTGGCCATCGAAGCAGACGGCACCTGGATCACTTTTCTGGTGAACGATTCGGTGGCGGCCCAGGTGCCGCGGTCGGCGGCACCGGCCAGGATCGAGGCCGGGCTCCGCATCGGTGCCGGACTCAATATGCATCTGATCTCGTTCGACCTGATCACTCCGATGGCGTCGTCGCGACCTCGCGAGTTGACGGCTTCCGGTGGTCAGCGGTGAGGATTGCGCCGGTGGTTGAGCCTGCTGAAGCCACCGTGCACCCAGTCCGCTGCAGTGGTTCAGGCTGCGGGCTGGAAACTGTCGGCCGTCAACCGTGGCGGCCGCAACCTGTACCATGTGAGGTGTCGATATGGCTTCCGATCCGGAGAAGCGGGAACGCATCACCGACAACGGCATCAGGATACGCGGTGCCGATGCAGCGGACCTTGTTGCCAAGGCAGCGGTACTGCGGCTCCAGCCGCCATCATTTGAAGATCTGGTCTGGGCGGCAAATTTTCGAGCGAGGCCACGGATCGGCAAGGGAAGTGCCGTACCCGGGCTGCTGCAGGCGATCTGTGAAGGCATCCGTGAAAGCTGGGATGCCTGTCCACCGCTGACGCGGGAAACACCGGTGGGTCAACCATCGGCGAAGTTCAGTGGCATGTCGTGGGATGTGGAAGGTGAAGCAGGTGCCTGGCAGGGTGAACTGGTCTGGCGTCACAAGCATCCGGTTCTCACCGGGGTTGCCTGTACCACGTATCTGCTGATCAAGGAACAGCAGGACACGACCTTTCTCGATCTGGTGATCGCCTGCGACGGCGGCATCAGGGGTGCGCGCGGCTTCGCCGGTGCCGGACAGGCGAGACCGGCACTGCTCGATCGGCTGCGTCGCAGCGTGGCGCTGACCTTTGAGATCTTCGATGGCAACCGGCGCGTTCCCGCTGATGGCACACCGAAGATTCTCACTGCGACGGAGATGAACTCCTTCGTTGCCAACGTGATGATCGGTGAGCGGGATCGTCCGATCGCAATGCTGGCACCGGTCGAGCACGAGGGCTATCTGGTTGAGCCCAGGGTGCTGGCCGAGGAGCTGTTCGGCCTTGCCCAGCTCTACGTGATGGATCGGCAGGCCTGCACCTTCGCTCTCACCGACGCGATCAACGACAAACGTCTGTCGGCCTACTTCGGTGCACTCCGGATCTACAGCCCCGGATTCACCTGCGCCGACAGTGGGGTGGAACATCCGCTGCTGCTCCGCGACCGGATCGAGGATCCGGTGGAACGTGCCGGCCTGATCGGTCGGCTGGGACACGTTGCCGCTCAGCGTCGCGGGCCAATCGAGTCGCTGAGGAGCAGAATCGAGAGCAATCTTGCTGCTGCTGCGGCACGGGCCCAGTCACAGAGTTCCGCAGCGGTAGCTGCTCCCGCGGCCGCTACCGACGGCGCTCCTGCCGCTGCCGTTACGGCTACACCCCAGGACGGTGGCGCCGTCGGTGCTCCGGTGACGGCGATATCGGGTGAGCTGCATCTCCCCCAGCTTGCGGCTCTTCCCGGGATTCTCCAGTCGCTTGCCGCGCGCATCGGTGATCTGTCGGGGACCATCGGCCATCTGGTGACTGTCAATGCGCAGCTCTCGGACGAGATCGCGCGTCTCAGGACCGCGACTGCGGTTCGCGCCACCAGCACCAATGCGATGGAGCGGCGACTGGCCTCGATCGAGACGCTGCTCGATCCCGGAATGCAGGAAGAGGAGGAGCAGGCATCCGACAGCGACAGTGCCGGCAGCGAAGACGAATCACTGCACGGACCGACGCTGGTCGAGATGGTGCAGCATGCCGGTGCCGAGTACTCCGAAAACCTTCTGGTTCTCGACTCCGCCGAGCTGACTGCGTCCGAGAGTCCCTATCAGGATGTAGATCGGCTTGCTGCGGTGCTGCAGGCGATGGCCTTCGTCGCCAAGCGTCGTCAGGAGGGGACGCTTGGTACCGGAATGAAGGCGGCATTCCAGGAGTTCGGCATCGACTACCGTGCCAGCATCGCGAAGTCGACCAGTGAGAAGCTGCGTCAGCAGTACGGTTTCGCCGGAGCAGACGGCCAGAAGTACGAATGCTACGAGCACATCGCGATCGGCGGCACCTACGATCCGCGGCGCTGCCTCCGGATCTACTTCACCTCACGGGCGCCCAACGAATCGCGGTTCGTGATCGGTCATGTGGGCCGGCACCTGACGGTGATGACGTCGAGCTGAGGACAGAGAACAGAGGACAGGGCCCGCCATCCGCGACGTTTGCGGGCTGTTCGGAGGGCATTTCCAATCGGAGGATGGCGATGGGATTCAGATGCATACGAGTTGGCATTGCCTTGGTTGCCACCGGCGCTGGCCTCCTTCATGGTCAGGGCAGCGTGAAGGTGATGGATCTGACCGGCGAGCCAGTGGCAGTCTCGGCAGGCGAGTTCTCCGGGGTGTCGCAGGGGATCGAGCTCGGCAGCGGGGGGTTCGTGTTCGTGGACCCTGCAGAGGTCAAGGTGTATCTGGTCAACTTTCGTCAGGGCCGGGTCAATGGTCTCGGGGGCATGGGAGAGGGCCCGGGGGAGTACAGAAGGCCAACGGCCGCATACATGCGCGGTTTGGACGGTGCGGTGATACTCGATCTGGCGTTGGGACGGGCCCTGATGATTTCCCCCGACGGCAGCATCGGTCCGGAGGTTCTGACGCGGGACGCGGTTGGTGGAATATCTCCTGCCAGTATTCGAGGAATCGATGCTCGCGGGAATGTGATCCATGCGGCACCAGCCGCTGGTGGCGGACAGGACTCGATCCAGATTCGGCGATACAATATGGACGCAAAGCAGTCCACCGTCGTCGGGTGGTGGCCGATGCTGCGGACCAACGCGACACCGGCGACTATTCCTGGCAGCAGTGCACCTGCTCAGGTACTGAGCAGCCCCGTACTATGGCAGAATCGAACTGCATGGGTCGCGATGTTCGATGGGTCAGTTGCGATCGTCCGGCCGGATCCGTACCGGGTGGATGTGATCGGCAGCAGTGGAGCGGTGACCCGTGGTCCTGTGGTACAACGCGCCCCCGTCAGAGTTACGGCGGCCTTCAAGGATTCGATACGATCGGAACGCGGGCCGGTTCCCGACAACATGTTTCCCGAAACCCTGCCGCCGTTCGAGGGCCTGGGCGACGTATTCGCCTCGCCAGACAACCAGGTGTGGGTGAAGCGACTGTCGGCCAACGGTCCATATCCGACATACGACGTGTTCGATCATAAGGGCGTGCTCGCAGGTGAAGCCCGCTTGCGGCCTCGGTCAAGGATCGTGGGCCTGGGGGTCGGTACTGTCTATGTCGCGCGGGAGGTTGGCAGCGACGGTTTCTGGGTTGTCGACAAGTACGCAGTTCGGTAGCGACTGCTTCGGCCCCTCCGGCGGCACCCATCGTTCATGGCAGGGGCGACGGGTGCGGTGCGTTCGCCCGGATCAGTTTCGACGTGGTGACCACCTGCCCGGTGTGCCTGCTGGCATGCTCGGCGGCATGGAACAGCAGGCCGATCACCGTTGATGGCAACTTCTGCCGTCCTACGGTGCGCGGCTCCAGCAATGTGTCGGGGCCGGTCGCGCTGAGCTGCGAAAGGGCATGGTCCACTGCCCGGTGCCAGCGATCGACCACCACGGCCACTTCCGGGCACTGCTCGCATAGCAGTCCCTCGGCGGTCAGTTCGGTCCGCTGCGCGATCGACAGCTCCTCGCCACGGGCATAGGTGAACAGTCGATCGGTGCTGCCCGCCAGGTGTCCGATGTGGTAGCCGATGGACGCGACCCGTCCGGGCATCAGCCAGAACTGTTCATGGGTCAGCCCCTCGATTGCGGCATCGATGTCCTCGCGCGCCATGATCAAGGCGTGGGCGGGGGGCTGGAGCAGTGCAGGAATCCCTGCGACCGGACCGCGGAGCCAGGGTTCGGGTATGGATGCCATTCAACCGCCCGCGATCATGGTGGGTTCCTTGCCCTTCCGGGCGATACCGACGGTGGCAGCGCCGGCGACTACGCCTACCGCAACATTGACTGTGGCAATCGTGACAGCAGAGGCGGTGAGAGCACCTCCAGCCTGGATCAGGGCCCACCTGGAGAACCACATCAGGGTGTCGTCCCAGCCTCGCACGATAAGAACAAGGACGAACATGGCGTCGGTCGCGAGGAACGCCCAGGCCACTCCCCAGAGCAGCGCGATCGTCAGGACTGACCGGATCGGGGCAAACCTCATGACCACTCCAGTGTCTGGTGGGGAACGAGTCGTTCGCAAGATACGGTAGTTCCGCAGCGGGAGTCCATCCGGCCCCCTACCGCTCCGCATGTCATCCGGCCACCTTTGCCGACGAGCACTCCGTCATTCCAACCGATACCGGAAACATCGTCCATGGCTCTCGTCTCTCCCTATCGCACCCTCTCCGTCGAACAGCGGGTACGCCTGATCTCGCATGATGCTGCAGCCAGCCGCGAGGCCAGGCAGGGCTACGCAGCCAGGATCCTTGCCCGCGGCGGCGGCTTCCGCGCCGAGACGCTGAAGAAGTGGACTCCTGAGCAGGTGGCGAAGGAGATGGTGCGGTTCAACCTCGAGACGGCGTACGACGAACTCAACCTGCTGCAGCTCCTCTATGTCGAACTGGAGCCGGGCCTGCAGACGGCCTTCCTCGATTTCGTCGGGATGAAGCACGAGGATGGCAAGATTCCCGATGACCTGGAGCCGCCCTTTGCCGATGAGGCGGCGGTCCGTGGTGCAGCGGTCAAGCTGGTGGCTCAGCATGGCGAGGACGGGCTCCGCTATCTCCGGACCATCGCGCTGTACAACGGTCAGGCCTGGCCCGGTCTGGCTGAAGAGCTGGAAACGCTGACGGTCTGACATGCTGGCTCCCCGGCACTGCGCCGACCTGATGCAGGCGGTGGCAGCGGTGATCGACGCGATCGACCGCCAGTGCCCGGGCCCGTTCGACCGTCCGGTGGTGATGGTCCAGCATCGCACCCACGGGCGACTGCTGACGCTGGAGCTGGCCCGCCGTCACGGCATCGCCGCGTCGATCGACCTGCTTTCGCCGATGCAACTGGTGCGACGAGTGCAGGCGGCTCCGTCGCCCGATCCCTGGGCGGCGGGGCCGCTTCGCTGGCGGATAGCTCGGCTTCTTCCCGATCTGATGGCCACTCACGCGGCCCGGCATCCGTGGCTTCTCGACTCCGGCAGAGGACTGGCCCGGGCGATTGTGCGCGAATATCGGGACCTGCTGCTCCATCGTCCAGCCCTGCTCGCCGAGTGGGAGCGGGAGGAATTGTCCGATGACTGGCTCGCCTGGCTCTGGTATCGCCTGGCGGCAGAATCGGCGGTGCCGTCACCCGCGGCCAGGCATCGCGAGTGGCTCGCGAGGCTGAACGATCCTGTCCCGTTCGAACCGCTGGTGGTTCTGGCCGACGACAGCCTGCCGCTGCTGGTGCGTGAGACGTTGGCGGTGGCAGCCGAACGGGGCGGGGTTGAATGGTGTCTGCCGGATCCTGTTCGGGATGTGGGCTTTGCTGGCATGATCGGCGGTGCGACGGGGGTGCAGCATGCTGCACCCCTACGCGAATTCTTTTCGACCGGCGCCATCAAGGCCCATCGTTGTCACTCGCCTCTCCGTGAGGTTGAGACGCTGCGTGATGCCATCCTCCGGCGTCTCTCGGACGACCGGTCGATCGCTCCCCATGATGTCGCGATCTACCTGACCGATCTGGCCAGCTATCTGCCGGCGATCGACGGCGTATTCGGTGCTGCCGAACCGGGCCTGCCGCTGCTGCCCTGGCATGTGGCTGGGAGGCGCTGGCGTCAGCGCTCGGAGCTGGCTGCGGCGGTCACGGCACTCCTGGGCGCGGTGGCAGGCCGGTTCGGTCGTACCGACATCCTGGGTCTGCTGGAGTTCCGGGTGATCCGGGATGCGGCCGGAATCACCGGTGGTGCGGTCCCGTCGATCGGTCGACTGGTCGAAGAGGGAAGAATCCGGTGGGGAGTCGATGGCGCCGACCGGGCCCTCCGGCATGGTCTGCCGCCACTCGACGACGGGACCTGGCGTGCAGGATTGAGCGGGCTGGCCCGTCGCTATCGCGAGGCCGATCACCCGTTCCTCGACGAAGGGAGTGAGACCGGATTGGTCGACCTCCTCATCCGCTGGGTGGAACGGTTGATCGCGGTCCGGGAGGAAGCGGCGGGGTCGCATCGTCCGGCGGTCTGGCGGGAGATCGCCGAACGGTGGCTCGACACGCTGTTCGTGGTCCGGGCGAACGAGGATGTCGATGCGATGCGGGAACTGCGTCAAGCCATCGATCAGACTCTGGCTGAAATCGAGGCAGTGGATCCGGATGCCGCGATCACTCTCGATGTTCTGAACGAGGCCGTGGCCGAATTGCTCGACGGCGCACCGATCACCGGAGAACTGCGCGGTGGGGTCAGGATTGCAGCACTCGATGCCGGCGCGGTGATTCCGGCCCGGATCGTGATGATTGCGGGCCTCGATGATGGCCGCTGGCCCCGCCGTCGCAACCGTCCGAGCTGGAGCCGCTTCGTCCGGGAACCGCAGGCGGGCGACCCGGACCCGCGCGTCGACGACATCCGTCTCTTCAAAGAGGCGGTCGGCTCCGCTTCCGACGCAGTGCACCTCACCTGGGTCGGCAGATCGATGGTCGACAATGCCAGACGTGCCCGCTCCGTGGCACTCGACGCCCTTCTCGACGCCTGCGAAGCGCAGCTCGGCGCGGCGGCGGTCAGACCCTCGAGCGACCCCCGGTCACTGGTGGTCGACGAACCGCTGCAACCGTTCGCCACTCAACTCTACCAGCCGACGGCCGATGGTTCGCCGCCACCGGGGATCTCGCCGCGATGGTGCAGGGTCGCGCAGACCATCAGGACCAGCGGGGCAATCAGCAGCCAGCGGATTCCGTCGCTGGATGCCGGGCCGCTGTCGGAGGTCACCGCCGATCTGCTGGCAGCACTGACGGGTTCGCCCATAGCCTGGTACTGGCGCAACGCGCTGCTTCTTCCCCATCCGCCCGGAGCGCTGGAGGAGGAGGATCGGGAACCGGTGCTGGTTGGAGACCTGGACCGGCTGGCCCTCTGGAACGTGGCGGTCATGCAGCCGGACGACCTGGCAGCGATGGCCGCAGAGGTGGAACTGCCACCGGGCACGGCTGCCAACACGGTGCTGCGAGGCAGCGTTCCGGAGCTGGCCCATATCCGCAGTGTGGCGAAGGAACTGGCCGGAATCAGCCCGACAACTGCATCCCCTATAGTAGTTGCAGAAACAACTATCTCCATCGGACCGGTATTGGTTGTTGCAGGTGCAACGACGATATTGCTTCCCTATCCCCTGGGTCGCCGTCAGTGGCTTCAGGGGTGGGTAAGGCACCTGATCTCGTCGGTTGCCGGGGTGTCGACAACTACCGTCCTTCACGGTGTCGGGAGCGATCCTTCCAGGGCGACCGTCCGGTTCAATCCGGTCGAGGATCCGGAACGGAATCTTGCAATAATCCTGCAACTGTTCGGGGAAGCCCGACGGCGTCCGGTGGCGTTCTTCCCGAGGAGTGCCCTGGCTGCTGCGGCGGCACTCCTCAAAGGAGGCGACCCGGTGACCGCCGCGAGCAAGGAGTGGCGTGATACCTCTGGTCGCGTGGCTGGGGAGCGGGAGGATCCGATCATCCGCCGCTTCTACGCCGACTTCGACTTTCTGCTCGACCCCGATCCTGAGGTTCTCGACGAGTTCCTGGAGCTGACGGAAGCGATTGCGGTGCCGCTGCTCGAACACCTGGTCGAGGGGGGACGGTGACCGGATTCGATGCGGCCGTGATGTCGCCCGGCTCCGGACTCAGCGTGATCGAGGCTAGCGCCGGTACCGGCAAGACCTACGCGATGGTGCAGCTGGCGGTGCGCATCCTGACCGGAGATACCGGAATCACTTCGCGCGGTCCGGCCAATCTGTTGATGGTCACCTTCACCCGTGATGCTACCGCCGAGCTGAAGGAGCGGGTCCGCAGCGCACTGCGCCAGGTGGAGCGGGTGGCAGCCGATCGATCGACGGACGCCGAGCAATGGATGATCGAACTGGTCGATCGGCTCGGTGAGAACGCCGCCGACGTGGTGGCAGCGGTGACCAATCGTCTGGATGAACTCTCCGTTACCACGATCCACGGCTTCTGCGTCGGAGTGCTGGAGGAGTACCCGCACGAGGCGGGCGTTGCGAGCGATCTCATCTTCGCCGAGAACGATGATGAGCTGGCCATCGCGGTGCTGGACGACCTGCTGCGGGAGCGATCATGGACCGATTCCTGGTTCGCTGCAGCGCTGGTGATGGCGGAATGGGATCGTTCCGATCTGCTCGGCCTGCTGCGCGGCCTGGGCCGGATTCCGCGGGACAGGGTTCATCCCATACCCGATGCGGACGTGTGCTTCCAGCGGCTGAACACGGCCATGGTCGAAGTGCGTCGGCACTGGAACCACGCGGAGATCGCGGAGCTGTTTGATCAGGCGGTGTGGCACGAGGGGAAGAGTCCGTTCACGATAGTCGAGGCCCGGGAGGCGATCCTTTCCGACATCAATGCGCTGCTCGATGGCGATGCGGCCGGACTGCATGCGCTCGACCACTTCGAGCGCAAGAGCTTTCTGGACGGGCTGCGCAAGCAGAAGAGGGAACAGAAGGCGGCGGCACAGCCCGTCATCGATCATCCAGCAGTTGCAGCACTCATGGCCGCACGGGACGCCACCCGGGAATGGTTCCAGCATCTCAGGATCGAACTGATTCTTGAACTGCGCGACCGGCTCGCCGCGCGGAAGTCGGCGGAGGGGATTGCCACCTTCGATGATCAGATCGGACTGCTGTCGCGGGCGCTGGCTGATCCAGCCCGGGGCGAACGCCTGGCCAGGATTCTCCACGAACGCTTCGACGCAGTGATGGTCGACGAGGCCCAGGACACCGACCCGGCGCAGTGGTCGATCTTCCGGCGGGCCTTCGCGGGCCGCCCGGTGATCATCGTCGGCGATCCGAAACAGTCGATCTACGGCTGGCGTGGCGCCGATCTCGATGCCTATCTCGAAGCCCGCGATACCGCAGGGCCCGAGCGCACCTGGA
>CAZSPH010000036.1:0-21565 GCA_964608715.1 uncultured Gemmatimonadaceae bacterium | reverse complement strand
CTGGGCGGAGTGATCAATCTCGTCACCACCACTCCAACCGGACCGCCCCGTATCGGAGTCGGCGGCTCATACGGTTCGCGCGGTCGCAGGAACGGAGCAGTCGACATCGGATCGGGTGGCAGCGTGGCCTGGCGGGTCACCGGCTCGCTCAGGGAACAGTCCCGGATCGCGGCCCAGACCGCACGGGACGGCGCCTACCAGCGGGTCTGGGATGGCACCGCAACCATCCGCCATGTCGGCTCGTCCGGACAGTCGATCCGGGGAGATCTGCGATGGTTCCGCGAGCGGCAGCGCTGGCCGATCGGCGGCGGCTTCTTCGGCTTCAACGACAATCACGGCATCGGTGGCTGGACGGAGGGCGCAACTCCGCTGGGCAGCGGCATCTTCCGGGCACGACTCTCGTACCACGACTATTCGCATCAGTATCGCGAGGCCAGGTCACCTGTCCCCTACCGGAACTCCGGCGCCCCCGCCCAGCGCGAGCAGGTGGCCCGGATCCTCGGCAGCCATGCAACCTCGGTCGGAAGCCACTCCCTGGATATCGGAGTGGAACTGACCCGGGCGTCTGTCACCGCCGTCGACCGGCTGATCGGCGGGTCACTCTCCGACCGCACCGCTGAAGTGTGGCTTCAGGATGCCTTCCCTGTGGGAGACTTCAGAGTGATGGCAGCGGCGCGCGGAAGCTGGTCATCGCGCTGGAATGGCACAGTCACTCCGTCGCTCTCCATCGGCTACGGAAGCGGTGGCATCAGGTGGCGCGCCGGCATCGCACGCGGCTTTCGCGGCCCGACCTTCAAGGAAACGGGATGGAACTTCAGCATCCCCAATGCCGGCTACGCCCTGCGAGGAAACCCCGACCTCCGGCCCGAGACAGCGTGGCAGACCTTCGCCGGACTCACCTGGCAGCCGACGGCGAAGTGGCACATCGACCTCGAAGCGTACCGGAACGAACTCGTCGACATGATCGAGCTGGTACTGCACGGCCAGAGTCCCGACGGGCTGACAGTCTATCGCACCGAGAACATCGACCGGGCCCGCACCAGCGGAATCGACCTCACAGTGAAGCGGCTCACCACTGCCGGCAGCTATGGCGTCTCATGGGCGTCGCTCGATGCGATCAATCGTGCCACCGGGGAACGATTGCCGCGTCGCCCGCCCCACGCCGCACGCGTGCACTGGGATCAGCAGCTTGGCAGTTCACTCGGCTTTGCCACCTCGCTCCGCTGGAGCGATGCCGCGCCTGGCAGCTCCTTCGATGAACTCTCCAGCCATCAGGGCAGCTTCACCTCGTGGGACTTCCAGTTGCGCATAGCCCCGATGACTCATGTCGACCTGCTGCTCGGCGTCGACAACATCCTCGACCATCGACCGGCGGGATGGCAGGCAGCGGTGGAGAGGGCGTTCCATGTGACGGTGAGGACGGCGGTGCAGTGATGGGGAGTCTGTTGGACAAGTCATCCCGAGCGCAGCGAGGGATCTGCTTTTTCGGTGGGTGGATTGAAAACAGATCCCTCCACTTCGCGATTGCTGCGCAATCGCTTCGGTCGGGATGACCTGCGGGACCGGGCGACGCATGGCCTCGCCCCTACTATGATTACCTGATGTCTGGCTATTGTCGTTTCGCCCCCGGCCACCCGATTCACGGCCCGTACCACGACAACGAATACGGCTTTCCGATCCGCGATGATGCGGCACTGTTCATGCGGCTGATCATGGAGATCAACCAGGCTGGCCTGTCGTGGGAGACCATCCTTCGCAAGCGTGAAGGTTTTGAGCACGCCTACCACGGTGGCGACCCTCACCGGATCGCACGATACGACGACTCCGACCGTGCCCGCCTGATGGCCGATGCCGGCATCATCCGGAACCGGCTGAAGATCGATGCTGCGATTCACAACGCGACACGGGTGGTCGAACTGATCGCCGAGCATGGCTCGTTCGCCGACTGGATCGATGCGCAGGGAGAGCTGGACAAGGCAACGTGGGTGAAGCGGATGAAGAAGGAGTTCCGCTTCGTCGGCGGGGAGATTGTCGGCGAGTTTCTGATGAGCATCGGCAAGCTGCCGGGTGCGCATGCGCCGGATTGCCCGGTGTACGACGTGCTGCACCCCGCCGGCCTTGGGACCGACGGGGTGCCGCCCCGATCCGGGGAGAAGGTCGGACCGGAACGAACCGGTACTGCTATTCCCTGACCTCCGACATCTGCCCTCTGTCCTCTTCCCTACTGCACGTTGATGTGACCGATCATGCCGAGCAGCGCATGCGGCGTGCAGTGGTAGTAGTAGCGGCCGGGTGGGAAGTCGATCAGGTAGTCGATCGTCTGGCCCGGAAGCTGGAGCAGATCACTGGTCTTCGGGAGCCTTACGCCCGGCGGGTTGCTGTCCGCAACGAAGTTCACGTCGTGGACGCCGGAGACCAGCGTGAATCTCACCACGTCGCCGCGCCTGACGGTGATGTCATCGGGCCTGAAGAGATTGCCGGTGCCGTCGGTGATCATCTCGACCACGATGGTATCACCGGTCGGAGTGACCGACGGCGTTGCGGCGGCGGGTGGTGCGGCGGCAGGGGTACCGGAATCGGCAGGCTTGTCGCCTCCGCAGGCGGATATGGTCATCACGACGGCGGCGATGGTCGCCATCGATCGATCGAGCGGTGACATGGTGAATCTTCTCCCTTGATTGTCCGACATCTAGAAATCCTTCCGGGTGAATGCGCGGCGCGCCGCCAGCAGCGGCAACACCGTCCAGCAGGCAAGCGCGGCGACTACTGCCCCTCTCCCGGCCGCGGTGCCGAGTGTCCGTTCCAGTACCGCACCGGTGTAGCCGAGCAGCGCGGCGGCATCGGTGCCCAGCAGAATCAGCAGGCGTCCCAGATCCAGTGGATTGATTGCCAGCATTACCAGCATCGAGGTCTCGATCGGCCGGTGACCGAACTGCATCGCGATCAGTAGCACCAGACCGTCCCAGAGAACGGCGACGACGATCCATACACCGAGCGCCATTCCCAGGGCCCGCACCCGGTCGTCGATCCGGACCGCAATCAGGTGCGCCACTGCGGAGCTGATCATCGCCAGCAGAGCTGCAACTCCGGCCACACCCAGCACCTGCGGGCCGATGATTCCGTGCCAGGCGAACGGCGCTGCAATGCCCACCGCCAGCGCCAGTGCCATCGGCACCGAGTGCCCCAGATAGAGCGCCGTGAACAGCGGCCCGCGCGCCACCGGCTGAGCCAGAAACAGTTCGGTGACCTCGCGCGAGTGATGGACCTGCATCGTGCCGACCACCAGACCGATCAGCGGCGTCAGGATCAGTGCCACATCCAGCAGCGATACGATGGTCGTCGCGGCGCCTCCGCCGAAGCGGATCAGCAGCTCGCCGAGCAGCAGCAGGACCACCATCGTGCCGATCAGCCAGCGACCACGGATCGCTTCGCGCCCGATCGGAATCGAGAGACTCAGCACCCTGCTCATGCGACCGCCATCAGCGGCGTGCCGCCGGCCAGCAGCCGGGCTACCGCACGTTCGAGAGTGTTCTCACCGGTCCGGTGCTTGAGTGCCGCTACGTCGCCCGACCACCCTGCCCTGCCGTCGGTAAGGAAGAGGACATCGTCAGCCAGCTCCTCCAGCTCCGGCAGAACGTGCGACGTGATCAGTACCGTCGTTCCAGCCTCCCGCTCCGCCGCGATCCGGTCCTTGAGCACCCGGCAGGAGAGCGGATCGAGACCGGAGGTGGGCTCATCCAGCAGCAGCAGCTTCGGACGGAATGCGAACGCGAGCACCGCATTGACCTTCTGCCGCGTGCCACCGGACAGCACTCCGAGTGGACGATCGAAGGCATCACCGAGATTGAAGTCCTCGACCAGCGACAGGTCCGGCGCGGCCGAAGCGGCGCGCAGCGAGGCCAGCATGCCGAGCAGCTCGCGGCCGCTCAGATGAGCGGGGAAACGCGCGATCTGCGGCATGTAGCCGATGTCTTCACGGTAGTCCGGCGATCCATCCAGCAGACGGTCACCCACCGCCACGGTGCCGCGATCGGAGCGTGTCAGTCCCAGGATCAGCTTGATCAGTGTGGTCTTGCCGGCACCATTCGGCCCGACCAGTGCTGTCACCCTGCCATCGCGCACCGTGGCATCGAAGCCATCGAGTACGACCCTGCTGCCGAATCGCTTGGAGCAATCGTGGAATACGATCATCGTGCTGCCTCTGCCGGTGGCTGCATCAGTGGCTCGGTATCGGCAACGTTCGCCGGAGTGAGAATCGGCATGGTCCGCTCTGCAGCATCGAGCAGTTTCACGAACAGCGAGCGCTGGAGCAGCATCGCCGAAGGCACGCGCTCCACCAGCATCGCGAAGAACCGGACGGGATGATGTGGAATGTCACCGCGGCCGTCGCGATCGAGATCCCAGCCGCGATAACCGTCCCACCAGTTGCCGCGGAACATGCTGGCAGTACCGCGGCCGTTGACTGCCACATCGAACGAATTGCCCTCGAAACGATTGCCGGAGAACACCCCACCGCCGGTGCTGGCGAGCAGCCTCACTGCCCAGCCGTTGCCCGCGAATGTGTTTCCCCTGACCAGCAGCCGCTCGGCGCCATCGGCCATGATGCCGACGGTGTTGTCGTCGAAGCGGTTGTCAATCAGGCGAACGTCGGCGATGTCCTTGAGCAGCAGAGCGTAGGAAGTGACTCCGCGGTTGGCGGTGAACCGGTTGTCCCGCATCACCACATCGCGGGAGTACATCACCGCTACACCGCTGCCGTTGGCCCGGAAGACGTTGGCCTCGTAGGCCGACGAATCCGCATACATGAAATGGAGGCCGTAACGGGAGTTGCGTTCGCTGACATTGTTCCGGACGGTGGCGTGCCTGGTGAACTCGAGGTAGACGCCGTCGCGATGCCCGGAGATCCGGTTGGCATCGATCACCAGATGGCGGGATCCCCATGAGTGGATCGCGTTGCCGGTGCGTGACTCGGTACCGGGAGTTCCCGCGATCACATTGCGCCGCACGATGCAGTCGACCGCGTCGGTGAGATAGATCGCGAAGAAGGTGTCCTCGAACCGGTTCTCCTCGACCATGCAACCGGTGGCGCTGTCGAGGTGGAGTGCGGCGCGATCCTGATGATGTGATCTTCCGGTGTTGCGGAAGGTGAGCCCTCGAATGGTGACGTCGGGGGCCGTCACCCTGAGCAGTTCGCGAGCACCCTCGCCATCGAGAATCGCGCCGCTCTCCCCGATGATGACCAGCGGGCGGTCGACCACGACCACCGGACCGACGTGCACTCCGGCCGGTACTACCACGGTGTCGCCCGGAGCTGCAGCAGCAACCGCAGCGGCAAGATTGAATGATCGCCCTTCGGATGCAGTGACGACTGTCATCATTGCGTGTACCGCGATCAGGAGCATCATCTCAATGCGCTCCACCCATGTGACCACCGGTATCGCGCTCAAGCACGGCCGCTTCCAGTTCATCCCAGGTCAGTACCTGGCCGTCCCACGGTGTGCTGCCATGCACGGTGGCCACCGCAACGAATCCCATTCCCATCGGTGAGGTCCCCTCAGCCATCCGGTGGAAGCGGAGATTGGCCAGCGGCAGCAGAGTGCCTGGTGCGGCAGCATCGGATCCCCAGAGCGAGCGGGGGGAGTCGGTGTCTGCTGCAAGCCAGCCGGCCAGACATTCGAGTGAATCGAATCGCACCGTCCGCCCGCCGGAGGTGATCGCTGCGGTACCGAAACGGCGGTCGGAGATCGTCATCCGACAGTGTTCGCAGCTATCGAGATCCCAGTTGATCGACGGAGTGCCATCGGCACAGCCGGTGAGGTGCGCCAGCGCGGCGCCTCCTGCCAGCATCAGCAGTTCGCGGCGGTTCACGCGGCCACCTCCCTGGGGCGACCGAGATACCAGGCCCCTGCTGCGAGGAAGAAGGCCAGGCCCAGGAACATCGCACCCAGTCCCGGCCAGGCGGTTGCCACGAAGTTGAGAAGCTGCTTGCTGCCGATCAGTGGTGGCTGATAGGTCATCCCCGGCACGATGATGATCGCATTCTCCATGTCGAGGTTGTGGCCGTAGTCGTACTCCCACCGCCAGAAATCCACGAGACCGATCACCCCCAGAGTCATGAACGCCACCAGCCAGCCAGTGAGCATCCGGCGGGTGCCCCGCCAGGCTATTGCCAGTGCCGCGAGCGCAAGTGCGCCGATCACCCACGGCATGATCTTCAGTTCGGGGATCGCATCGGGAGTGATCTCCTTCATCCCGATGTAGTGATTCAGCCCGTTGATGTTCTGCAGGTCGTTCGGCTTGATGCCGGTGACCTTGCTGGCCCAGATCTGCAGGCCGAGTCCTTCCGGGTACTGCGGTGCACCCAGGCGCACCTCCCACAGCGGGAGCATGAGCGACGGCAGTACCAGCACCGCAGCAATCGCGAGCAGGAGGCGCGCCCTGGTGTTCATTTCAGCGTCCCTCGCCCTTGGGGTGCTCGTGCACCTGCGTGGACGGGTTCAGGTAGCGACCGGCCCGGTCCTGCTGCGTGGCCGCGCGGTCACTGACCGCAAAGGTGATCGGAGTGTTGCTGCCGCGGGCACCCACCCGGACGTACCCCGACATCTCCTGATGCAGCGCGCTGCAGAAGTCGGTGCAGTAGAACGGGTAGACACCGGGCTGGCTCGGAACCCACTTGATGGTCCTGGTTTCGCCGGGCTGCATGATCAGTTCGGCGGTGTTCATGCCGAGGACCGCGAAGCCGTGGAGGATGTCCCAGTCCTGTTCGACGTTGGTGACATGCCAGTGGACGGTGTCACCGACCTCGATGCCGTTGATCACGTCAGGAGCGAAGTGCGAGCGGATCGCCATCATCTTCACATGGACGTTCCGACCGCGCCGCTCGACTCCAGCCTCTGCGGCCGAGCGGACCACCCAGGGATGCCTGTTGTCGGCCAGCGAGAAGAACTTGACCTGCTTGTCCTTGATCAGGCTGGCTGGCAGCGCCTGGGCGTAGTGGGGCTCACCCATCGTCGGGAAGTCGAGCAGGAGCTGCATCTTCTCGCCCGAGATGTCGATCAGTTGCGCCGAGTGGGCCAGCTCGGCGCCGGTCGGGAGATAGCGGTCCTTGGTGATCTTGTTCATCGCCACCAGGTACTTGCCCCATGGATTGACACCGTCGCCGCCGGGGATCATGAGGTGACCCACCGAGTAGTAGACCGGGATGCGATCGAGCACTTCCCAGGTACCCAGCTTCCACTTGACCACCTCGGACGAGATGAACATCGTGGTGTAGGCGTTGCCCTTGCCGTCGAACTCGGTGTGCAGCGGTCCGAGGCCGGGCTTGTCGACCTCACCGGCAATCGTGGACTCGTACTTGAGGATCGGCGAGCCATCGAGTTCGCCATCGAACTCCTTCGCTTCGATTGCGGCAATCATCTTCGAGAACGAATGCACCGGAATCAGCGAGGCGAGCTTGCCGCCACCGACGATGTACTCGCCGGTCGGGTCGACGTCCACGCCGTGCGGAGACTTCGGGGTCGGCAGGAAGTACAGCATGCCGGGGCAGTCGGCCGGAACCAGCATCTTCACCGAGGTGCGCATGTGGCTGGTCGCGATGCGGGAAGCCGGATCGACAAGATTGTGGGTGTAGCGTGCCGGAGCGGTCTTAGCCTTGCCATCCGCGACGCACTGCTCGGCGAGCTTCCAGTTGATCGCGGCGATGTAGTCCTTGTCGTTCTTCGACGCGTTCAGCTCGAGCTTGGTGTAGGCCAGCTCGGAGTTGTAGCTGGTGAAGAAGAACCAGCCCTCGGAGACACCCTTGCCGGCGCGACCGAGATCGTAGTTGTAGCCGGGCATCAGGATCTGGAAGGCGATGTCCATGTTGCCGGGATCATTCGCCTTCACGAACGATACCGAGCCCTTGAAGTTGCTGGCGTAGGTTTCGATCGGAACGTCGGCGTTGGGAATCGGCACCGAAAACCGCACCGCCGAGACCACGTACTCGGAGTTGGGAGTCACGAACGGCGAGGCGTGTCCGCCGGCCGAGTGGGGAATCTCGATGATCTCGTCGGTCTCGAACGTGGTAAGGTCGATACGCGCGATCCGGGGAGTGTTGTTGCCGTTGATGAAGAGCCAGCGACCGTCGGGCATGCCTGCGGTCTGCGAGAGCTGGGGATGATGCGTGTCATCCCACGGCACGAAGCCGTAGGAGGTCTGCAGCATCGCCTTGGTTTCCTCGTTGTAGCCCCAGCCGTTCTCGGCATGCTGCGAGAAGACCGGAATCGTCTTGATGAGACGCCCGGACGGCAGGCCGTACACCGTGATCTGTCCGCTGAAGCCACCGGACTTGAAGGAGTAGAACTCGTCGTACTCTCCCGGGGCCACGTAGACCCGGCTCGCAGCGTCGCCGCTGACGAGTCCCTGGGGGTTCGGGGTACCACAGCCAGCGACGAGAGCTGCCGCTGCGATGGCTGTGATACCTGGAATGGTATGTCGTGTCATTACCGCCTCATGCGATGGGGCCCTGCCGGGCCGGTGCCGGCACTCCGCGTCATCGGAGTGCACGGATACATGATCGATCCGCAGCGATCCGGCCGCAGTGACGGATGTCACACCCGCCCCGAGGAGCGGATCCGGGGGCGCAGCGCGATCACTCCGAACAGGAATCCCGACACCTGCACCACCCCACCGAACACGATGATCCACCGCCATCCCGGTGCACCTGCCCGGAACCATTCCGCCAGCGCCCGGGCCGCCGTTCCCCCCGACAGGCACCACCACGCCAGTTCCGCCTGCCACTCGCGCGGCCGCCGCTCGGCGCGGGGGGGACGCGGGAAGAACCACAGTGCCGTGCCGAGGATGGTCTGCATCACCGCCCCGATCAGGATCAGGTGGAGATGCACGCTGCGCTGGTAGGGAGTCGGCCACTGACCCAGAAACTCGCGGGCGAACAGCATCCAGAGCCCGATTCCGACCCCCGCCATCAGGAAGAACGCGGCGGAGATCAGGAAGCGGCGTGAGAGAGGAGGCACGTCAGCGGTTCTGACTTTCCGGGCGGATCGGAATCGTCCGCGCGGCTGGGGGACGCACCGGCGGCATCATCCGGTGCGATATGGTCTGCCAGACGTTCCATGCCATGAGATAGGCGCCGACTGCCGAGATCAGGCCACCGGTGCCCATCAGCATGATCGCCCTTGGATTGGCATGTGCCCGCAGTGCAAAACCGCAGGCCAGCAGCGCCAGCCCGAGGTTTGCAGCGATCAGATGCAGTTCGGCGAGCCTGGTCGAATGGAGCGGCGTCGCGGCGAAACGCGGAAAGACGTGGTAGCCGACCCCGGCGATCATCATCATCACGAAGCCTAGAAGCAGCATGTGGAGGTGGACCGGTCGGTAGACAGTCCATGCGGGGCGGATTGCCATCGCCACCCCGAGGGTCACTCCGGCCACCAGCCAGAGGAGTGAGCCCTTGATGAAGTGCACCACATGGCGGTCCATCAGCAGCACTCGCAGGAGACCGTGGTGAGTGCCACCTGCAGAATCATCCCATCGTCGCCGGAAACGGCGGCGTGCGGCCGATCTGCTTCGACGCTGATCCGGTCTCCGGCAGCAATCGCGCGATCTCCCACGCCTTCGATGGTGAAGGTGCCGGAGCCTGCCTCCACGGTGACGAGGATGGGTGATGCGTTGCGATGCACGGGAAGCGACTGGTTCGGGGCGAACCGCAGCCGGAACGAGCGGCCGCCGGGGCCGTCCTGCTTGTCGAAGACCTCGGGGCGGTTCGCTACCGGGGTCGAGGGAAGGGGCGCGTAGGGAAGCATGGAGGAACTCCGTCTAAAGGAGTCTCAATTCTCGTCCATGTCGGAAGCGGGTGCTGTGACGCTTGTCACATGGCCCCGGAGGACCTTTCATTCGGGGATGTCATCGGTCGCCGAGGTACTGCGTGGACTCCCCTTCCTGGAAGGGGTGTCACCAGCCGTGATCGAACGGCTGGCTTCGCGGTGTGTTCCCCGTTCGGTGGGCGAGGGGTTCACCCTTTTCCGGGCCGGGGAGCGCTGCACGGGGGTGTACGTGGTGCTGGAGGGGCGGGTCCGGATCTATCGCACCTCCTCCGATGGGCGCGAGCAGACGCTGACGATGGAGGGGGCCGGTCGGCCGGTGGCGGAGATGCCGCTGTTCGATGGCGGCAACTATCCGGCGACCGCAGTCACGATGGTTCCCTCACGTCTGGCATTTCTGCCCAAGGCCGACTTCGAGCATGCATTCCGGACCGATCCCGACGTCGCCTCGGCAATAGTCCGGGCGCTGGGTCGGCGGTTGCGGCATTTCGTGTCACTGGTAGAGACGCTGGCCTTCCGCGATGTCGCGGCCCGGCTGGCGATGCGGCTGGCAGACTACGCCGATCGCTACGGTGTCGCCGAGGGGGATGAGATGGTGATCGATCTCGACCGGACTCATGAGGACATCGCCGCCGAGATCGGCACGGCGCGGGAATCGGTATCGCGGTCGATCAAGCAGCTCAAGGGGAAGGGACTGGTGCTGGCGGTGGAAGGCAACCGCTGGCGGGTGGTAGCTGCTCCCCGGCTCCGGGCCTGGGCCCGGGGCGAAGAGTTGTGAGACATCCGTCACGGCGGCGGCGGTGGCAGGCGATCAGATTCTGAAGATGAATCCGGAATCCGACGCCCTCCTGCCCGAGTTCGACCCTGCGGTGATCGTCGATCTCGACGTGAGACCGATGATCGCCGACGGACAGCCACCGCTCGCCACCATCATGACCGCCGTCGAATCATTGGCGGCCGGCCGCGTGCTGCATCTCAGGTCGCCGTTCATGCCCGGTCCGATGATCCGGAAGCTCGAAGGACTCGGCTTCGTTCATCGGACCCATTCATTCGCCGACGACGACTGGTCCACCTGGTTCTGGCGACCGGACGAGATCGTGATCGCCGAGCGGAGCATCGGCGTGCCGGCACCGGAAGGGGCGCACTGTCAGGGAGATGTGATGGACCTGCGACTGTTGCCACCACCGGAACCGATGCTGCTGATTCTGGAACGGATCGAGGAGGACTGCGGCGCGTTCGATGTGCTGCTGCCATTCTATCCAGCTCCGCTGGTGCCGATGCTGGCTGAAGCCGGACGCACGCTGACACTTCTGGAAAATCGGAGTGACGGGGTGCTGGTGAGAATAGAAGCAGAGAACGGCGAACAGCGAACGGCGAACTGATCAGCCGCTGTCATTCCGAGCGAAGCGTCCCGCAGGGCCGCGAAGTCGAGGAATCTGCTTTTCGATTCATGCTGGAAAAGCAGATCCCTCACTACGTTCGGGATGAGGTCGATGAGGTGGCACCATCCCCGCCGCCTGACGGCGGCGGGTGGAGGGGTTGGGGCAGGGCCTGCCCCTGCGCCACGCTCCCTATCGCCTCGGGTTCAACGCCCGATCGATCTCCGTGCGGAGGTCGGCGAGGTGGACCCTGGTGATCGCGTCACCGGCACGTCCCTGGGCCCGCGCCGCCATCTGGTCGATGGTCCTCAGTTCGGCCCGGAGCATGGCCCTGACATCATTGCCCCAGAGCGGACGGGCTGCTGCAGCCGGTGCTCCGGCTGCCGGCGTCGGCGGGTTCAGCTCATTGTTGACCCGGTCGATCAGGGCCCGCTGCAGGTTGCGGCGGTAGATATCCACCCGCACCGTGCCATTGTCCAGCTCACCGAACACTCCCCGGCGAATGTCACCGAGGTACTCGGCCAGGGTGTAGCTGCCCGCGCCCTGCATGGCCTCGTACTCCACCAGCGTGTTGAGACGCACCGGCGAGAAGAGCGTGGTCAGGATCGACACCTGGGAATTGCGGATCCGGTCCACCGCTCCGCGCGATTCGATCCGCCAGAGAATCTCCGGGTCGAGGAACATCTTCGGCACCTGGAAGGCGTTCTGGCTGAGGAACTGGACCGCCTCGCGCTGACGGGCACGGGAGACCGGTTCGAAGCGTCGACCGGTGCCATACTTCTCCTGGGTGATCGCCCCGCCGATGATCGCGGCGACATGATTCATGTAGCGACCCCACTGACCGACTGCCGCACCATACATCGAGGTGAGGAGAGAGTAGTCCTTGCCCGGCTTCTCGGTGGCATTGAGCAGATTGCTCATCACGCGTTCGAGGTTCTTCAGGCCGAGAGTGGTGGCCTTGACTGCGTCGGCATCACCGACCGCCTCGGTCAGATTCTCCGGATCGTTGGCAGCGCCGGCAGTACTGAAGCGGAACCATGGCACCGTGTCCTGTTCACTGGCCCAGCGGTTCAGCGTCGGCAGTTCCTGCTCGGGGGTGCGGGCCTCGGGAATGGGCCGGTAGCCCCAGCGGATGGAATAGACGTCGTAGGGACCGAGCTGCGGAATCAGCAGTTCCGGCGGAATGCTGTCCTCGGGCTGCGCCACGTAGTTGAAGCGCGAGTAGTCCATCAGGGTGGCGACGTGACCATTCATCCGCTCCAGGAACGAGCGGGAACGGATCGAATCCACCGGGTACATCGCCGACGACTTCATGTTGTGCGGCAGACCGATCGAGTGACCGACCTCGTGGGTCACCACGTACTCGACCATCCGGCCCATCAGCGAGTCCGGCAGCGGCAGCGTCTGTGCCCGCGGGTCCAGCGGCGAGACCTGAACGAAATACCACTCGCGCTGCAGATCCATGATGTTGTGGTACATGTTCACCTCGCCCTTGAGAAGCTCTCCGGTGCGAGGGTCGGTGACGCCGCCGCCGGTGGCGTTGGCCACGGTGGACGGACGCCAGTAGATGATCGAATGGCGCATGTCGTAGATCGACCAGTCCGGATCATCGGCAGGAGCGTACTCGCCGCGGATCGCATTCCTGAATCCGGCGGCTTCGAATGCCTTGCTCCACTTGTCGACACCGACCTTCACCCACGGCTTCATCCATTCGGGTGTCGCCGGATCGATCCAGTAGATGATCGGCTGCTTCGGCTCGACCAGTTCGCCGCGCTGGAAGGCAGCCATGTCCTTGGGCTCCAGCCTGAAGCGGTGGATGATCCGCTTCAGTTCGGACTGATGCTCGCGCGAGGAGAAGTCGTAGTACGATGACGAGAAATAGCCGACCCGGTTGTCGGCGTAGCGCGGCATCATCGGGTCATCGGGGAGCTTCATGAAGCTCCAGTGCATCCGGACGCTCTGCGGAGTAGCCGGCACAGTCTGCGCCGCACCCGCCGGCCTGGCTGAACCGGTCTGCGTCGCCTCGATCTCGACATTGCGCGGGAAGACGGCGACATGCTCGAACCAGCTCCGGTCCTTCACCGTTCCCTGGACGCTGCCGAATTCCTGGCGATAGGTCAGGAAAAGATCGGTGACGTCGACCACCGCGCTGCTGTCGTCCGGGCTCCAGGCCTGCACCGCCAGCCGGGCGATCACCGGGCCGTTCTGGAAGCCGCGCACCTGACGATAGAGATTCTCGGTGCTGTCGGCCTGGAGCCGGTAGCTGCGGCGACGAAGAATCACGTGATCCCCGTCACGCTCCCAGCGGACCAGCGACTGCGCGCCCCCACCGAAGAAGCCGCCCGGATCCTGCATCGTCGATTCGACCGCGCGGGCGATCATCATCATTTCGGTGCCGAACTCGGAACGCGGAATCTCGAAAAGCAGCTTCTCGTCGATCCGGTGGGTCCTGAAGATTCCCGAGCGGGTGGTGGCCTTGTCGGTCACCACATCCTTGTACGGCTTCGGGCCTGTAGTGGTGCGAGCTGCCGCACCTGCTCCGGCCCCCGCGCCGCCAGTTCCTGTGCCCTGTCCCTGCTGTGCAGGGGTCGGGGCAGTACGGGGAGTGGCAGTGGCGGAGGAGCAGGCGGCCAGCAGGAATACTGCTGCCAGCGGTGCGCCACATCGTCTCATCACGATATCGAGATCCATGATCGGTCCTGTGGGTGGGGGAAGATGGTGTGAAAGGAAATGAGCCGGTCAGTCGCGATAGCGGTTGCGACCGTCCTGCTTTGCGCGGTAGAGGTTGTCATCGGCAACACTGACGAGATCGTTTCCGGTGGCCACCCGGTCGTCCGGAAAGGCGGCAATCCCGGCGCTGCAGGTCACCCGGACCGACTCCCGGCCGGCTGGAGCGGTGAACTCATGCAGCGCCAGGCGACGGAGCAGGCGGTCGATGAAGATCCGCGCCCCGGTGATTCCGGTCTCCGGCAGCAGGATCACGAACTCCTCGCCACCGATCCGGGCGAGAAAGTCTACGGCCCGGAGTTCGCGCCTCAGCAGCTGCGCGCTCTGGCGCAGAACCTGATCGCCGAACTGGTGACCGTGGGTGTCGTTGATCTGCTTGAAGTGGTCGAGATCGAGCATGACCAGGGTGAGCACCGATTCGTGCCGCCGTGCCCGCTCGATCTCCTCGTGCAGGCGTCGCTCGAAGGCACGCCGGTTCGGCATCCCCGTGAGCGGGTCCGAATCGGCCAGCTCCCGGAACGATGTGCCGTTGTCGCCGTGATCGCGTTCCAGAGCACTGGCCAGCGTTCCGGTCGCAGCATCGATCACCAGTTGCGCGAAGCCGAGATCGAGATGGTTGAGCGGCGGATCGTCGGCGGTGGTCCTGAGGAAGAACACGCCGGCAATACGACCGTCCAGCGCGAAAGGCAGTGCGATCACCGAACCCGTGCGCGAACCGTGGATCTCCTTGCCCCAGTTGGCGAACGCAGCCTCGTAGAGCGGGTGATTCTCGATGTCATTGACCATCACCGTCTCGCCGGTGGAAAGCGCGCGGGCGATCTCCGGATAGCGGGAAAGATCCACCTTAAGATCCCGCAGCATCGGGTTCTCGAACGCCGCCACCACCACACCGGAATCATCACCGGGAGTTCCCATCACGATCGAGCAGCGGGCGATTCCCAGTCCCTGCGCCACGCCTCGCACCAGGATCTGATAGATCGCATGCGGCTCGCGGGTGACGCCGAGTTCCTTGAGAATCTCCACCAGCTTGCTGCGGGACCGCGCCTCGGCTCGCGCCCGGTTCAGTTCGCGCCCCATCCGGAGATGGGCCTTGATCCTGGCCAGCAGCTCGCGAACCCGATGCGGCCGCGGAACCAGGTCGGAACCGTCCAGGCCGAGTTCTGCGGTGCGCTCGGGAGGTATCCCGGTGTCGGACAGTACCAGCAGCGGCGTGTCACCCCGGCCCTTGCAGGACCGGACTATCTCCATTCGCACATCGGCCGACTGGCCGGCGCTGCCGATGTCGAGGATCCGGAGATCGTATTCCTCCTGATCGCATCGCTCCCGCAACTGGTCGATGCCCACCGCAGTGGTAATCTCGTAGCCGTTTTCCTTGAGCACCCATGAGAGAGTACGCGCCAAGGCTCCATCATCCGTTGCCAGCAGGAGTCTCGGCGACACCGACATTTCAGCCCACCAGCTCGGCGTAGCGGCCGGGGTCGACGTTCCCTCCGCTCAGTATCAGCGCAGTCGGACCGCTCAGTTCGATCGCTCCGGAAAGGACCGCAGCGGCTGTCGCTGCACCGGATGGCTCCGGTCTCAGTTCCATTGCGTCCAGCCGCCGCATCGCGGCTCTGATCTGATCGTCGTCCACTCCTGCCACCCTGACACCGGCAGTGGCGATGATCGACCAGGTGAGATCACCCACCGAACGGGTCAGCAGGCCATCGGCCAGCGAAGGAGCCGACGGCAGATCGACCGGATGACCGGCGGCAAACGCCGCGCTCAGCTTGGGAATCGGCGCCGGTTCCACCGCGATGATCGAAATCGGCCTGCCGGAATGACGGACCGCCAGGCAGGTTCCCGCCAACAGACCACCCCCACCGACCGGCGAGACGATGGTCTCGACCTCCGGCCATTCCTCGATGATCTCCAGCGCGCAGGTCGCCTGGCCAGCGATGACATCGGGATGGTCGTACGGCGGAATCATGACCATTCCCTGCTCCGCTGCGATCGCTTCGGCAGCGGCAGTCTGCTCGGGCCCGCGCACCGCTCCGACCAGTCTCAGTTCCGCACCTGCATCGCGGACACCATTCTGCTTGAGCAGTGGCGCCGATTCCGGCATCACGATCACCGCACGGATACCAAGCCTGCGGGCAGCCCACGCGAGTGCGAGGCCGTGATTGCCGCTGGATGATGTGACGACACCGCGACGACGCTGTTCATCGGTCAACCGCCTGAGCGCAGTCCACGCACCGCGCAGCTTGAACGCTCCCACCGGCTGGAGATTCTCGGCCTTGATGCGCACCGGCGCGGCGAGCCCGGAGAGGGGAAGCAGCGGCGTCCTGACCGCCACGCCGCGCAGTCCGGCCGCAGCTTCAGGCAGATCGAAGCGGTCGACGCCAGCCGTCATCCGGTCGCTTCCTCCCCACCGGTTTCCGGTTCCGCTTCTCCCTCTTCGCCGATCTCTTCTCCTTCTTCCTTCTGGATCCGTGCCACGTCGATGATCAGGTCACCGGCATCGAGATTCATCAGCTTGACGCCCTGGGTATTGCGGCCGCTCACCCTGATCCCCTGAACCGGGCAGCGGATTATCACACCACCCTTGGTGATCATCATCAGCTCATCATCGGGGAGCACATCCTTGAGAGCAACCAGGCGACCGGTCTTCTCGGTCTGCTGCATCGTGATGATTCCCTTGCCGCCGCGCTTCTGGATCCGGTAGTCGCCCAGTGCCGAGCGCTTGCCGATGCCGTTCTCGCTGACCACCAGCAGCTCGGCGCGCTCGCGGACCACCACCATCCCGATCACGCGATCCTCGATGCCGAGTTCGATTCCCTTCACACCGGAGGTGGCGCGACCCATCTCGCGGACATCGCTCTCGTGGAAGCGGATGCTCATTCCGTGGCGGGTGGCGAGAATGATGTCGTCGTTGCCGCGGGTCTTCTGGACCTCGATCAGCTCGTCGTCCTCGTCGATGTTGATCGCGTTGATACCCGTGGAGCGGACGTTGCCGTACGCGGACAGCGCGGTCTTCTTCACCGTTCCCTTGCGGGTCGCGAAGATCAGCCACTCGTCATCCCCGAAGGTGCGTACCGGCACCAGTGCGGCGATCCCCTCACCCTCGCGGATGTTGATGCAGTTGACGACAGGCTTGCCGCGGGCCGCGCGGCCGCCCTGCGGAATCTCGTGCACCTTGAGCCAGTAGACCGTTCCGGTGTTCGAGAAGAACATCAGATAGTCGTGCGTCGAGGCTATGAAGAGATGCTCGACCCAGTCGGTCTCCTTGGTGTCCATCCCGGTGAGACCGCGCCCACCGCGCCGCTGCTTGCGGTAGGTGGTCACCGGAATCCGCTTGATGTAGCCGGTGTGCGAGATCGTGATCACCATGTCCTCCTCGGCGATCAGGTCCTCGACCGAGAACTCACCCTGGTCGCGGAGGATTTCGGTACGGCGCACATCGCCGAACGCCGTTGCAACCTCGTCCAATTCGGTCACCAGAATGTTCATGCGGCGGGTCTCGGAGGCGAGGATATCCTCCAGGTCCGCGATGATCGCCCGCACCTCGGCGAGTTCGGCTTCCAGCTTCTCGATCTCGAGGCCGGTGAGCTTGGCAATCCGCATGTTGAGGATCGCGTCGGCCTGCGGCTCCGAAAGCCCGAAGCGCTCACGCAGCCGACGATCGGCCTCGGGGACGTCAGCCGAGGAACGGATGATCTGGATCACTTCGTCGATGTTGTCGACGGCGATCTTGAGACCTTCCAGGATGTGCTCGCGCTTCTTCGCCTCCGCCAGATCGAACTGCGACCGCCGGACGATGATCTGATGGCGGTGCGCGATGAAGTGCTGCAGCATCTCCTTCAGAGCCATCACCTTCGGCGCACCGTTGACCAGCGCCAGGTTGATCACACCGAAGGTCGACTGCATCGAGGTGTGCTTGTACAGGCCGTTAAGCACCACCTGCGGCATCGCGTCGCGCTTGAGTTCGACCACCAGCCGCATTCCCTCGCGATCCGACTCGTCGCGCACCCCGGTGATTCCCTCGACCCGCTTCTCCACTGCCAGCTCGGCGATCGCTGCGTGGAGGTTCGCCTTGTTCACCTGATACGGCAGCTCGGTGATGATGATCGCATTACGACCGGTGCGTTCGTTCTCCTCGATCGCTACCCGGGCCCGCATGATGATCTTGCCGCGACCGGTTTCGTACGCCTCGCGGATTCCCTGTTCTCCGTAGATGAAACCGCCGGTAGGGAAATCGGGACCACGTACGTGACGCAGCAGGTCGTCGGTGGTTGCTTCGGGATTGCGGACCAGCTCGGTGATCGCGGCGGTGATCTCCCGCAGGTTGTGCGGCGGGATATTGGTCGCCATGCCGACAGCGATGCCGCTGGAGCCGTTGACCAGAAGTGCGGGCAGCCGGGTCGGCAGGACGGTCGGCTCCTCGCGCTGGCCATCGAAATTGGGCTGGAAATCGACGGTGTTCTTGTCGATGTCCTCCAGCATCTGCAGCGCGATCCGGGTGAGCCGGGATTCGGTGTAGCGGTAGGCTGCGGCCGGATCGCCATCGACCGAACCGAAGTTGCCCTGACCGTTGATCAGCGGATAGCGGAGCGAGAAGTCCTGGACCATCCGGACCAGGGCATCATAGACCGACTGGTCGCCGTGCGGGTGGTACTTGCCGAGCACGTCGCCGACCACCGTCGCCGATTTCTTGAAGGCGCGGTTGGGGAGGAGCCCCAGCTCGTTCATCGCGTAGAGGATGCGGCGATGGACCGGCTTCAGGCCGTCGCGCACGTCCGGGAGGGCGCGCGAGACGATCACGCTCATCGAGTAGTTGATGAACGATTGCTGGAGTTCGTCTTCGATCAGGCGTGGGACGATGCGTTCGCGGGAATTCGGCGCAGTCATGGGTCCGGGTGTTCAGAGAAAACGGGCGCCCAGGAGGGGCCGGGCGACAACCCCCAAATATAGCCCCCAGGGCCACCTCCTGTACCTGCCGCTCATTACCCCGCATGCGCTACCGCCGCCTGACGGCGGCGGCCCGAGGGGTAGACGCCAGGGCCCACCCCTGTGATTCCGTCTGCCGTCCTCCTTCACCCTTCATCCGACATCTGTCCAGAGGGCCGACCATCAAGGGACGCCAAGGGCGCCCCCCCTGCTACTGCCGATACACCACCTTGCCGCCCACCACCGTCATCACGTTCTCGGTCTGCAGGATCTCCGCCTCCGGAATCGTCATGATGTCGCGATCCAGAATCGTGAAATCGCCGCGCTTGCCCACCGAGATCGTCCCGGCCCGGTCCTCCTCGAACGCCGCAAACGCCGGATACCAGGTGAACATCTTCAGTGCCTGCTCCCGCGAGACCCGCTCCTCCGGATGCCAGCCCGGTCCACTCCGTCCCTGCAGGTCGCGACGCGCCACCGCGGCGTAGAACTCGATCATCGGCTCGCCACGCTCCACCGGCGCATCGGAACCGCCGGCGACCGGCACACCGAAGCCCAGCAGGGTACGCCAGGCGTAGGCGCCGGCAGTACGGTCGATCCCGATGCGTGACGGCACGAAATGCAGGTCGCCGATCGCATGCGACGGCTGCATCGACGCGATCACGTCGAGATCGCGGAAGCGCATCAGGTCGTCGACATGGACGATCTGCGAATGCTCGATCCGCCAGCGCGGTGAGGCGATCTTCCGCTCCGACTCGGGCACGGCCTCGAACGCCTTGGCGTACATGTCGAGAATCACCCGGTTGGCACGGTCGCCGATGGCGTGAGTCTCCACCTGGATGCCGGCGCGAAGCGCGCGTTCCAGCATGTCCTTGAGCGCCACCGTGTCGGTGGTGATCAATCCCACGGTATGCGGATCGTCGTTGTACGGTGCCAGCAATGCAGCCCCGCGCGAGCCCAGAGCGCCGTCCATCACCACCTTGATGTCACGGATGGTGAAGTGGTCGTCGAACTCCGACGGCAGCGGCCCCAGCCGGATCAGTGAGTCGGCACCGCGACCCGGACCGGTGATGGTCTTGTACAGCCGCACCTTGATCCGTCCCTCACCGTACAGTTTCCGCATCATTGCGATCTCGTCCCACGACCCGTGAGCGTCCTGGATCTGGGTCCAGCCCAGCCGGATCGAACGCTCGGACGCGAGTTCGAGTGCCCGCTCCCGCTGGGCATCGGTGCGATCGGGAACATGCCGCGATACCAGTCTCTGCGCCGCGTCGATCAGCATCCCCGTCGGCTGACCATCGCTGTCGAGATTGATCGCACCGCCCGCCGGAGCAGCCGTCTCGCCGGTCACACCGGCGATCCTGAGCGCCGCGCTGTTGGCGATCGAGGCGTGACCATCCGCACGCGAAAGAACCACCGGATGGTTCGGAGCGAGCCGGTCGAGGTCATGACGGGTCGGGAATACCGGCGGATCCCAGAAGGTCTCGATCCAGCCACGCCCTGTGACCCACTCCCCCTCCGGCGTGGCCTTGACCGCAGAGTCTATCCGGGCCAGGAATGCGTCCCTGGTGCTGGTTCCTTCGAGGTTGAGCGTCTGCTCCCGCTCGCCGATTCCCATGAAATGCGCATGAGCATCGACAAACCCCGGGTACACGAACCTTCCCGCCAGGTCGACCACCTCGGCGCCATCGAGGTACTGCACGACGTCGGCGTCGCTGCCCACCGCCAGAATGCGACCATCGCGCACCGCCACGGCGGTGGCGGCTGGATTGAGACTGTCGCCGGTGTAGACCGTCGCGTTGCGGAGCACCAGGGTGCTGGATCCGCCGTCGCCGCCATCGGCACAGGCGAACACCGCCATGAGAAGAATCGGGGCCACTGCGACACGCATGCACTGCTCCTGTCGGAATCAGGTCGGTGCCGGCTGGGCTTCCAAGTGACTCAGATATCGGAGTCGCGTCCACCTCGGGGCAGACGGGCCAGCCGGGCATTGGTGGATGTGCGATCAAAGAAGGCAGGATCGAACTCCGGCGGCAACCATTCGAGCAGCACCACGGTCCGAGCATCCACCGGTGAGCCGACTGCAGCAAGGATCCGGCGCCAGTCCTCGGGTGAACCCACATCGGGCGGCGGACTCGCACCGGCACCCTCGACGCAGAGCGGCAACCGCTGGCCGGGAGTCCGGATGAAGCGGTCCTCCACGGTCAGCAGATGACGCCAGGGAGTGTCGAAATCGGATTCCACCAGATGCGTGAACTCGTTGCCTGGCTCCAGTTCGAGCTGCCGCAGCGAACTGCCATCGGTGTGGCGCGGCGAGCCGCTCTCGTCGAACGGTGCCTCGAAGACCACCCCGTCAACCCGGAAGGAATGCTGATCCGATTCATCCCGACCGAACAGCGCCTGGATGATGCGATGCAGGTCGATCAGCAGCGCCCGCTCGGAAACCAGCACCACCCGCCACGGCGAGGGCTCAGTAGCATCGAGATCCACCCGCAACTGCAGGATGATTTCGTCCTGCATGCGCTGCCGCGATGATCCCGGTCGGATGGGGGGCATGTCATAAGTTAGGAGGGTGTGCCGCCCACGTCATTCCGAGCGGAGTGGCCCGCAGGGCCACGCAGTCGAGGAATCTGCTGTTTCAGCAGCTCATCGAAAAGCAGATCCCTCCGCTTCGCGATTGCTGCGCAATCGCTTCGGTCGGGATGACGGAGATCGGTTCGC
>CAZSPH010000035.1:3233-21722 GCA_964608715.1 uncultured Gemmatimonadaceae bacterium | reverse complement strand
TTGCGCAGAGATCTCGATAGTAAGGGCGCAGCATGCTGCGCCCTTACTATCACCGTACGTCCCCCCCCCTCACCCCACCCGGTCCCTGACCACGCCACCGGCGAAGAACGCCTCCAGGTTCTCCAGCGCCCGCATGCCGATCGCGGTCCGGGTCTCCACCGTGGCAGAACCGATGTGCGGCAGCAGAACGACGTTCTCCATCTCGAACAGGCGCGGGTCGATCCTCGGCTCTCCAGGATAGACGTCGAGGCCGGCGAACCGGAGCTTGCCGCTCGCAAGTGCGGCGATCATAGCCTCGTTGTCGACCACGTCGCCACGGGCGGTGTTGATCAGCGTGGCACCGTCCGGGAGCAAGGCAATCCGCGCGGCATCAATCAGGTTCCGGGTTGCCGGGGTCGACGGGACGTGGAGTGAGATCACGTCAGACTGCCTGAGCAGCGTTTCGAGTGAGCCCATCGGTTCGATGCCGTGCTCGACGGCTACCTGCATCGGCGGCAGGGTCCGGCTCCATCCCAGGACCCGCATTCCGAAACCGAAGTGCGCCCGCCTTGCCGTTGCCCGACCGATCCGACCCAGCCCGATCACGCCGAGGGTCTTACCTGAGACCTTTGCTCCGAGCATATGGGTGGGCCGCCAGCCGGTCCACTTCCCTGCCCTGACTTCGCGCTCGGCTTCACCGGCGCGGCGCATCGCCATCAGGATCAGCGTGATGGCCAGGTCGGCCGTCTCGTCGGTGAGAACGTCGGGGGTGTTGGTGACGACGATGTCGTGCGCGGCAGCTGCGGTGAGATCGATGTGATCGACGCCCACGCCGAAGTTGGCAATGATCCGTGTCCTGATCGGGTAGCCTGCGAAGACCTCTGCTGTGAAGCGATCACCGACCGTGCAGAGGATGCCATCCGCCTCGGTCAGTGCCTGCTGCAGTTCATCCCGGGTGAGCTGCCGGTCGTCGTCCCGCTGGATCACTTCGAAACGCGATCGGATCGTTTCCTCGACCCCGGCAGGAAGTCGGCGGGTGATCAGGATTCTGGGAATGCTGCTCATCTGGTGCTCCAGCGCAACGTTGTCCGAGCAATCGGGGCTGACGGCAACAAGGATAACTTGTCTGATTGCCTCCATCTTCCGAACGCCGATGATCGACGATTCCCGCAGACTGCTGTTCGACACCTACGAGGCTGCCATCGAAGGCGTCTCCCCGCGCCGATTGCTCGCTGCCGCGCTCGGGCGCAACGCTCTCCCGCTGCGCGCCCCGGCGATACTGGCCGTCGGTAAGGCGTCGATCGGGATGGCAGGGGAGGCGGCCATATGGGTGGATCAACGCTTCGACGACCGACCTGATGGACTGGTGATCACCCACACCGATCCGATCCCGATCAGCGGGTTCACGGTACTCCAGGGTGATCACCCTGTTCCCGGCCCGGGATCATCAGTAGCGGTCGGGGCAATCGACCGATGGATTGATCACCTCCCGGCAGCGTGCCCGGTCTGGGTGCTGATCTCGGGAGGCACCAGCGCATTGATCGGTGCTCCTCGCCAGCCGCTGGCACCGGAACTCCTTGACCGCACCTGGAATGCGCTGCTTGACGCCGGTGCGCCGATCGAAGCAATGAACCTGGTGCGCCGGAGACTCACTCTCTGGGGAGGTGGTCGGCTGGCGATCGCACTGCAGGATCACCCGACGACGGCTTGGCTGATCTCCGATGTACCATCGAACGACCTCCGGTTCATCGGTTCAGGGCCTCTCATCGGCACCGATACCGATCAGGCCGAACTGGAGCAGTTGATCGCCGATGGTGACCTGCTGTCGCGTCTGCCTGGGGAGATCGCCCCGCTACTGCTGGAGCCGCCGGTGACTGCACCGGAGGTGGCTCATCACATCGTGGCTGACGGAATGACCGCGGTGCGTGCCGCCGCTGGATGGGCTGGCAGGTTCATGCCAGTCACGATTCACGATGCTCCGCTGCTCGGTGAGGCTACCGCTGTGGGTCAGTCGCTTGGCGAACTGCTCGGTGGAGCCGACATCATCAGTGCGGGAATGCACTGCTGGCGCGGCGAGACCGGTGTCACACTGCCACAGGATCACGGCATCGGAGGACGATGCCAGCAGCTCGTCCTCGCAGCATCGGAAGTGCTGGCAAAGAGCAGTCGGAGGGTGACACTGCTTGCAGCAGGGACCGATGGCCGTGACGGCCCGGGTGACGTTGCTGGCGCGATCGTCGACGCGCAGAGCTGGCCGGCCATGGTTGCCCGGGGACTCGACCCTGCCAGCCACCTGCAGAGTCATGACGCGCAGCCGGCACTCGATTCCATCGGTGCGCTGGTCCGCACCGGATCCACTGGCACCAACGTCGCTGATCTGGTGCTGGCGATAGTCGAAGGCTAGATCGAATCCCGCGGAGGTCGTCTCCCCACCACCACCGTCAGGTCCACCAGCCGCTCGTGGTCCGGCGCATCGATGATTTCGGCATCACCCAGCGACTCGATCACCCTGCCCGCACCGGTGGTATCGCCCCGGCGCACCAGAACGCGATGACTGAATCGGGTGGTGTCCCTCAAGGCAGCCGGAGCATTGCCCCACTGGACCACATCGAGCCTGGCCTGGCGAAGCAGCCGTACCGTCTCGATTGCCGCACCACTCGACCCGCCGCCGTTGAACACTTCGACCGTGACCTCGCGACCCAGGGGTTCCCAGGTGCGTTCGACCGAGCCGCCGCGCTCCGGGACGACCGCCCTATCACTTCGCAGCATCACGACCAGCACCGCAATGACGGCCAGCAGCAGAATTCCGGCGGCAACCATTCTGACCCTGGTCACAGTCCCAGCCACTCCCGGAACCCACGTCCTTCCGGCGTGAGCTGGTAGCCCCGCTGGTCATGGTGCCTGGCCCGCCATTCGGCTACTTCCCGCAGCACTCCGCGAGGGTCGAGGGGGTATCTACCGGCAAGCATGGCCCGGCGTTCGACCGCCTGCGTTCGCCCCGGTTCCAGAAAATCGGCACAGTAGAGTGCCTTGCCCACATCATCCCACCCGGCCGAGCCGACGGTATGCCAGCGCACCGCCGCCAGCACTCCGTCGTCGGACTCGCCGTTGGCGGCGGCGCACGCGGCGGCAGCAGGACCGTGGAGCAGATTGACAGGCAGATCCGACTGCCCGGCCCATCGCCCCATCAGCGGTTCGGGTGCATCCCGCAGCGCATCATGCAGCCAACCGGCCCTGCGCCACCTGACGGCTTCGGCCGGATCGAGATTCATCGCAGTTGCCCAGCGCTCCAGCAGTTCCACCACGCGCACTATGTGAGCGAGTCGCCGGGAGGTCACGACGGCCCAGGGAGGAAGCTCTCCCTGGGCCGCTGCATCGCCACCGGGCAGTCCGGAATCAGGTGATGGGGGGAGCTGTGACACGATTGGCCGAGTCCACGAAGACGACCCGCGGCTGATGGGACGCGACCTCATCGGCATCGTCAAACTCGCCGTAGGCGATCACGATCACCAGATCACCGGCCATCCCCAGCCGGGCCGCTGCGCCGTTCAACTGGATCACGCCACTGCCAGCAGGACCGGGAATCACGTACGTGACCAGCCGACTGCCATTGTTGACATTGACTACGTGGACCTCTTCGTAGCTGACCAGATCGGCCGCTGCCATGAGGTCGGAATCGACAGTCAAGGATCCTTCATAGTGCAGATCCGCCGCCGTGATGGTGGCGCGGTGGATCTTCGACTTCATCAGGCGCCGCTGCATCGTCAGAACGGCTCCTCTCCCAGAATCATGTTGTCCAGCAGTCTCGTGGTACCGAACCGCACTGCGGTGGCCACGATAGACCCGATTCCCGCCTCCGCCACCGGCGCAAGTCCGATCGGGTCCAGCAACGAAAGATAGTCGACCACCGCCGCCGGAACCGCTGCGATCCGGTCCCGCCCGATGGCTTCCAGCACCGTGGAATCGGTTTCCCCGCTCCGCCAGGCGGCAGCGATGGCCGCGAGGGCCGTCGGGATGACCGCAGCCGCTGCCCGATCCTCCGGAGCGAGATAGGCGTTGCGGGAGGAGAGCGCCAGACCGTCCTTCTCCCTCACGGTTGCAACCCTTACCAGTTCCACCGGAAAATCCAGTCCGGCAACCATCACGGCAATCAGGGTGTACTGCTGGATGTCCTTCTGACCGAAGACCGCCACATCCGGCTGAACGATGTTGAACAGCTTGGCCACCACCGTCAGCACCCCGTCGAAGTGGCCAGGTCGGTGTGCTCCCTCCAGCACGGTACCGATCGGCCCGGAAGAGATACGGACACCGGCTCCCTCGCCACTGCCGTACATCTCCGCAACAGTCGGGGTGAAGAGGATGTCGACACCATGTGCAGCCATGATCGCCGCATCCCGTTCGATCGGCCTGGGATAGCGGGAAAGGTCCTCGGCCGGACCGAACTGGAGCGGATTGACGAAGATGCTCGCCACCACGAGGTCTCCGTGTCTGCGAGCCTCGTCGAGCAGTGCCTCATGTCCGGGGTGGAGTGCTCCCATCGTGGGGACCAGCACCACTTTCGCGCTGTCATTTTTAGCCCGGGAGATCGCCTCCCGAACCGCCTCGATCGATTCGACTCGCAGCATCAGTGGAACGATTCGCCGTCCGACGGATAGGTCCCGCCATGAACCGCGTCGCGGTACCCGGCCACGGCGGCTCGAACACCGGCACCCAGTTCCGCGAAGCGACGCAGGAACTTCGGGTTGAATCCCTCGTTGAGTCCGAGCATGTCGTGCAGCACCAGCACCTGGCCGTCGCACTCGGGGCCGGCGCCGATACCGATGGTCGGAATCGACAGTGCCGCAGTGACCTCACCGGCGACATTGCGGGGAACCAGTTCCAGCACGATCGCTGCAGCTCCGGCTTCCTCCAGCGCGCCAGCATCCTGCAGCAGCTTCGATCGGTCGGCTTCGCTTCTGCCCTGGACCTTGGCGCCGCCGGTCGCGCGCACCGACTGGGGAGTGAAGCCGAGGTGACCGATCACCGGGATACCGCGATCGACCAGCGCCCGGACGGTCGCCGTCATCGGTGTTCCGCCCTCCAGCTTTACCGCATCGGCTCCGGTTTCGGCCATCACGCGGCCGGCGTTGCGGATCGCCTCTTCGACGCTCACCTGGTAGGAGAGAAAGGGCAGGTCCACCACCACGAGAGCCCTGGAAGCACCCCGCCTGACCGCAGCACCGTGGTAGATCATCTGGTCGAGCGTGGCACTCAGCGTGGTGCTCCGTCCGGCGATCACCTCGTTGAGGGAATCACCGACCAGCAGCATGTCCACTCCGGCGCTGTCGAGCAGTCTGGCGAACAGGGCGTCGTAGCAGGTGAGCATCGCTATCCGCTCGCCGGACTGTTTCATCGCCACGAGTCCGGGGATCGACAACTTCCGCGCGCTATCAGACATTGGACTCCAACTCGGCCATCTCGGTCATCCAGAACATCCGGTCACGGAGTCCGGGATGCGGCAGCCTCAGGTCATGGGTATCACAGAGCAGGTCACCGAACGTCACCAGGTCGAGGTCGAGAGTCCTCGGGCCCCAGTGTTCTTCGCGTGTTCTTCCAGCCTTCTCCTCCAGGCGATGCAGACAGGCAAGGAGTTCGTGCGCCGTGCCGTTCCACCGGAACCGCGCCATCGCGTTCAGGTACGGCGGCTGGTCCATGCCACCGAGCGGCTCGGTCTCCTCAAACCTGGTCCGTCTGAACTCCGATACCCGCCGATCACTGCCGAGGAGGAGGTCGGCACCGCACATGAACTCGATCCGATCGTCAACATTGCTGCCCATGGCGACATACGCGATCATCCCTCGCGTGCTCCCTTCCGGATCGCGGCAAGTACCGACGAAAGTCCCGCTACTCCCTCTTCTTCCAGCGCCTTCACTGCCCGGCTGCCAACTATCACGCCATCCGCCATTGCTCCGACCGCCCGGGCCTGTTCCTCGTTCGAGATTCCGAAGCCTGCCGCCACCGGCAGTGGAGTCACTTCCCGGAGCTTCGCGATCTGACGGCCAAGACCGGCATCGACGGTTCCCGAGATTCCGGTGACACCCAGCCGCGCGATCAGGTAGATGAATCCTTCCGCGCCATCGACGATCGACTCCAGCCGGTGGCGGCTGCTGGTGGGAGCAACGAGTCTGATCAGGTCCAACGGGGAGTTCCGGACCGCGTTTTCGATATCGGGATCGGCGCCGGCGGGGAGGTCGGTGAGCAGCAGGCCGGCGATGCCGATGGATGCAGCGTCCGTCAGCAGGCGATCCACTCCATGACTCATGACCGGGTTGAGGTAGGAGAAGAGAACCACCGGCACCTGGGGTGCTGCTTCCTCGATCAGTTCCAGTGTCGCGGGCAGCGTCATCCCGCCTGCCAGGGCGCGGTGACTGGCAGCCTGGATTACCGGCCCATCCGCAACCGGATCACTGAAGGGAACACCTACTTCGATCACATCGGAGTGCTCGGCGGCCACCCTGATCGCGGCGAGGGAGGTGGCGCGATCGGGGAATCCCGCAGTGAGATAGGTGATCAGAGCCGCGCCGCTGCCGCCGCTCATGCGGGGGAACGCGGAGGTGATCCTGGATTCAGATGAAATAGTCACCGACGACGATCCCATAGCGGTCTGGTGAGGTAACCTTGACGATGGTGTGCGGATATTCCCCGTCGGTGCTGACCAGGGAGAGATCAGCCAGCTCTCCGGGCGCCGGCAGTGGAGCGCCGTCGGCCCCGATCACTATCCGGACCAGCGGTCGATGCAGTTCCTCGTGATTGGAACCAGGTCCCGCAACGATGGCCACCTCGAAGGTATCGAGAATTACCACCGTGCCCACCGGGTAGATGCCCAGCAGGTTGATCAGTGCCTTCACCAGCACGGGATCATATCCCCGGCCGGTGTTCATCCACATCTCCTTGAGCACTGCCGCGGGCTGCCACGGATCGGACTGATAGGCCCGCCTCGTGGTTGCCGCGTCGTAGCCGTCCGCCACGGCAATCAGCCGCGAGAAGAAGCCGAGGCGGCGCGGGCGTACCGGACGAGGATAGCCGGTCAGGTCGATCCGCATGTGATGCTCGTGGGCGGCCAGGATCGCCCGATAGGGCAGTTCTTCGCCTTCCCTCATCCGGAAGAGGGTGAGAGTACCCAGCCACGGGTGCGCCTGCATCCGCTGCCACTCGGTTTCGTCGAGTGCAGACTCCTTGCTCAGCACGTCGAGATTGATCCGCGCCTTGCCGATGTCATGGAGCAGAGCAGCCAGCCCGAGGTCGTAGAGCTGCATCCGCTGGAGACCCAGCCTGCGACCGAGTGCGACGGCGAAGATGCAGACGTTGACAGAGTGAGTGAAGGTGTACTCGTCGTGTTCCCTGAGCGTGGTGAGTCCGGTGATCGACAGTTCGTTCTCGAGCACCTGATCGACCAGAAGCTGTACCGAGCGCTTGAGACGCCGCATGTTGGGAGCGCGTCCCATCCTGACACCCTGGACGGCATCGCGGGCCACCGCGACACCCTGGGCATAGGTCCGCTTGGCACGTTCCAGTCCGTCATCCCCGTCAGCACCACCGCCGAGATTCTCTCCGTCGGTGTACGGCGTTACTTCGATGTGCGCGATCTGGGCCTGATTGATGCGCAGCTGCAGCGCATCGAATCGCTCCTCGGGAAGCTGTGCCGTCGGCAGTGAGCTGAACGCGGCGAGGAATGCCTGCCATTCACGACGGGACACCCCCTCGGATATGGTAACGGCACCGACACCCGCGTCACGCAGCAGGGCTACGAAGCCGCTGAAGGCGGCGAAGTTGTCGAGTCCGAGCTTGAGTCGCGTCTGGTTGACGAAGAGGAACTCGCCCGACAGCCGGATCTCGACCTGTCCATCGAGCTGCGCCATCGCAGTGCTCTGGGCATGCAGATCATCGAGAGCGCGCTGGACTGCGGTGTTCTCCACCGGATAGAGCTTGAGGGACCTGGCCACGCCGTATATGGCCAGCAGCAGTGTCCGGCCTCCCTGCCGGACCATCTGGTCTTCCGGAACCCCGCGGTTGCTGCCGCTCACAGCCATTCCCTCAGCACGGCGTTTGCGGCCGAGCGCACCACCGGCTCCTTGTCGCCGGTAAACCGGTCGACCAGCAGGCGTGCCTCGAAGCTGCCGATCGCCGCGAGTCCGTAGATAGCCGCTGCACGGATGTCGGGAGGAGAAGTGCGCCGCAGCAGACCGCGGGGCTCCAGCAGCTCGCGGAAGCGCGGGAACGCCGCACCACCGGCCAGCCGGGCATAGCTCTCGTACAGGGTCCGCCGCTCCGACCGGTCGATATCCCGATCCGTCGCACCGAAAAGAAACTGCTCCAGCCGAGTCACGACTCCCTTGCTGCCCCCACGCTCCATCAGCGCAGCCAGAGCAGCCTCGCGGACCAGCCGGTCGTCATCCATCACCGCCGCTTCGAGCGCCGATACTGCGCTCGGCGTGGCGATCTGTCCCAGCGTTCTCACTGCCGCGAGTCTGGTGGCTTCGCCGCCAGAGCGGAGATGCTGGACAACCGCCGGAACCAGTTGCGAGAGCCGGAGCCGGGCTACCGCTTCGATTGCCGGATCGATCGCCTCCGGAGGACCGGAAACGAGTGCCGCCTCGAGCAGCGAGGGATCGGCCTGGGCCAGCCCGTCGGCACCATCCTCCAGCGTCCGTCGCACTGCGGGGTCGAGCGTCTTCCCGATCTGACCGAGCAGCACCGGAAGCGCTGCCGGCTTGAGTTCGCGGAGGATCGCACCGACGTCGCCCTCGGACCCTCGATGACCTCCGTCATCGAGAAGCCGGAAGAACTGCTCCAGGATCGCGGGTTCGCTGAGACGGGTCTCGAAGGAAAGAATCGCGGCATGAAGCTGCTGGTCGAGACCGGGTACCCGGGCGACTATTCCCCGCAGTTCCTTGAGAATGTGCGCGACCGCACCGAATCCTCCGGCCGCCAACTGGGTCGGGAGGATCTCCTCCAGAAGCGAGACCACCTCGCGCCGGATATCGACTTCGTTGATGGTCTCCAGTACATCCAGCAGTGCATCGATCGCCGTGGTGCGAATGTCCCGCCGGTACTCGTCCTCCAGTTCCGACCTGACGAAGCGGATCTCGGATTCGTCGAGGAAGTATGGCGTCGAATCGAGATCGGACAGGTCCACCAGTCCCTGGCGGGGGAGTCCCTCGCCGTCACCGGAATCGTTCCGGGCAGCAGCGATCTCGTCGCGCGGATTTCCGCCGGTTCCACCCGATGCGGCAACCGGACGGGACTCGCCGTAGAACTCGCCGACCCCGTCGCCACCAGGTTCCACGAAGGCGTAGGAGATCAGTACGAACTCCTGCTCCCACAGCATCGTGAGGAGGTCGTCGCTCGACGACGCGGACAGGAGCCTGCTGCGATTCACCACTTCGAGGAACCGCACGATCTCCTCTCCCTCGACACCCGGCAGAAGAGTCAGACGGCGCAGACCATCCTTGTACAACTGCCACGCGAACCCCTCGCCCCTGCCCGATCCCGTTGCAAGCGGCTGATCTTCCCAGACGACTTCCTGTTCGCTGATCTCCAGTACCAGCCGCCCCATAGACTGCCACACCGGAGCGAACGCTTCGGCGAGCTGTTCCACCGCGCGGTGATATACGGGGTTGTTGGGCAGATACATCTGGAGCGCACGCTGACCCTTGCCGAGGGAGCGCAGCAGCTCCTCGACTGCACGACGCGTTTCGACGTCGGGAGGCGAGCCGGCTGGATGACTCAGAAGAGCATTCCCTCGCGCTGGGCGACATGCGCCACGTCCTTGTCACCTCGCCCGCTCAGGCAGAGCAGCACGATGTCCTCACTGCTCCATTTCCCCTCCGCACCCATCAGCCAGGCAATGGCATGCGAGGTTTCGAGTGCGGGAATGATTCCTTCGGCTGCGGTGAAGGCATGAAACGCCGCGAGTGCATGGTCATCACCGACGGCGAAATAGCTGGCCCGACCGGTGTCATGGAACCAGGAGTGCTCCGGGCCTACACCCGGATAGTCGAGCCCGGCAGAGATCGAATGTGCAGGGGCAACCTGGCCATCGTCATCCTGCAGCAGATAGGACAGGGTACCGTGCAGCACTCCCGGTCGGCCGCGGGTCAGCGTTGCGCTGTGACGGTCGGTGTCGACTCCTTCGCCGGCAGCTTCGACACCGATCAGCTCCACTTCGGGATCATCACGGAACCCGGCGAATATCCCGGCGGCATTGGATCCGCCACCGACGCAGGCAATGACCGACTTCGGAAGACGCCCGTGGCGGTCGAGCACCTGGCCCCGGGCCTCGATCCCGATGACCGACTGGAAATCGCGCACCATGCGAGGGAACGGGTCGGGCCCGACCACCGAACCGATGATGTAGTGGGTATCACGGACGTTGGCGACCCAGTCGCGCAGCGCCTCGTTGGTCGCATCCTTGAGAGTCCTGGTTCCCGACTCCACCGGTACCACGGTGGCGCCAAGCATCCGCATCCTGATGACATTCAGCGCCTGGCGCTCGACGTCCTCGGCGCCCATGTAGATCACGCAGTCGAGACCGAATCTGGCGCAGACAGTGGCAGTCGCGACGCCATGCTGACCGGCGCCCGTCTCGGCGATGATGCGGCGCTTGCCCATCCGTATCGCCAGAATCGCCTGACCGATCGCGTTGTTGATCTTGTGGGCGCCGGTGTGATTCAGGTCCTCGCGCTTGAGCACCACCGTGGCGCCGACCATCGCGCTGACGCGAGGAGCAGGGGTCAGCGGCGACGGCCGTCCGGCTACGTCACCGAGCAGCCCCTCGTACTCGTTCCAGAACGAGGGGTCATTCCGGACGGAATCGTAGAGGGCCGCAAGGTCTGCCACGGCCCCCATCAGAGTCTCCGGAACGTACCTGCCACCGAAGCGTCCGAACCGCCCATCCAGGGACGATTCAGTCGGCATTGCCAGCGTCACTGACTTCCTCCATGAAACGGAGTATCAGATCCCGATCCTTGACCCCGGGGACCGATCCTTCAACCCCGGAACTTACATCCACCCAGTCCGGATCGACGACTCTCACCGCAGCCGCAACGTTCCCGGGAGTGAGGCCACCCGCGAGTCCCATCCGGGGGCGCGGGATCACCGCCCTCGCTGCCAGGGCAACATCGTGACCAACCGGAATCCCGCAGCCACCGCCCCTCCCCCTGACTTCCGGCTCGACCAGCACTACATCTGCACCTGCGGAAACGCCGACCAGGCGCGCCGCCGCCGTGCCGACGTCGATCAGCAAGGCGGTACGCCAGATCAGCAGACCGGCGTTCCGCACCTTTTCAACCGAGGTATCGTCGCCACCGAGATGGAACTGGAAGCCCGCCAGTCCGGTGCGGTCGGCGAGCCCCAGCAGCGCATCGCCTTCCGCCTCCCCCACCACCCCGATGACCGGCACTCCGGTACCGGAAACGGCCACAGTGATCTCCCGGATCCGATCCTCGGCTATCAGTCGGGGCCCCCAGGCGAGGATCACTCCGACAGCACCGGCCCCGGACTCGACAGCGAATACGGCGTCTTCGGGACGCGTGACACCACAGATCTTGACCCTAGCGGCCAATGCGCTGCACCCCAGCCATCGCTGCCACCAGCAGTGCCGGGTCCGGCGAACGCGCAGCGGCGCCACCCACCAGCACCGCGTCGGCTCCGAACCGCGCGGCTTCCCGGACGTCGTCGGCCGACTCCATGCCGCTTTCGGCCACTGCGATCCGGTCCGCCGGAATCGTCGTCAGCAGTTCCCAGGCGGCGGTCCGGTCAATTCGGAAGTCATCGAGGTCCCGGGAATTGACTCCGATGATTGCGGCTCCGGCGGCCAGCGACCGGTCGACTTCCTCCCGGCTGTGGGTTTCGACCAGAATGTCCAGACCCAGGCCCATTGCCTCTTCGAGCAGCAACCTGAGGGTCCGGTCGTCGAGCACACGGGCAATCAGCAGCGCGGCCGAGGCACCCGCTCCCTTCGCCTCCAGAAGCTGAAACGGATCGAGGATGAAGTCCTTTCTGAGCGCCGGGACATTCACTGATGCCACAACCGCGGTAAGGTCGTCGAGCGAGCCACCGAAGAAGTCGGGCTCGGTCAGCACCGATATCGCCGCTGCTCCGCCCTCACGATAGGAGCCGGCAGTTGCCACCGGGTCCAGCTCGCCGTTGATCACCCCCGCGCTGGGCGACCGGCGCTTCACCTCGGCGATCACCGCCATTCCGGGAGCGGCCCGCAGCGCGTCGGCAAACGAGGGCACCGGCACGGCCGCTGCCGCCCTCCGTTCCACCTCCTGCCGGCTGGTCTCCAGTCGCCTGGCGACCCGTTGCCTGGTGGCGGCCAGGATCCGGTCGAGGATTCCCCCATTGCGCTTCGGGATTGCTTCGGGTAGGTTCATTTTCGGGTTCTCTTCGCCACTGGAGATGAAAGATGGCCCTGACACGCAAGCAGAGCGAAATCCTGAAGTTTCTCGAACGGTCGATCCAGAGCCATGGCTACGCGCCCAGCCTGGAGGAGATAGCCGGGGAGTTCGAATACCAGTCGCTGGCGACGGTGCACGAACATCTGAGCAATCTCGAACGGAAGGGTTACATCCGCCGGTCTTTCAACGAAAGCCGGTCGATCGAACTGGTGCCCCAGCGGGGCTCCACCGGAGCCACCGAGATCCCGCTGCTCGGCGCCGTCGCGGCCGGCATGCCGATCGAGGCGGTGATGGCTGGCGAGACGATCGCGGTGCCCGACGGCATGCTTCCCCGGCGGGGGGCGAACTACGCCCTCCGGGTGAACGGCCGGTCGATGATCGACGCTCACATCCTTGACGGCGACACCGTGGTCGTCAACGGCCGCGAGACCGCCGATGACGGCGAGATGGTGATCGCGCTGGTCAACGGGAACGAGGCGACGGTCAAGCGCTTCTACCGTGAGCCGGGCGGCTGGATCCGGCTGCAGCCGGCCAACGCCGAGATGAGGCCGATCCGCGTCCAGGAACACGACGTGATGATTCAGGGAGTGGTGGTCGGGGTGATCAGGAAGTTCTGAACGGCGTCGCCCTCCTCAGGGCGGCGAGCCGTTCGGCTGCATCGAGTTCTCCCAGCACCGTGACGGCACGGTCCACCTGATCGGCGAACGAGCCCGCATCGTCGGTCAGGTGAAGTGCTGCGGCGGCATTGAGGATCACCGCCGCCCGGAGGGCCTTCGGCGCCCGATCGGGGGCAGCGAGCAGACCTTCGATCCGGACCGCATTCTCCTGCGGGTCGCCGCCTTCCAGGCCCGCGAGTGACGGCGACTCCATCCCGAATTCCGCCGGATCCAGCCGCCACTCTCTGGTGGTCCCGTCGCGCAGTTCCCAGATCGTGGTCGAACCCATCGGGGCAATCTCGTCCATTCCGATATCGGCATGGACCGTCATTGCCCTGACGGCACCGAGTCGCGCCAGCGCCTCGATCATCAGCGGACCCAGTTCAGGGTCGGATACGCCGACGATCTGCCTGGTGACACCGGCCGGGTTGGAAAGCGGTCCGATCAGGTTCATCACAGTCCGGACACCCAGTTCCCGGCGCACCGGCGCGACGTGACGCATGGCCGGGTGAAAATTCGGGGCGAAGAGAAAGCCGAAGCCATGGTCGGCGATCGCCCGGCTGGCTGCAGCAGCATCGAGCGAGGTCGAGATTCCCAGTGCTTCCAGCACATCGGCTGAGCCTGAGCGGGAGGTGAAGCTGCGGTTGCCGTGCTTGGCTACCGGGATCCCGGCGGCTGCCACGACCAGCGAGGCGGCGGTCGAGATGTTGACCGTGGTGACCGTGCCGCCACCGGTCCCACAGGTATCGATCGCCGACACCGCCTCGCCGAGAGGTACCGGAACCATCGCCCGGCGCAGTGCCGCGGCGGCTCCAGCCACGATTTCCGGGGTCTCGCCCCTGACCTTCAGTCCGAGCAGCAGCCCGGCAATCCGGGCCTCGGAGGCCATGCCAGACATGATCTCATCGAAGGCCTCCCGGATCGTCTCGAAGTCGGGAGTACGGCCTGTCGCGAGGTCGGCAAGAGCCCGGGCCAGGCCGGGAGAGGGATCGGGGGCAGTCATCGGGCCGCAAGCGTACCGGGCGGCACCGCATTTTGTCAATGATCCGAAGGAGTCGCCGGTTGCAGGAGGGGCGCTTTCCTGCTATCCTTGAAGGCTTCATGGGGCGGGCATTTCTCCTCACGCTGCAGTTCGACGGGACGGACTATTGCGGCTGGCAGCGCCAGAAATCCGGCCGATCGATCCAGGGCACCGTCGAAGCGGTTCTGGGTCGCCTGGCGGACGCGCCGGTACATGCGATCGCGGCCGGGAGAACTGATGCCGGGGTTCACGCGATCGGAATGCCGGTCAGCGTCCGGATGCCCGTCAGATGGGAGCCCGCTCCGCTCCACCGCGCCCTCAACTCGATGCTGCCGAAGAGCATCGGTGTCGCCCGAGTCCAGGCGGTACCGGACGGCTTCGATGCACGCAGATGGGCTCTCGAGCGTCACTACCGGTATGACCTTGCTACCGCTCCTGACTGCCGCTCGCCCTTTCGCGGCCGGACCGAGTGGCCGCTGGGGCGTGTGCCGGATCCCGGCCTGCTCGATCGCGCAGCCGCAGCGATCGTCGGTGACCATTCCTTCCGGGCCTTCGCGGTGGTCGGCGAACCCAAGCCGCACTATCGCTGCACCATCCGCACCTCCCAGTGGAGCAGGGTCGATTCGAGCCGGATCCGGTATACCGTCATCGGCAACCGGTTCCTCCACCACATGGTCCGCATGCTGGTCGGAACGATGGTCGATATCGGCCTCGGCCGCCGGCCGGCGGAGGAGATGACGATGCTGCTTGCCCGCGATACCAATGACCTGACCAGCCCCCCTGCACCGGCTGCCGGCCTGACCTTCGTCTCGGCCGCCTATCCTCCCGAGACGATGAACGGTGAGGTGGCAGAATGGTGAAAGCATTCATCCGTCCGCTGGCACTGACTCTCCTGGCCGCCGCCTGCGGCAGCCGCGAGCCTGCCCATGCCCAGACTCCGACCCCGCCGATTGCACCGCAGATCAACCAGCAGCGGGTCAACCAGCAGATCGACGATTCGCGTCGCACCGCCCTGGTAACCGCAACCGCGCGGGTGGCACCATCGGTGGTCTCGGTACGAGTGGTGACCGCTGCACCGCAGCAGTCCGAAATGACCGCATGGTTCTTCGGTCCGCAGGCGCCGCGGCAGTCTTTCGGTACCGGCTTCATCGTCCGCGACGACGGCATCGTGATTACCAACCAGCACGTAGTTGCCGGCGCCGAGCAGATCACCGTGACTCTCACCGACGGCCGCGACGTCGACGCCCGCCTTCTCGGCGAGGATCCGCTGACCGACATTGCCGTTCTCAAGGTGAATGACAGTGGCGCCCTCTCCCCTGCACCGATCGGCACTGCAGCCGATCTCCAGGTAGGTGAATGGGCCATCGCACTGGGCAATCCCTTCTCCTTCCTGCTGGGCAACAGCGAGCCCACCGTCACCGCAGGCGTGATCAGCGGGATCGGCCGCAACATCATGCCGACGGGGAGACAGCAGGGCCGCTACTACGACATGATCCAGACCGACGCCGCGATCAATCCCGGCAACTCGGGTGGACCACTGATCAATGCGCTGGGTGAAGTGATCGGTGTCTCGTCTTCGATCTTTTCCAACACCGGCGAGTCGGTCGGTGTGGGCTTCGCGATTCCGATCGACCGGGCGATCAAGGTTGCCGAGCAGATCATCCGCGACGGCGCCGTGCGACGGGCCTGGGTAGGCCTCGACGTCGCCGGGCCGACTCAGATGGGAGACTGGAAGAGTGCCGGCGGCGTGCGCGTTACCCAGGTAGTGCCCGGCGGCCCGGCAGCACAGGCAGGCCTCGAAGCAAACGACGTGCTTCTGACCGCCAACGGCCGCAGGCTTCGCAATTTTCTCGACTGGGAAGCGGTACTGCTCGACCTGCACATTGGCGATCGGGTCGACCTCAGCGTGCAACGCGGCGGCCGGGAGATGGACCGACAGATATCTCCCGCCGACCTCCCTTCCGTCACCGCCGAGCGGGTACGGCTGCGCGGGCTCGACCTCGGCACTCTGACACCGGCGATCCGGGCCGAACTGGGAGTCTCATCGCAGGCCGGCGCCGTACTGCTGGGGGTACCGGAGGAAACCCGACGGCTGACCAGACTGCGCGAGGGCATGGTGATCGTCAGGATCGACTACAATGCGGCCGGTCGACTGGCCCAGGCACCGATCGCCTCGGCACAGGACATGGTCAGGACCCTCGACCGCGTTCCCCGCGGCCAGCCCTTCCGGCTGGTCTACGAGGAAGCCGGTTCCTACTACTATCTGGATCTGACGAACTGATGACATCACATCGCTGGCAGTCTCCGCTTTCCGGCCGCTACGCCTCACCCGCCATGCTGTCCCTGTGGAGCGATGAGCACCGGATCGGTCAGTGGCGACGGGTGTGGCTCGCGCTCGCGGAATCGGAGAAGGAACTCGGCATCGCGATCCCCGATGATGCCATCGCCGAAATGAAGGCTCATCTCGATGACGCCGACCTGTTGATGGCAGCGCGCTACGAGAAGCGGTTCCGCCACGACGTGATGGCCCATGTGCACACCTTCGGCGACCAGGCACCGGCGGCCCGCCCCTATCTCCACCTCGGCGCCACCAGCGCCTTCGTAACCGACAACGCCGACGGCCTGATCATCCTCGACGGCCTCCGGCTGGTACTCGGGCGTCTGCTGGCAGTGGCCGATGCTCTGCGCAGTTTCGCTATCGCACACGCCAATCGTCCCTGCCTGGCATACACCCACTTCCAGCCGGCTCAGCTCACCACCGTGGGCAAGCGGGCGACGCTGTGGCTGCAGGACATCGCACTCGACATCGAGGCGGTTTCCCATCTGCTCGATACCTGGCGGCTGCGTGGTTGCAAGGGGACGACCGGTACCCAGGCTTCATTCCTCGAACTGTTCGACGGTGACCATGCGAAGGTCCGCAGACTCGAACAGCGCATTGCCGAGCACCTCGGGCACCCACGGGTCTTCCCGGTTGCAGGCCAGACGTACACCCGCAAGGCCGACAGCCATGTGATGGATGTTCTGAGCGGTATCGCCCAGAGTCTGGCCAAGTTCGGCACCGACATGCGCCTGCTCCAGCATGAGGGAGAGCTGCTCGAACCGTTCGAGAGCGACCAGATCGGATCCAGCGCAATGGCCTACAAGCGGAACCCGATGCGAGCCGAACGGATCGGAGCGCTGGCCCGGCACGTGATCACGTTGCACCAGAATGCGGCTCACACTGCCGCAGCCCAGTGGCTGGAACGGACGCTCGATGATTCCGCGAACCGTCGTCTCACGCTGCCCGAGGCGTTCCTCACTACCGATGCGATGCTGATCCTGGCAACCAACATCGCAGCCGGTCTGGAAGTTCGCCCCGCAGTCATCGACCGCCATGTAGCGGTTCAGATGCCCTTCATGGCGACCGAACGCTGGCTGATGCTGGCGGTGCAGGCCGGCGGAGACCGCCAGGAGCTGCACGAAGTGATCCGGGTCCACTCGATGGCGGTCGCCGAAGCTGTGGCCACCGGTGGCAGCAACGACCTGGTCGACCGCCTGGCCGGCGACCCGGCCTTCGCCGCCGTCGATCGCGCCAGACTGGCCGCCGAACTGGATCCGTCCCGCTACGTCGGCCGATCACCTGAGCAGGTCGGCGAGTTCGTTGCGGAGTATCTGGACCCTCTCCTGCAATCGGTCCGTGGACTGGCAGTCGATGCCGGAGCTGCGGAGTTGCGGGTATGACGTCTCTCCCGGCGGTCGCCACTCCTCTCCCGCTGCCACTGTTCCGGCGTGGCAAGGTGCGCGAGGTATACGAAGTCGACAGCGAACGGTTGCTGCTCGTTGCCAGCGACCGGATCAGCGCATTCGACGTGGTGCTGGCGGAGCCGATCCCCGGCAAGGGCAAGGTCCTGACGCAGATATCCGCCTGGTGGTTCGACCAGCTCGCACATCTCGGTCCGTCGCATTTCATTACCGCCGGCACCGACGAGATCATTGCGGCGATTCCTGCGCTGGCGCCGCATCGCGATGCAATCGCCGGTCGCGCGACGCTGGTGAAGCGCACCGCGCCGATCGCCTTCGAGTGTGTGGTACGCGGCTATCTCGCCGGCGGCGCCTGGAGCGAGTATCGCAAGTCGGGCACGCTGGCGGGTGAGCCTCTTCCGGTCGGCATGGTGGAGTCAGGCAGGTTTGCCGAGCCGTACTTCTCTCCGGCCACCAAGGCTGAATCGGGGCACGACGAGAACGTCACCTTCGCGGCGGTGCGTGAAGCGCTCGGCGCCGAACTCGCCGACCTGCTCCGCGAGCGTTCTGTCGCGATCTACACCACCGGTCGCGACATCGCGGCCGGGCGCGGGATCATCATCGCCGACAGAACGCTCGCGGAGCAGGTCGGCGAGTTCGGCGCCGAGCGCTT
>CAZSPH010000035.1:0-3223 GCA_964608715.1 uncultured Gemmatimonadaceae bacterium | reverse complement strand
CGCGGGATCATCATCGCCGACACCAAGTTCGAGTTCGGAGTCCATGCGGACGGTACCGTGCTTCTGATCGACGAGATACTCACCCCCGACTCTTCCCGCTTCTGGCCGGCCGATTCCTATGCTCCGGGTAGGACGCAGCCGAGCTTCGACAAGCAACCGGTACGCGACTGGTTGGCCGGGGAACGGGCGGCAGGGAGGTGGAATGGCGACCATCCCGGTCCGGCGCTTCCGGATGAGGTGGTGAACGCTGCCTCGGAGCGCTATGCCACCGCCTATCGGCTCATCACGGGCAGTCCGCTGCCGGAGGATTGCTGAGTGAGAATCGCCCCCGAGGGATGGCCCTTCATTCTGATCGCGGCCCTGCTCGCCGCTGCGGGTGCCTGGTTTGGCGGCCCGGGATTCGGCCTGCCGCTTGGCCTGGTCGCCATCTGGGTGGTGGCCTTCTTTCGCGATCCGGTACGCGAGGGGCCGCGAGGTGAATCGGTGGTCATCGCACCTGCCGACGGCAAGGTCGTCAGCATCATTCCGATCGACGAGCCGCATGCCGTGGGTGGAGCAGCAGTACGGATCTCGATCTTCATGAACGTCTTCAACGTTCACGTCAATCGCTACCCCGCCGATGGCACCATCACGTACCGTGAACATCGTCAGGGAAAGTTCGTGAACGCAGCCACAGAGAAGGCGGCGCTGGAGAACGAGCAGAGCGACGTCGGTCTCACCACCACACGCGGTCCGATGCTGGTAAGACAGATCGCAGGTCTGGTCGCCCGCAGGATCATTACCGACGGGAAGACCGATGATCAGGTGACGCAGGGATCACGGATGGGCCTGATCAGGTTCGGGTCGCGGGTGGATGTTTTCCTTCCCCCGCATGTGACCGTGAAGGTGCGCGAGGGCGACGTCACCCAGGCCGGTCGGACCGTGATCGCGGAGTGGCCCTGATGGCCCCCGGCCGTGACCCTGGAAGGATGCGCAGGGTGGTGGTGATCATGCCCAGCGCCTTCACCCTCGGGAATCTGCTGTTCGGGTTCTGGGCGATCGTTTCCGCCTACAACGGGAACTACATCTGGGCCGGATGGTGCATAGTCTTCGCTGCGGTGCTCGACATGTTCGACGGCCGGATCGCCCGGCTGTACAACAGCGGCTCGAAGTTCGGTGCGGAACTCGATTCACTGGTCGATCTCGTCTCGTTCGGAATCGCCCCGGCACTGCTGGTGTATTTCCACGAGTTCAGCACCGCCGGCCGCTTCGCCTGGCTGATCTGCTACTTCTATGTCGTGGCAGCAGCACTCCGCCTGGCCCGTTACAACGTCGCTGCAGGTGACGGCAGCAGCAGGCCCAGCGCCTGGTTCACCGGCCTGCCCTCACCGGCGGCCGGCGTGACGCTGTCGGTCTACTACGCCTTCTCCCAGACCGACTGGTACACCGCATCACAGCGACTCATGAACCTGCAGCACCAGGGCGTCGCGATGCTGATGATGCTGCTGGCGGTGCTGATGGTGAGCGGAGTCAAGTATCCCCGCTGGCCGGCAGTGGGCTTCCGCACCCGCGGACAGCTTCTGGGTCTGGCAACCTATCTGGTCATACTCGCCGGCGGACTGTTCGTTCCCGAGTACTTCCTCTTCCCGCTAGGCCTGACGTACATGGCATTCGGGCTCGCCCGTACCCTGATTCTGGCGCTGGCCGACCGCCCCGAGAGCATCGAACCACCCGACGACAACTACCCGATCCATCCCGCTTCGGATTCCGAGGAGCAGTCTGCATGATCTATCGCGTTCACGTCCGTGTCATTCCCCGCCCCGGCCTGCTCGACCCGCAGGGGCAGACCGTTGGGCATGCGCTGGAATCACTCGGTTTCGGGTCGGTGACCGATGTCCGGATCGGACGGGCCATCGAACTTGGCATCGATGCCGGCTCGGCCGATGAGGCAGCGGCTGTTGCGAAGCTGATGTGCGAGAAGCTGCTCGCCAACCCCGTCACCGAGGACTTCGTCGTGGCGGTGGAATCGTGAGCACCCGGGTGGCAGTGGTACGGTTCCCCGGAACCAACTGCGAGACCGAAACCATGCGCGCCGTCGAACGTGCCGGCGGTGAGGCACTGCTGCTGGACCACCGCGACACCTCGCTGGCGGGAGCCGATGCAGTGATCGTCCCCGGCGGCTTTTCCTACGGCGACTATCTCCGTTCCGGCGCAATCGCACGGTTCGCACCGATCATGCAGTCGATCCGCGACCATGCCGAGGCCGGTGGTGCCGTACTCGGCATCTGCAACGGTTTCCAGGTGCTCTGTGAGGCGCATCTCCTGCCCGGAGCACTGATGCACAACCAGACGAAGCGGTTCATCGCCCGTCCGGTGGATGTGAGAATCGAGCGCACCGACACCATCTGCACCGGGACGTTCGAGCAGGGTACTGTGATCAGGATTCCGGTGGCTCATGGTGAGGGTCGCTTCGTGGCTGACAGGGAGACCCTCGACCGGCTGGAAGGCGAAGGCCAGGTCGTTCTCCGCTACGTCTCCGTGCCTGGTGGCGATCTCCCCTTCAATCCCAACGGCTCGCTCCGCGACATCGCCGGTATCTGCAATCCGGCAGGCAACGTGGTCGGCTTCATGCCCCACCCCGAACGCCTCGCGGATCCGCTGGTCGGCAGCGATGTCGGCCTCCAGTTCTTCACTGCATTGATCGGTCGCCTCGCGACCGGGACCATGGCGTGACAGACAACGTGACCCCAGTATCGTTCCCCGGCGAGCGCCCCGTCACTGACGAGGTAGTACGCGAACACAAGATCAACGAGATCGAGTACGCTTCGATCCGCGACCTCCTCGGTGGCCGTACCCCCACACTCACCGAACTCGGCATCTTCTCGGCGCTCTGGTCGGAGCACTGCTCGTACAAGCATACCAAACCGGTCCTCCGTCGCTTCCCCATCACCGGCGAACAGGTGCTGCAGGGGCCCGGAGAGAATGCCGGCGTCCTGAAGCTCCCCGATGGCTGGGCCGTGGCGTTCAAGATCGAATCGCACAATCACCCGAGTGCGGTGGAGCCGTACCAGGGGGCGGCCACCGGAGTCGGCGGCATCCTGCGCGACGTCTTCACGATGGGCGCGCGTCCGGTGGCAGTGCTCAACTCACTGCGGCTCGGACCGCTCGATGAGCCACGCAACCGCTATCTCTTCGCCGGGATCGTCAAGGGAGTCGGCGACTACGGCAACTGCGTCGGCATTCC
>CAZSPH010000034.1:0-21895 GCA_964608715.1 uncultured Gemmatimonadaceae bacterium | reverse complement strand
GGATGCGGTACGGGGGCTCGTCCGCCGCCGCTGAGGGGTGGCACCTTTTTCCGGCAGCACTTGCCGGGGCGCGACCGACCAGGATTGGCGGTCGCGCAACTGTTTATAAGGCAATCACTTACGGTCGAATCAGTCGCGGCACACCGCTTGCTTCTTCATCGTTCCGGAACCCCATCTGGAGGATGAGGATGACACTGCCCGGAATGCTGGTGAACGCCAGATCGATGTCGTACTACGAGCGCCTTCAGGCCGTGACCGCGAACAACATTGCCAACGTTCGCAGCGACGGCTTCAAGAGTGATCGCGTGGTCGGACATCGTTCCGGCAATGGCAGCTATCCGGTGCCGGTGCAGTCGATCGACCTCTCCCAGGGGACGCTGCGCGATACCGGACGGGTACTCGATGTCGCGCTGCAGGGCGAAGGTTTTCTGGTGGTCGACACTGCTCGGGGTGAACGACTCACCCGTGGTGGCTCGCTGATGCTCGATGGCGACGGCTACCTGGTCGACCGCGAAGGCGACCGGGTCCTCGGACTCGAGGGACCGATCCACGCCGCCGGACGCCAGATCGAGATCGAACCAGATGGCACCGTGCTGGTTGACGGAGCCCGTGCCGACCGCCTGAGACTCGAAACCGCTGCACCATCGTCGCTCCGCAAGGAGGGCTTCGGCCGCTTCATGGTCGAAGGCGAGACGGAACCGGTCGAATCGACCGTGGTGCGCCAGCGCATGGTCGAGGATGCCAACGTCGATCCTCTGCTCGGCATGGTCGACATGATCACCATCCAGCGGCACTATGCCGCCAATACCGATGCACTTCGGACCCTCGACATGGCGCTGGGAATCGTGACCAGCGAGCTGGGTCGTCCGTGATACCGATGTACCTGAACCTGGAGCATTGAGATGAATCCCTCGCTGCGTACTTCGGCCAGCGGCATGGTGGCCCAGCAGAAGATGGTCGAGGTGATCGCCAACAACCTGGCGAACGTCAACACCACCGGCTTCAAGCGCAGTCGCGCTTCCTTCGAAGACGTTCTCTACCAGACCGTCCACGGGCCGCGCACTGCTGCGAGCCAGGCCACTCTTGGTCCGATGCAGATCGGCCACGGAGTCCGTCTTGCCGCGGTGACCAGGATCGACACCCAGGGCGGTGCCGAAATGACCGGCAGGCCACTGGATCTGGCGATCGACGGCGAAGGGTACTTCCAGGTGCAGATGCCGGAGGGGACCTATGCCTACACCCGCGACGGCATGTTCACGCTCTCCGAGGGTGGCCAGTTGGTGACGAAGGACGGTCACCCGCTGGTTCCCGACATCGTGATTCCGCCAGATGCCACCTCGATCACCATCTCCACCAGCGGCATGGTGTCCGCCTCCGGTGGCAGCGGTGGTGAGACGATCGAACTCGGCCGGATCGAGCTGGCCCGCTTCTCCAATCCCACCGGCCTGCTGGCGCTGGGCGGCAACATCTTCGCCGAGACCATCGCCTCCGGCGAAGCGATGCTGGGACTGCCGAACGAAGAGGGTTTCGGGAAGATCCTCCAGGGATCGCTCGAAGCCAGCAACGTCGAGATCGTCCAGGAGATGACCGACATGATCGCGGCCCAGCGGGCCTACGAGATCAATGCCCGGGCGATCAAGGCGGCGGAAGACATGATGCGGTCGGTCGATGAACTGCTCCGCTGAGCTGCTGGTTGCCGCGCTGGCGATGGTGGCCGGCGATACCGGCGTGGCACCCGCGGTGGTCGGACGCGTGGCTGCGGTGGTCGCCTCCGAGTGGGGGGTCGAACCGGGTGCAGTGCGGCTCGAATGGGCTGCCGGGCATCGACGCAGCAACAGCGACCCTGGTGGCACGATCCGTCTGGCCGGTCGCGATCAGGATGGCTGGCTGGCGGTGACCGTCGCTCCCGATTCTGGCGCTGCGTTCAGCTGGCGGGTCCGTGCCGGCATCGAGCGCGACGTAGTCGTAGCGAATCGTACGATGGCCGCTGGAGCAGTGCTCTCGGCCGACGACTTCCATCACGAACGTCGCGTGGTGTGGGGAAGGCCGGTCGAAGGACGGTCACAGCCCGATCCGGCAGGCTGGGAGTTGCGGCGGTCGGTGACCGAAGGAGTGACACTGACGGCGGCGATGCTGGAGGCGCCGCGGGCAGTGAGATCAGGCGACCAGGTGAGACTCACCTGGATCCGTGGGGCCGTGACGCTGGAACTCGATGCGGTGGCTCTGGGCGCCGGACGAGTGGGTGATGTGGTGCAGATGCGCGCCGGCAGCAACAGGCTGCGGGCGATTCTCACCGGGCCCGGAATGGCCCGAGTCGGAGAGGGACAATGAACGGAAGCTTGAAATTCGTGCTGGTGGCGGCAGTCGCACTCCCGGGCGGCATTGCTGCCCAGGAGGCGCCGGCCAATCCGACCCAGGTGCAGCAGGTGACACAGCGGCCGGGACTGCGTGATTCGTGGACGGCCGATCGCCGCGGTGTGCGGGTCGGCGATCTCCTCACCGTGATCGTCGGCGAGGATATCAGTGCGAACGAACGGACCTCGCACGTCGCGCGAAACAATCGCAGCCAGGGTGGCAGCATATCGTCCGACTTCGCTCCCGAAGATCTCCGGGCGTTCGGCATCGGCTACAACGCCCGGTCGGACCAGACCGGTCAGGCTGGCAGACGCGGCGAACTCGACGCCGTTCTCACGGTCCGGGTGGCTGCGATCGAACCTTCCGGTGTAATCAGGATCGAGGGGACCAAGACACTGACCGTTGACGGTCGCAACCAGGAGGTCGCTGTCGCCGGGCTGGTGCGTCCCGAGGACATCTCTCCCACCAACACCATTGCGTCGGCCCGGATCGCCGATGCCACGATCTCCTACAAGGGGAAGAAGATCGGTCCCAAGACCGGTCTGATCGGCAAGCTGGTCGGAGCGCTCTGGCCATGATCCGCTCACGCCTTCTCTTCGCGACTCTCCTGTTCGCGGTACCGCTCGGTGCCCAGACCCGGATCTCGGATCTGGCCACCCGTGGCGGTGAGGTGCCGGTGCGTCTGGTCGGCTACGGCCTGGTGGTTGGCCTGGACCAGTCGGGCGATCGCTCGTTCGGCACCAATGCTGGTGCGGTACACACCGTCCGATCGGTCACCAACCTCCTCCGCCGTTTCAATGTAGATGTCCCGGCCCAGCATCTGAGGCTCCGGAACGTCGCCGCGGTTGTCATCACCGCCGAGATATCACCGTTCCTCCGTACCGGAGGCCGGTTCGACATCCAGGTTGCTTCGCTCGGTGATGCCACTTCGCTGCGCGGTGGTGTCCTCTGGATGACCCCGCTGGTGATGTCGCCCGATGCTCCTCCGGTGGCAAGTGCCCAGGGACCGATTCCGATGACTACCGAGATCCGGCGCGTGGCGTTCGGAGCGCGCGGTGGCGGTGCTTCGGCACGAATCACCGAGGGCGGGATTCTGGAGGTCGATCTGCCGTCGGTGCCCGTCGTGACCGAGCCGGTGCTGGCGCTCAGGTCGCCTGATCTGGCCACTGCGGCGCGGATCGCCGCGGCAGTCAATGACACCTACGGCGATGGCGTGGCGACGGTGCTCGACCCGGGAGCTGTCGGACTCAAGCCTCCGGCCGGATCGACCGATAACCTCCCCGTATTTCTCGCGGCCGTCGATACCCTGGCGGTGGTCGAGGCAACGGTTTCACGGATCGTGATCGATGCGCGGAGCGGCTTGGTGGCCGCGGGCGGGGATGTCACCGTCGGGCCCGTGGTGGTGGCGGTGAAGGGGATCACGGTGCAGATCGGTGGCGTTCCACCGGCGGACAGCACCCAGGCGATTCCGGGGATGGTCACTCTGACCCGTGGCGCGACCGTGCAGGATGTGGCAGTCGGTCTGCAGGCGGTGGGAGCGGCTCCGGCCGAGGTGGTGGGTGTCTTCGAGGCGCTCAGGGCGGCCGGGGCGATCCGTACGGCAGTGATTGTCAGATGACGGCTCCGCTCGGTGTGATCCGGTCTCCGGGACCGGTTGACGGACGCGATGCGAAGCTGCGGGAGCAGGCCGACAAGCTGGAAGCGGTCTTCTTCAACCAGATGCTGCAGGCGATGCGTGAGGCCTCGCCGGACGGTGGGCTGATCTCGGCCTCGCAGGGCGAGAAGATGTTCACCGGGATGCTGGATGAACAGATAGCCGGGCTGGCAGCCGGCCGTTCCGATCGCGGAATCGGCGCTGCCCTCTATCGGCAGCTTGCGGCTCGGATGAATGCCGCAGATGGTCAGGCTCACCATGGAGGGGGAGCGAATGCAGTCGATCGCTGAAGCCGATCTGGTCTCCGCACTGGAGACCGAACTGAAGCTGGTGCGGGCACTCCGCGATGGCCTCTCCCGTCAGCGGAACGGTGTCGCCACTGACGACGCCACCGCCGTGGAGGATGCCACTCACGAGATTTCCCGTATCGTCACCACACTCGACGAGGCCCGCCGTTCGCGCAAGCGGATGGTCGACATGGTCGGCGGAGTGGATGAGACTCCGGATCTGCTGCGCTCCCGCGATACGCTGCGCCGCGAGGCCAGTCAGGTGTCGGCCGAACTGGTGCTGACTCAGCGGGTGCTTCAGCGGGCCATCAGCGCAGGCGAGGGGTACCTCCAGATGCTGTTCGCTGCCGTCTCGGAGCCCGCAGTCGAGACCTATGGCGCAGGTGACGCCCCGGTCGGACAGCACGCCCGTTCCGGCGTGCTGCTCTCCAGGACAGCCTGACCATGTCGATCGCCAGCACGCTCAGCATTGCCAAGTCGGCGCTGATCACCCATCAGCGCGCGCTGGATGTGACGGGGCACAACATCGCCAATGCTGCGACTCCCGGCTATACCAGGCAGCGGCTCGAGATCGTTCCCCACACCCCGTTCCGGACTCCTCTCGGCACGATAGGTCGTGGCGTCACCGACCTCGGTGTCTTCGCTCATCGCGATGTCTTTCTCGACGGCGCGGTACGTCGTGAGACTGCGGTGTCGAGTGGTGCGGCAACTCTGCGTGATCAGCTCGCCCGACTGGAGGGCGTCTTCGGTGAACCCTCCGAGACAGGCCTCGGCGCTACGCTCGATCGCTTCTTCAACGCCTGGAGTGATCTGGCCAATGATCCCGCCAGCGGTGCCTCGCGCACCGCAGTGCAGCAGGCGGGGAACCAGTTGGCCGGACAGTTCTCCACAATCGCCGACCGGATCGACTCGGTGGATCGCGATGCCCGTGAGCAGGTCCGCGGTGCCGTCGCCGAAATCAATTCGATCACCCAGCGGATCGCCGAACTGAACCGGAAGATTCCTTCCGCCGGCGGGCCGAACAAGACTGCCCCCGATCTCGAGGACGAGCGTGCGAGGCTGCTGGACCGGCTCGCGACCCTCACCGATGTCCGGGTGCTGGAGCGGCCCGATGGAACCGTCGGCGTGATTGCTGCAGGTACGCTGCTGGTGGACGGGCCGATCACCCAGCAACTGGAGACCCGCGGCCTTCCCGGCGGTGGACTTGGCGTTGCGGTGGTCGGCAATGCCCAGCCGCTCAAGCCGCAGGGTGGGGTGATTGCCGGGCTGGTGGAAGTGACCGAACGGGCGCTGCCGCAGGTCCGGGCCGAGCTGGATCAGCTTGCCGCTGCCATGGTGGCCGAGATCAATGCGCTGCACCAGTCGGGAACGACTGCCGGTGGTGCCACCGGAGTCTCGTTCTTCGACCCCGCCGGTACTACCGCCAGGACGATGGCTCTGTCCGCGGAAGTGGCCGGATCGGCAGGCGAGATAGTCACCGGAACCAGCGGTCTTCCGGGCGACACCGCGCTGGCGTTGCAGCTTGCCGGAATGCGTACCACCGGACTGGCTGGACTCGGTGGTCGTTCGCCCGCCGACTTCTACGTGAGACTGGTTACCGATTCCGGCGCCCGGATTCAGGACGCCGGCATGGAGGCTGCCGCTGCCGGAATCCTGGCGAACAACGCCGAAGCCCAGCGGTCCGGCATTACCGGAGTGTCGATTGATGAAGAGATGGTCGCATTGATCAAGCATCAGCAGGCATTCGCCGCCGCCGCTCGTCTGGTCTCGGTGGCAGACGAGATGCTCTCCGAAATCCTCAGGATGGTCTGATCATGCTGGTGCTCACCAGAAAGCCCGGCGAAGTGATCGTCCTCGACGGCGGCATCCGGGTGACCGTCCTGTCGGCCGATCGCAAGGGCGTAAGGCTCGGTATCCAGGCCCCGCCGGAGGTCAGCGTACTGCGAGGTGAACTGGTGGAGGCGATCGCTGCTGAGAATCAGCGGGCGAGCGTCAGCGGGGATTCCGTGCAGATCCCCGATTCGCTCCGGCCACGCTCGATGGCGCTGCGCTGATCAGGAAGCCGGTGCTGCGGGGATGACGAACCTGATGGTGATCGCGTCCCTGCTGTCCTGCTGACTGACGACTTCGACGCCGCTGGCTGCCAGGGCAGCGGCCAGTTGCCGGAACAGCCCTCGATCCTCCCGCCCGGTATCATCACCGACGATCGGTCCGAGCAGCGTTTCCGCGCCGGTGAAGCCGATCTCCAGTCGATCATCCATGACATTGGTGTGGAGGAATACTGCCTGCGGTTCGTCCGAAGCGGTGGCATGCTGTTCCATCAGATCGAGAATCGCGCAGGCGGCCTCGAACAGTGTCGATGCCGGCGCATGCCCGGGGGGCAGCGGCGGATCGGTCGGAAACTCTCCGTGGATCCGCAGCATCCTTCCCGGCGGGCGGGCCTGGTACAGAGCAATGGCCGGTTCGAACACTGCCGCGAGGTCGACGGTTGCTGCCCGGGGATCTTCGGGACCGTGGGCCCGCTCCAGCCGGATGATCTGGAGTTCGATCTTGGTCAGTGCTGCCCGGAGGGCGTCAGGCAGGTCGCGGGGAATTCCGGAAACCGCTGCCAGGGTTGCTTCTGCCATCAGCACGAGCTGCGCAGCATTGGCGAGGTCATGTCTGACGGCACCTGCCACCGTACGCGCAATGCGGAGTCGGTGAGCCACAGGGTCGGTCATCGAATCAGGGCGAAGAGAGATGGATGGTGGTGGAGTGGATGCAAGGTGCAGGAGACTAAAGACCCCGCAACCCGTTGGCAATGGTGCCATCCACGAAGACCCGGGCGCCGTGAGGGAGGGGATCGATGATGTTCCGCTCCCGGACCAGCGCGATCGTCTGTTCCGACAGTACACAGCCAGTTGCCAGCAGCTTCACTCCGGAAGAGGTGTACAGGTCTGCTGCGAGTACCATCCCTCGCTCCAGGTCGTCCACTGCGACGATCGCAGTCGAAACGGTCTGGCTGCCATCGTTGACTGCGGTTCCGGTCAGGAGATGAAGTTCTGCGATCACCGCCGGGTCGTAGCGGACTCCTGCCTGCAGTGAGAGGCCCTCCAGGGCGCCGATTTCGCCTTCGCGCTCGGCGAGCAGCAGCCAGTCGGCGACTGCCCGGAGCAGCCGCGAGCGCAGCGGAATCTCGCCGCGCTGCAGCGCCGGATGACCACTGCCGTCCCAGTTGGCACCCATGGCCTCGACCAGCTCCGCCACTCCCTCCAGAGCGTTCACCTGGCGGAGCAGTCCCGCCGATGCGGCAGTAATCTGGCCAAGCTGCGAGGCCCGGTGGTCGCCGGTGAGCATCGACAGATTGTGGAGCCGGCCGGCTGCCAGCAGGCTCGGAACATAGGGGCTGGGGATATCGAACCGGGTTGCCAGCAGCGACACCGCCTGCGTCAGCGACCGTCCCCGCTCGGCAGCCTTGGGGGAATGTGAATCGAGCAGGATCTGCAGCAGACCGATGATCTCGTCGCCGTTGCGCGTGGCCCGCTGGCGGACCCCCATTGCCTCCATCGCGCCGCGCAGCTCCCCGGGTGAGACCGGGGCGGAGAAGACTGCGTCGGCTCCCGACCGCCAGGCACGGATCCGGTCGGCCGGGGTCGGATCGGTAGCGATGTAGACGAAGGTCGGCTGATCGTGGGCGCGCATCCGGCGCAGTTCCTGGAGCAGAACGATGCCGTCGCCATCGGGAAAGTTCTGGCCGCAGACGACCTGGTCGATCAGGGAGTTCTCCAGCAACCCGCGGGCGGCGTGGATCGAGGCCGCAGTGGTGACGTTGAAGGCGTTGTCGTGCTGGAGCATGCCGGCGATCGACGCAAGAATCGCCGGATCGCTCTCGACGACCAGCGTCCGGATCGCCGTCATCAGGGCACCGCCGGCTCGGTGATCTTCACCAGCAGCGTGACCCGGCGATTCTGTGGAGCGGCAGGATCGTCGACGATCCGGGGAATCCGGTCGGCGAGACCGCGGACTGCCACCACCTGTGCTTCGGGGAAACCACCCTGGGTGATCAGTCGCCGGGCTGCGTTGGCTCGGTCGGCGCTCAGCTCCCAGTTCGAGTAGCTGCTGCCTGCCGGAAAGAGCTTCGCGTCGGTGTGACCCTCGATCTCCAGTCTGGTATCGGTGGCAGTGAGCACCGGAGCGAGTGCCTCCAGGAGTATCCGGGCCCGCTCCAGTGGCCTGGCGCTCCCCGACTGGAAGAAGACGTCAGTCGAGTCCTCTATCAGCGAGATGCGAAGGCCATCGGGGGTAAGCTCCACCTCGACGTGCGCCATGCCATTGGCGTCGAGCAGCGCAGCCGCAGCGCTGACATCGGCGCCTATCTGGCTGAGACGCTTGGTGCCGGTGGCGAGCATGCTGGCATTGATCATCGGCCGTGTGGCCACCGGTGGGGCGCCCTCACCGGGAATCATCGACGGGCCGAACTCGCCTGCCCGACCCATCGGATCCTGGAAGTAGCCAGCAATCGCGGCACGCACGTCGGAACTCTGGGTGATCAGCCAGAGGACCAGGAAGAGGGCCATCATCGAGGTCATGAAATCGGCGAAGGCGACCTTCCAGGCGCCGCCGTGATGGCCACCCTTGATCACCTTCTTCCTGACTACCCTGATCGTCTGTTCCCGGTCACTCTTCATGCGGCTTCCTTGCGGGTGCTCTTGCAGGCGGCTTCCATCTCCAGGAAGGACGGTCTCGTCTGGTCGCTGATCGCCTTGCGGGCAAACTCCACCGCGGTCATGGGCGGCAGATTCTTCGCAAACGCGATAACCCCAGCCTTGATGGTGTGGTACAATCTCGTCTCATCGTCGAACTGCTGCTCCAGGTTGCTCGCAACCGGAGCCACCACACCGTAGGAGAGGAGAATGCCGAGGAAGGTGCCGACCAGTGCCGCCGCGACGTGGTGTCCGATCTCTTCGATCGGACCCGCGAGCGACTGCATCGTTACCACGATGCCGAGCACTGCGGCCACGATGCCGATGGCAGGAAGGGCGTCCGCGACCCGGTTGAGGGCGGCTACCGCCTTGTGGTCAGTCTCATGATGGACCTCGATCTCCTGGTCCAGCATCGCCTCCAGGTCGAATGCCGAGACGCTGCCACCCAGAACGGTGCGGAGGGCATCGCAGAGGAACTCCACTGCGTGGTGGTTCCTGGTGAAGTTCGGGTAGCGCCGGAAGACAGTGCTCGATTCCGGGTTCTCGATATGGGACTCGATCGCGATCAGGCCATCCCGCCGGGCAATCTGGAACAGCTCGTACAGCAGCTTGAGCAGATCGGTGTAGTACTGCTCGGTCAGACCGGTGCCCTTGAGGACCGATGGGAGCTTCTGGGCCAGTCGCTTGAGAACTGCACCGGGGGTCGAGACCATCACGGTTCCGAGCCCGGTGCCACAGATGATGACCCACTCGGACCATGCCAGCAGCACCCCGAAGGGGCCATTGGCCATGGCAAAGCCGCCCAGGACGGCTCCAGCCACAACGATCAGTCCGAGAATTGCGATCACTCCGGGTCCTCCTTGACTCGGTGGGTGACAATGGGTTGACTCGGGCTGTTATCGGACGGATCGGCGGGAAGCTGAGCGACGGGGGCAGTTGCCCGTCAGCCGCAGAACTGGTACTTTACAGGGCTGAAGGTGAGAGGGCTTGTAGCTCAGGTGGTTAGAGCGCACGCCTGATAAGCGTGAGGTCGGAGGTTCAACTCCTCCCAAGCCCATTGAATTGCGAAGGGCGGCCCGGGAATCCCCGGACCGCCCTTCGTCTCATGCATGGATGTCCCGGGTTCAGGTGCCCGGTACCCCCTCCTCGTGCAGTTCGCGGGCGATTTCTTCTTCCCGCTGCTTCGAGACGAAGATCCGCTTCATCCTGGCCCCCATACTGTCGAAGTAGCTGTAGGCCACCGGCACCACGATCAGGGTCAGCATCGTGGAGGTGATCAGGCCGCCGATCACCGCGCGAGCCATCGGGGCCCGGAAGCCACCGCCCTCGCCCAGCGCCAGCGCGATCGGAAACATGCCGGCGATCATCGCCAGCGTGGTCATCATGATCGGTCGCAATCGCACCGACCCGGCCTCGACCAGTGCGTCGAACCGTTCCATTCCCGCGGTCCGCAGCTCGTTGGTCTTGTCCACCAGCAGGATCGCGTTCTTTGTCACCAGCCCCATCAGCATGATGACACCGATCATCGACATCATGTTCATCGTGTCGCCGGTCATCAGCAGGGCCAGCACCACTCCCACCAGCGACAGCGGCAGTGAGAGCATGATCGCGAACGGCTGCGACAGCGACTCGAACTGTGACGCCAGAATCAGGAAGATCAGTACGATTGCCAGTACGATCGACTCGACCACGTACCCGGCCGTCTCGGCCAGTTCCTCGGTCTCGCCGCCCAGCCGGATGCTGTAGCCCTCCGGCAGCGTGAGTGCCTCAACCCTGGCCGTGATTGCCGTCGACGCCTCGGCGATGCTGAGCCCGTCGGCGACATTGCCTGCCACGGTGGCAATCCGCTCCAGGTTCTTGCGGTCGATCTGGGCCGGCGCGCCGCCCTCGGTGATCTTTGCCACCGATCCGAGCGGCACCGTCACAGCCTGGCCATCCAGCCGCCGGTTCATCGTCGCGATCGGAATGGCTCCGATCTGGTCGAGAGTGGCCCGCCCGGAGGCGGCAACCTGAACCACCACGTCCCGTTCCTCGCCCGAAGGGTCCTCCCAGCGGGTGGCCACCTGCCCGGCCATGATCGGGCGCACTGTCTGGGCCACCGTGCCGACGTCGAGGCCGACCTCGTTGGCCATCTCGCGGTTGATCTCGATCCGGTATTCCGGCTGGAGTTCGCCCAGCGACGAGTTGAGGTCCACGATTCCGGGAATCTCGGATACCGCCGCCGTCACCTCGGAGGCGAGGCGACGCAGCTCGAAGACATCAGGTCCGCGCAGTTCGATCTGGAGCGGAGCCTGGGCGCCGCCGAGACCGCCACCTTCCAATACCGAAGTGCGGACTCCGGGGATCTGCATCAGCGATGCCCGGGCGTCACTCATCAACTGCTGCTGCGACCGATCACGGTCCGCGGCAGGAGACAGCTTGACGTAGATCTCACCATTGGTGACCGTGCCGGTCAGGCCGGCGCCGACGGTGGCATAGGTGTAGGCGACGCCGTCGATCTGGTCGAGCCGGTCGAGAATCTGGTCGAGCTTGCCGCGGGTATATCCGAGCGAGGAGCCCTCGGGGGTCTCGAGCTGAACGACGAACTCGGAGTTGTCGGAGGTGGGCATGAACCCGCCACCGACTGCTCCCATGAGCATGATTGCGGCGACGAACGACATGAAAGCAGCTGCCATCGTGGTCTTGCGATGGTTGAGCGCCCAGGTGATCACGCCGCGGTACTTCGCTGCCTGGCGGTCGAACCAGCGGTTGAAGCGGCCGATCGTGCGGGTGATGAAGTTCCCCTTCTCGGCGTGCTCGGGAGAATGCGGATTGACGCCCCACCAGGCCGACAGCATCGGCGTGAGCGTGAACGAGACGAAGAGCGATACCAGCACCGCCCACGCCACCGTCATTCCGAACTGGTAGAAGAAGCGACCGATGATGCCCTTCATGAAGGCCACCGGGACGAACACCGCCACGATCGACAGCGTGGTCGCCAGCACTGCCAGCACGATCTCGCGGGTACCGATGTCGGCGGCCCTGAAATGGTCCTTCCCCATCTCGCGGTGCCGCACGATGTTCTCGATCACCACGATGGCGTCGTCGATCAGGATGCCGATCGACAGAGACAGAGCCATCAGCGAGATCACGTTGAGGGTGAAGCCGAGCGCTCCCATCAGGATGAAAGACGAGATCACCGATACCGGCAGCGCCAGGGAGGTGATCGCGGTGGCCTTCCAGTCGTTCAGGAACAGCATCACGATGATGATGGTGAGGATCGCGCCGAGCACCAGTTCGTGGATGACGTCGTCGACCGACTTTCTGATGTAGACCGAGTTGTCGCGCACCACGTCGAGCTGGATCCCGCCCGGAAGGAGCGGCCGGATCTCTTCCATCGCCTTGTGGACCCCGTCAGCCACCGCCACCGTGTTGGCGCCGGACACCTTGAGGAGGTCGAGCGACACCGACCTGCGGCCGTCGTAGAGGGCGATGCTCCGTTCCTCGCTGGTCCCCTCCCGGACAGTGGCGATATCCCTTACCCGGAGCGGCCGACCATTGCGATTGGTGATGATCACGTCGCCGAACTGCGCCGGGTCGGTGATCCGTCCGGTCACCCGGACGAGCTGCTCGCGACTCTCTCCCTCGAGTCGTCCGGCCGGGATATCCATGTTCTGCCGGGCGAGTGAGCCCATCACCTCGGAGACGCCGATACCCATCGCCTGCATCCGGTCGGGGTGCAGCTCGATCCTGATTTCACGCTCGAGTCCACCGGCGATCCGGACCTCACCCACGCCGCCCGCCGATTCCAGCTTCCGACGGATGTCCTCGCTGGCGAGCGTGGTGAGGTCCTCGATCGAGGAAGTGGTCGAGGAGAGCGCCAGCGATATGATCGGCATCGCTGCAGGGTCGAACTTCTGGACCACCGGCGGATCGATGTCGTCCGGCAGGTTGCGTCGGATTGCCTCGATCTTGGCGCGGATGTCCTGGGCAGCGGCATCGACGTCACGGTCGAGATCGAACTCGATCATCACCAGCGAGACTCCCTCCAGGGAGTTCGAGATGATGTTGTCGACGCCCTGGACGGGGTTGAACGCCTCCTCCATCCGCCGGGTGACTTCGCGTTCGATCGTCTCGGCGCTGGCGCCAGGATAGGTGGTCTGGACGGTGATGAACGGGATCTCGACTTCCGGGAACTCGTCGATTGCGAGGCCGCGGAAAGCGAAGATGCCGAGCACCATAAGCCCGAGCATCATCATGGCGGTGAAGACGGGGCGACGGATCGCCACCCCGCTGAGACCGCCTCCGGTAGCTGGGCCGCTCATTGCTGCTCCGTCCGGGTGCTGCGAGGAGTCTCCACCGCGACCCGGGTGCCGGGCACCAGCGGGGCACCCGGAAGGACGATCACCATTGCACCTTCTTCGAGACCCTGAAGAATCGAGGCGTAGTCGCCGCCGGCGTCGCGGATGCCGACCGAAACGTGACGGCGGACGATCCTGCCCGCCTCGATCACCAGCACGTAGCTGCTGTCGGCGGTACCTCGGAGTGCTGCGATCGGAACCGTCAGTGCGGTGTCGGCGACGCCGCTCACGATCCGGCCGCGGGCAAACTGACCACCGAGGATCCGGTTGCCGGGATTGGGGACGCGGACATAGACGCCCACCTGGCGGGTGGAAGGGTCGGCCGTGGGGTCGACGCGGTTCACCGTGCCGCGGAGTTCGTCGCCGTTCTGGCCGGTCAGCGAGAAGTACACTGTCTGTCCGGCGCGAATGCCGACCGCCTGCTCGACCGGAATCTGACCCATCAGTTCGAGGGCCGAGAGATTGACCACAGTGAACAGCGGATCGCCGCTGGCCACCGGTTGACCGGCCTCGATTCCGCGGGTGATGATGGCACCGCTGATCGGAGACCTGATCGTGGTACGATCCGCCATTTCCGACGCCGATGCGGCCTGTGCCTCGGCAGCACGGAGCTGCGCATCGGCCGACTTGGCCTGGGCATCCGCCGCCTGGAAGTCGATCCGCGACATCGCGCCGGCTTGATAGAGTGTGCGGGCCGCTTCGAGCTGCTGTTCGGCGAGCGCCAGTCCCGCGCGTGCAGCCGCAACTGCGGCTTCGGCGCCGGCAGCGCTGGCCCTGACACCTTCAGCAGTGATCACTGCGAGCACCTGACCGCGGGAAACCGGACTGCCGCGATCGACCAGCACCCGCTGTACCGTGCCGCCCACCTGGGCCACGATCGGCACCCGCTCTGCCGGTTCGAGTGAGCCGGTGAGCACCAGCCCCGGAGCGATCACACGGCGCACCGCCGTTGCGACATCCTGACTCGCCAGTGCGAGCGGGAGTGCTTCGGTGGTGGCGGTATCAGTGCCAGCAGCTCCGGGTTCGTCGCCACCACCGCAGGCGGCGACGAAGACCAGGGAAGAAACCAGAGCGGTCGTGCGGATTGCCCGTCCGGCGGAGAATATTGTCGAGTTCATCATCTGTCGATTCACCGGGAAGTGGGGACGCCCGGTCCCGCCGAAGTGGTACGGTTCAGGCCGAGCGCACGCTGTACGCCTGCATCGGCGGTGTAGTAGTCGGAAAGCGCCTGGACCAGATTGGTACGCGCCTGAAGCAGCGAGAGCCGGGCTCCCGATACTTCGAGCTGGGTGGCCAGGCCGCGGTCGTAGCGGAGCACCGTGAGCGAATGCACCCGGTCGGCCTGATCCACCGTCTGGCGTCGAGCCTCGATCGCCGACCAGGCCCGCGCTCGCTCGGTACGTGCCTGCTCATACTGGAGCTGCACCGCCTCGGTCAACTGCCCGAGCTGCAACTCGGCCTGCGAAAGCTCCGCTCTCGCAGCATCGGTGTCGGCGAAGCGGCGGAAGCCGGTGAAGATCGGCAGGTCGATGCTCAGCGCTGCATTCCAGTCGGTGCTCCAGCGCTGACCGCCGAAGCCGAACATCTGTTCGGGGTACACCAGCTTGCCGTAGTTCATCCGGAGCGAGAGTGAAGGGAGGAAGGCGTTCCGCGCCATCGTCACCTGATGCCTGCGCACCTGCACCTGGCGCTCGGCCGATTCCACCGATGCACGGCGCGCCAGCAGCGAGGCGACATCACCGGCAGCCAGCTCTTCCGGAGGAGTGCCGGGTGCGGTCAGCGCGCTGGTGAGCCGGACCGGCTGATCCAGCGGCAGGTTCAGCAATCTCTTGAGGTCCAGTTCCGCCAGCTCGGCGGCGTTCTCGGAGGCCACCAGCTGTGGTTCGAGATTCGCCATCTCCACCTCGGCACGCAGCACTTCGAGTTCCGATGCGACACCGGCAGCTTCACGCTGCCGCTCTTCGGCCAGGAAGCTCCGGGCTTGGGCGAGCGCCTCACGCGAGATTGCCGCCATCTCCCGTGCCAGCAGTGCGCGATAGTACGCCGTCCGCACCTGCAGCGTCGTCTCCGCTTCCTCCTCGGTGATCGCGAGACCGGCGATCCGGTTCACCTGATTGGCGATCCTGATGGCGGAACCGAGACGCGGCGAGAACAGCGTCTGGGAGGCGGTCACCCCGAAACTCCACGCGTGGTCGCGACCGAACGGGAGATCGCCGAACATCGAACCGAGCCCGCTCATCGCGGCCAGCCCGACGTTGTTCTCCAGATAGGCCACCCGGTCGGCCAGCGGCAGGGTCGGGTCGGGTCGGAAGATCATCGAGTCCGGCAGCGGACCCGTGTCCCCCATCGCGAACGGCGAATCGAAGGTGCGGGTGTAGTTGCCGAAGGCGTTGATCTGCGGGAAGACATCGGAGCGTGCCAGTCGCACCTGGGCGCCGGCCCAGTCGGCCTGGGCACGAGCCAGGCGCACCTCATCACTCCCGTCAACTGCCTGGCGGACTGCCGCGTCGATCGTCAATTCCAGGGTGTCGGAGCGTTGGGCAACTGTCTGGGCCGACACTCCTCCACCCGGGCAAAGGATCGCCGCCAGCACCATCCCACCTGCGATTCTGCGGATATGGCCTGCTGACATCATCTAGTCCGTTTCACTTTGAAACATCGGTGTTGCCATAATTCCGTGATTATTGAACGTCTGTACAATAATACGGATCGGGGCTGGATCTTGTCAAGTGCGGGGTCGAGGGCCATATTTGGAGACATGTCCGAATACTCTCAGGGGGAGCACGTTTCATGGTGAAGCAATGATCCGAGTGGTACGGTGACCGGAGGTCATCCGGCCCCACGCTGGCGCAGGCGCCCCGACGAACGGCGTCCGGAGATCCTGCAGGCCGCCTTCCAGGTCTTCGGCGAGATGGGCTTCCAGGGTGCCACCCTGGCGCATATCGCGAGGCGTGCCGGAGTTTCGACTGGGACCCTCGGTTTCTACTTCGGTTCCAAGCAGGAACTGTTCGATGCCACCATTCTCGAGAAGGCCACCGCCGTGCTTCAGGGGCAGGAGCGGCTGCTGCTGGAGCATCGTGGCACCTACGCCGAGCTGTTGCGGAAGTTTCTGGCAGGGACCTGGGAGCGGATGGCGGAGCCGGGGGTGCAGGAGTTCTTTCTGATGATGGAGGGAGAGTTCGACGCCCTGCAGGGACCGGGGTGGGCCGCGATCCGGCAGGTCAGCGAACAGTTCCAGCGCCTCTACACCTCGATCGTCGAGGCAGGGATCAGGGCGGGGGAGTTCCGGGATGTGGATCCGGAAGTGGTCGGTTGGGTGATCGGGTCGATTCCGTGGGGGATCGGAATGGGGATCCGCCATTCGGCCCGGTGTGGTCAGACGATAGACCGGGAAGTTCTCTGGAGCACCGCGCTCGACCTGGTGATGCGCTCCCTCAGACTGGAGGAAGGATCGCTACCACGAGTCTCTTCGCCGCCTCAGAGGTAGCGGTAGCCCCGATCGTGCCTCCGGGGCCCTGGAAGTTGGCCAGCACCAGTACTTCGTCCTCATCGCCGTCCTCGCTGTCCTCGCTGTCCGACCAGTCGTCGTTGCCGAGCCAGTCGTTTTCATCGTCGTCGGCATCATCCAGCAGTCCTTCTCCAGTGGCTTTCAGGAATGCCTCGTACCTTGTCCAGGCGCGATGAAACAGCCGGGCCCGCTCGCCCGGGGCCGCTTCGGCGATGGCGGTTGCCTCGCTGCGCTCGAACCGGTCCGCGGCGATCTCCGACATCCCACTGAACTCCGCCACGATTTCCAGGTCGACTCCGATGAGGCCTCGTCCGGTGGTCGCAATGACCATCAGGTCGCCTGCGTGGGCGACGTTGAAATCGAAAGGAAGCCCTGGAACGAACGGGCGGCCGCGGTCGCTGGTCTCGATGGTGATCGATCCCGGCGACTGACCGAGCGCGTAGCCCAGAAGGCGCCGCAGCGATGAACGGGAGGCAAGGGTGCGATCGCGGATCTTCTGATTGATCCCGCTGTCGACCCGCTCTCTCTCTGCCGGCGACAGGAGCTGCGACATCTGCTCGCGCCACCGCGGCGGCCAGGTTCGCGGAACCAGCGAAGTGAACCAGAGCTGGAGTTCTCCAGGTTCCGGCACCGTCACCCTTGCACGCCAGGGTTCCCTCCGCAGAGCTGTGATCGAGTCTTGACTGTCAGGCATCGATGCAGGTGTCCTGAGATCGGGTCGGGTATACTACTCCCCCGTGACCGAGATCCGCACCCCTGCGTCCCGAACGCTGATCGCCGACTATCGGAAACTGGTCCGCCGCCGCCGACTGGTGGTGGTGATGCTGGTTGCCGGCATCGCGGCCGCACTGCTTGCCGATCTGGTGACCGGGCCGTCGTCACTGCCCATCATCGACGCGCTGCGCTCGCTGTTCGGCGGCTCCGATGATCCGGTAGTCGACGTGATTGTCCGCGAGGTCCGTCTGCCGTCGGCACTGCTGGCGGTGGCGGCCGGTGCGGCACTGGGACTCGCCGGCGCCGAGATGCAGACGACCCTCAACAATCCGCTGGCGTCGCCGTTCACCCTCGGCATCTCCTCTGCCGCCGTCTTCGGGGCGGCCCTGGCAATCGTGCTCGGCTGGCAGATCCCCGGCGTGCCCGCCGACTGGATGCTCCCGGTAAACGCCTTCCTCATGGCGCTCGCTGCCATCGCGCTGCTGCTGCAGGTGGGACGCTCGCAGACCGTGCCGGTGGAGACGCTGGTGCTCTTCGGTACGGCGCTCTTCTTCACCGGCAACGCGGCGGTCGCGATCCTGCAGTACGTGGCGAGCCCGGACGATCTCCAGCAGCTCGTCTTCTGGACGATGGGAAGTCTCGGCCGCGCGACCATCGGCAAGGTCGGCCTGGTGGTACTTGCGATTCTGCTGGTGCTCCCGTTTGCCGTGGCCGCATCCTGGCGTCTCACTGCTCTCAGAATGGGGGAGGAGCGGGCCCGTTCTCTCGGGGTCGACGTGCTGCGACTGAGGCGTGCATCGCTGCTGAGAGTCGCCGTACTCACCGCGACTGCGGTGGCATTCACCGGGACGATTCCCTTCGTCGGGCTGGTTGGGCCGCACATCGCCCGGATGCTGGTGGGCGAGGATCACCGCTTCCTGCTGCCGGCCAGCGCCCTCTCCGGCGGACTGCTGCTGGCGCTTGCCTCGGTGGTGAGCAAGGTGGCGGTTCCCGGTGCAGTGCTGCCGGTAGGTCTGGTGACGGCGCTGATCGGCGTGCCCTTCTTCGTGTCGCTGCTGCTGACGGGGCGTGACCGGCGATGAGTGGGACGCTCAGACTGGAGCGATTCAGTGCCGGCTATTCCGGTCGCCAGGTGGTGCGCGACCTGACGCTGGCGCCATTCGAGGCGGGAACGGTAACTGCTCTGGTCGGGCCGAACGGGGCTGGGAAGTCGACGCTGCTGCGGGCCATTGCCGGAATCCATTCCGGAACCGGTGTCTGCGAAGTGGCTGCGGGTACGGTGACCGGTTTCGTGCCTCAGTCACTGCCGCAGGCGAGCGCTCTCAGAGTGATCGAATCGCTGCTGGGGGCGATTCATGCCGGTGATCGCGAAATGGTCGGAGCAGATGCCGCAGAGGCGCGGGCGATCGCGGCGCTGGAGCGGTTCGGTATCATGGCCATCGGAATGGAGCCGCTGGCGCATCTTTCTGGTGGTCAGCGTCAGCTCGTAGGCCTGGCGCAGGCGCTGGTGCGTGACCCGGGTCTGCTGCTGCTCGACGAGCCGACCAGTGCCCTGGACCTCAGGCACCAGGTGGTGGTGATGAGTCTCCTGCGACAGCTTGCGGGCGAGGGGAGGACGGTGCTGGTGGTACTGCACGACCTCGGGCTGGCGGCGCGGTGGTCGGACCGGATCGTGGTGCTGCATCGGGGTGCGGCTGTTGCGGATGGGCCTGCCGATGCGGCGCTCACCCCTGCGGTCCTGGCCCAGGTCTACGGGGTCGATGCCAGAGTCGAACGGTGCAGCAGGGGCACTGTCCAGGTGATAGTGGATGGGCTGCTGCAACAGCAAAGGACGGAGGTTGCTGATGTGGGGTGATGAACTGGATTGGGAGGTGCCGGGTGGTGACGGTCTCGCGATCGCCCAATGCCTCGTGTCGGTGGCCCGGGTGTCGGCGAAAGCGCGGCTGCCACTGCCCTCGCTCTGGATGATTGGAAATGCCGACGGATGGGCAATGACGGTGGCTGCGCACCGTCTCGCTGCCGTGCGCCAGGATGCAACTGCCATCGGGCCGGGGCTGGCGGTCAACGTGATGCCGCTGGCTGCCGATGGCGGGGGAACGGCAAGGTACGATACGCTGGCCGGTTCGGGGCGGAGCCATTTCATCGCCAGACTGCTCCACGAGGTCATACCGGGTGTGGGAGAACAGTTCGCTCTCGACTCTTCCGCGATGACCATCGTCGGTCACTCGCTGGCGGGAAGGTTCGCCCTGGAGGTGGCACTGTCGAACCCCGGCATCTTCCGCCGGGCCGCGGCAATCTCGCCTTCGCTGTGGCATCAGGGTGAGCAGGTGGAGGCCCTGCTGGGCGGTGCTGCCGACCTCGACCTGCTGCTGGCCGTCGGTGGCCAGGAAGAAGGTCTGGCCGATTGGGAGCTGGGCCGGCCCGATGCTGCGGCAACACTCGAACGACGCAGCAGTCGCGGAATGATCAGACGCGCGGAAAGATTCGCAGCCCTGGCGCGGGAGCGGGGGATGAACGCCGAGGCGGTTGTCATGCCCGGCGCCGATCACGCCACGGTGCAGTCGGCCAGCCTGACGGCGTTGCTGAGGTTCGCCTTTCCGACCGGATGAGCACGCGAGTAGGTAGCTGGTTCATCGATCTGGCCCCGCTCCGGTCGAGCCGCGATTTCCGCTTCCTCTACCTGGCGCGGGTGATCTCGCTGCTCGGCATCGGCGTGCTGAGTGTCACCGCCAGCATGCAGGTGTACGACCTCACCGGTTCGTCGCTGCATGTCGGTCTGGTGGCACTCTCGGTGGGACTTCCAATGGTGATCGGGCTGGTGGCGGGAGGGCTGCTGGCCGACGGCAGTGATCAGCGCCGGTTGATGGTGCAGGTACGCACCGCATTCATCCTGGTGGCCGGACTCTTCCTCTGGAACTCGCTGCGGGAGCAGCCGTCACTGACGATGATCTACCTCGCCGCCTTCACCTCCGGAATAGTGAACGGGCTCAGCAGTCCTCCACTGATGGCAGCCATGCCGGCGCTGGTGGCGCGGGATCAACTGGTCGCGGCCGGTGCGCTGACTACCATCGCCACCCAGATCGGCGCAGTTGCCGGGCCGTCGATTGCGGGACTGCTGGCAGCCGTGGGCGGCTACGAGGCCTGCTACCTGGTGGTCTTCGCTACCGCCGTGGCAGTACCGGTCCTGCTCGCGAAGATCCGGCCGCTGCCACCGCCACCCGGGGCACCGCGCGGTATTCCGGCGCTGCTCGAAGGGTGGCACTTCCTGCTTCACAACCGGCTGATCCGGGGACTGATGCTGGTCGATATCGCGGCCACTCTCTTCGCGATGCCACAGGTGCTCTTTCCCGAACTGGCGGCTACCCGGTTCGGCGGCGGACCCCAGGTGACCGGCCTTCTCTACACGGCCCCGGCATTCGGGGCGCTGCTCGGCGCGATTGCCAGCGGCTGGACCAGCCGACTGGTGCTGCCGGGTCGGGCACTCTTCGTCTCCGTTCTGATATGGGCCGCCGCGATCGGTGCCGTGGGTCTGGCCGGTTCGCTGTGGCTGGCTCTGCTGCTGCTGGCCATTGCCGGTGCCGGGGATACCACATCGGAGATCATCAGACGGGCCCTCCTTCAGCACCATACGCCGGATCGCCTGCAGGGGCGGGTGTCCTCGGTCTGGCTCATCCAGGTGATAGTCACCCCGGCGCTGGGCAACGCCCAGGTCGGTGCAGTCGCCAGACTTACCAGTGCCACCACCGCACTGGTGGCCGGTGCCACCGTTTCCATTGCAGCAACCCTCGGCCTCGCGAGCCGCCTGGGCGATGTGCGTTCGGCTTCGCTGTCGCCAGTCCGGCCAGGGGATCCGGAATAATTCGGACTTGACATGCCGGGATTGAGGATCGTAGTTACGGTACTGTATTAACTGCAAACGATTCTCATTCGCATGTTGGAGCGGGGTTGATTCAGGGTATCGGCAGGAAGCTGGTATTGGTGGTGGCGGCGATGGTCATCGGATCGCTGTCGCAGCCGCTCCATGCCCAGATCCAGGTTACCGATCTCCGGGGCAGGGTCGTGACTCTGAAGGATCCTGCCCGGCGGCTGGTGATCGATGACGGCCGTTTCCTCACCGCCCTGGCGCTGATCCACCCCGATCCCTCTGCCATTCTCGCTGCCTGGCCGAAGGATACCAGCCGCATCGGTCAGCAGGCCTGGCAGGGGCTGAGGGCCAGGCACCCCCGGCTTGCCAGCCTTCCGACCGTGCCCAGTTCGGCCACCTCGTTCTCGGTCGAGCGAATGCTGGCGGTCCGCCCTGATGTCGCTGTGCTCAGTCACGGTCAGGGACCATCGGCGGCCGAACTGGCGAGGCT
>CAZSPH010000033.1:17011-21907 GCA_964608715.1 uncultured Gemmatimonadaceae bacterium | reverse complement strand
GGTCCGCCGGACATCACCTTCTGGAGATGACCGGGAGCAGCCGGGCCCGTCGACTCGTAGTACCGCTGTCTCTCGGCTATTCGCTCATCTACTTCGCGGGAATAGTGCTGGTTCACGCCCGCGAGGGTTGGTTCGTGGTCGGCCACGGTCGCAACGGAGTGGAGTTCAGCGTATTGTTGATCGTCTCGCTGCTGGTGATCGGTCTGCAGGATCTCCGAACCGGGGACACCGGAACCGCGAGAAGGTGACCTCATCGCCGGTACGCGGGTCATACCATACACAGGGAGCGGACGAAAATGTCGAGATTCGGCGCAGTATCATCGGGAATGGCCCTCATATCTGCCGCGGCGGTTATCTCCTGCTCGCAGCCCGCCAACCCTTTTGCGTTCGGCGATGCCCATCTCAGGGTCACCACTGACATGATATCGTACGAGGCAACCCCCACCGACACCGACCCCTCGATCCGCGACTACCAGTTCACGATCGACGTCCGGATCGAGAACCTCGGCACCGGCACCGCCAGGCTGGACCGCTGCCTGGCCGATGACGAGGCCCCGATGTACGTGGTCACGCTGCCGGGCGACCGGCCGGGTGAGACCTCCGCCTACCGCCCCATCTGGGGATGCACCGACACCTACCGCCCGATCCTGTTGGCACCCGGAGAAGTACGGAACTTCCGCTATCAACTTCTGGGGCCGAACCTGCGGCATGGCGGCTCCAGAGATCCGATCGGTGTCTTCACGGGCCCGATGGCGATCATGTTTCTGGCGAGCGACTGCCAGGTCCGCAACGTCTGCGCTACGATCCCCGCAACCTCGAATACCTTCGAAGTGGCCGTGGTGGAATAGCAGTGAAGCGGTACTCGCGAGAGTGACTCGCCCTCCTGCTCACTCCTGTCAATCCGGATCCGGCCACGCCACCGCCGTCAGTTCGGTGGGAAACAGGGTAGAATAGATGATCGGGAATAGCTGAGTGGCCGAGCAGAAGGTTTCTCCCGAAACCGTGATCGCGCAGATACTTCCGAACACGGCCATATCGATGACCTGCAGTGGCTCGAAGTAGCTGTCGAGACCCAGGCGCTGACCGTTGTGCCACACCCGGACCCTTCGGCCACGGAGAACGTACAGCTCACCCATGTCGCCCATGAACATGGTGCCGCCACGGCTTTCCGGATCGTCCAGCAGCGTCGGAACCAGCAGTCCCGACGATCCCACGCTCCGGCCCCAGCAGTACACTGCACCATCCAGAGCTGCAGCGCAGGCGTTACGGTCTCCCGCCACTATCGCCTTGAACCTGAACCCGCCCGTGACCGGCTGTGGATCGTCCGAGGATACGGTCGTGCCGTTGCCAAGCTGACCATCGGAGTTGGAGCCCCAGCACCAGGCGAACCCGTCAGCATCCAGACCACATTGATGGTTGATGCCCGATGCCGCAGCAGTGAAGGTCATGTCGTGCTGCCTGCTGGCCGCAAGGGCCACAGCTCGCGCGACAGGCCAGCACCACACCGAACCGTCCTCGACTGCCAGTCCGCATACTCGCTCGGTCGATTCAGTGGAGCCGTTGTGATATAGCGTACGAAGGGGAGGCGCCTGTTGCACCGGCAGGAATCCGGCCCCTGCGTCCAGTGCCCGTCTGCACCATGGCAGTCCATTCTGGTCCAGCAGGCAGAAGGAATACTCGGTGAGGCGGACGGACTTCGCCACCACCCCGTCGGGCAACGGAACGTGATAGGTGGTAGTGCCACGGGCGGTCCTGCGATCATCGTTCCAGCAGTAGAGAGAATCAGCGCGCAGGCCGCAGCCCAACTGGAACGACGCCCAAATCGACTCCACCTGGAAGGCTAGCGCTTCGACCGACAGCGTGACGCCGAGTCCTCCCGTGATGGATGCCGAGACCGTGAACCGGCCAGATGGCCCGGTTGAATAGCTTCGATACGGCTCTCCATGAGCAGGCAGCAGCCAGCGCGCGCGGACCATACCGTCGTGATCGCTGATGGAATCGTGCGGCTGTATCGTACCATGTCCTGTCCAGTTGACCCGAACTCCGGATACAGGCATGCCGCGTGAATCGACCACCCGGATTGCGATCGTGTCAATGCGTTCCGCCGGACGCACGATTCCTGTCGGCTGCTTCACCACTTCCAGTCCTGCCGGTACCTCCGGTGCCTCGGGAGTTGTTGCGCAGCCTGCGGTCAGGCTCGCTACCAGCAGTACAGCACTCGATACACCCGGGTACATGGTGCTCATGTCACGCTCCATCGTCATGCCCGACTTGGGTCCGGCCATCTCCAGGACCTGCCGGACCGACAAGTGGTCACATCTGCAGTGCATGCTGGAAGCTGATCGCATCAGGAGCGCCGCATGCACTTGCCGATGGTCGCCTACTGGTGTTTCATCAGTTGATGAGCACCCGCATGGGGATCTTCTTCATCGCCCTGCTTTCGCTCGAACGCGGGGGGCCGCCAGACCCGGCACGGCTGGGGCGTGGACTGGCGCATCGGCCTCTATCGGGAATGGACGCGGAATGATGGCCAGTCTCTTCAGCCGGACCGGAATCGCGGTTTCTCCCTTGCAGGCATCCGGGACTTGCTGTTGCCTGTACCATGTTCACCGGAATCTGCAGGTGGGCCGAGAATCGGGCCGTGCAGTGGCCGGTGACACCGTCGATCCCCGCAGCAATCTCTCCGCCGTTGAACTCCACCGCCGACAGGAGTCGCGATGTACATCCCCTTATGGCTGCTGATCACCGCGCTGGTGATCTTCGCAGGGCTGGCCACCTGGAGCTACCTCCTCGCCTCCGGCCGCAACCCGCTCCCGTTCCCCGACCCGGGATCGCGGATTTTCACCACCCCATCCGACGATGCCCGGGCAGCAGTGGTCTCGCTGATGAGCCAGTACGGAGTGAATGAGCGCTTCCGCGCCGACGGTGACGGCGTGATCCGGTCGATCCTCTACGACGGCACCATCATCAACTGCGCGTCACCGGAGATCCTGGAAAAGCTGGGTCACGTTACCGCCTGCATCGGGCTGGTAGCGGCCGACCCGCTGGCCAGCGCCAATGCTGCGGCGGACTTTCTCCGGGCCCGGGGATTCGACGCGACGGTGATTCCCGACATCGAACCGGGACTCCCGGTATCGTTCGTACTGACCAACGCCCTCTCCGGCTCGGCGATCAATTTCCGTAAGCATGTAGTTCATATGCCCCGGCCAGGAAGGAACTAGCCAGTCCTGGCCAGCGGAATACCGGAGTTCCCTGAACCTCCACCGAACAGCATACCCCCGCACTCACCCGATCCGGCAGAAGCAATGACCATCCGACCAGCCACGGCAGCAGACCACGAAACCCTTCTGGATATCTGGCAACGATCGGTCCGGGCAACCCACACCTTTCTTTCCGAGGACAGCATCCGGACCATGACTCCCCAGGTAGCGACCTACCTGGCCTCCGACGGAACGGAGTTCTGGGTGCTCTGCGACGAGTCGGAAACGGTCCGAGGGTTCATGGGAATGTCCGGGAACAGGATGGAGTCGCTGTTCCTGGCACCCGAGTTCTTCCGTCGCGGCGCCGGCCGACGCCTGGTCCGGCACGCCCAGGCCATGCATGGTGAACTGACGGTGGATGTCAACGAGCAGAACCCGGCTGCGCGCGCCTTCTATGAGGCGTGCGGTTTCGTGGTGGAAGGACGATCCGAGCTGGACGACCAGGGTCAGCCATACCCGCTGCTGCACCTGAGGCTGACAGGGCATCCGGATACCTGACTGGCATTCCGGCACGCGCGCGCTGCCCGGGAACCAGCACTGCCTCTACCGCGTTCATCGGGGAACGATCGGTCATCACGACCGGCCACCACGAAAGAGCAGCGTGAAGCAGTCATGAGAATCAGTCCCGACTTCACCACCGTCGAACTTGGCCTCGACACCTTCGGCGATGTCACCCATGATGCCGACGGCAATCCGAAGCCGCATGCCCAGGTGATCCGCGATGTCATCGACGAAGCGGCCCTGGCCGACTCCCTGGGTGTCTCGTTCTTCGGAGTAGGCGAGCATCATCGCCCGGATTTCGCGATCTCGGCACCGGATGTGGTGCTGGCTGCAATCGCCGGTCGCACGTCGCAGATCCACCTTGGCAGCGCGGTGACGGTGCTTTCGTCGGACGATCCCGTCAGGGTGTTCGAGCGGTTCGCGACCCTCGACGCCGCATCGAACGGCCGCGCCGAGATCATCGTGGGACGGGGATCGTTCACGGAATCGTTTCCGCTGTTCGGATTTCCGATGGACGACTACGAGCTGCTTTTCGAGGAGCGACTCGATCTGCTTGTGAAGCTGCTGGCGCAGCAGCCGGTCACCTGGCACGGTCGCACCCGGGCGTCACTGGTAGACCAGAAGGTCTATCCGCCGGCAGAATCGGGCCGCCTCACCACCTGGGTGGGAGTGGGAGGATCACCGAAATCGGTGGTACGTGCCGCGCGCCATGGCCTCGGACTGATGCTGGCGATCATCGGGGGTGACCCGGTGCGGTTCGCTCCGTACGTCGGACTCTATCGGCGTACGCTGGCCGAGCATGGCCACGATCCACTGCCGGTGGGAATGCACTCGCCGGGATACGTGGCCGACACCGACGAACGGGCACGGGAGGAGTTCTGGCCTTCCTATCGCGAGATGGTGACCAGAATCGGGGCAGAACGCGGCTGGCCACCGATGACCAGGGCGCAGTTCGACATGGAAGTGGAGCACGGTTCGCTGTATGTCGGCTCGCCCGAGACGGTAGCACGGCGGATTGCCACCACCATCGGCACCCTCGGCGTGAACCGCTTCGATCTGAAGTACAGCGCCGGGCCGGTACCGCACGACAACCTGATGCGCTGCATCGAACTGTACGGCGGCACTGTGATCCCGC
>CAZSPH010000033.1:14300-16911 GCA_964608715.1 uncultured Gemmatimonadaceae bacterium | reverse complement strand
CGCTCCGCCCTCACCGGGCACTGCTACCGGATGCTGGGGTCAGTACTCGACGCCGAGGACGCGGTGCAGGAGGCGCTGTTCAGGGCCTGGAGGCATCGCGATTCGTTCCGGGAGCAGTCATCCCCCAGAACCTGGCTCTACCGGATCGCCACCAACGTATGCCTCGACACTCTGAGCAAGGTTGAGCGGCGGCGGCACCGGCCGGTCGATACCACTCCGGCTCCGGCCACCGTGCGCTCCGACATGCAGCTCTCGCAGCAGCCGCGGGAGCACTGGGTCGAGCCGATTCCGGATGCGCTGGCACTTCCGTCAGCCGAGGTTACCGATCCGGAGGAGTACGCCCTCCTCCGCGAGAGCATCAGACTCGCCTTCGTTGCCGCTCTCCAGTACCTCCCAGCTCGGCAGCGAGCGGTCCTGCTCCTTACCCAGGTCCTCAACTGGTCGGCCGCCGAGACGGCCGAGTCGCTGGACATGACGGTGGCAGCAGTGAACAGCGCGCTGCAGCGAGCGCGTGCGACGCTGGCGGCCAGGAACCCGGCCGTGGTACCACGGGAGCTGTCTGCCGAGCAGCGGAGACTCCTCGATGACTACGTGAAGGCGTTCGAGGCCTACGACGTGACCACTCTCACGCAACTGCTCCACGAAGAGGTCACCCTCTCGATGCCGCCCTTCGACCTCTGGCTCAGGGGTCACGACGCCGTGTCGACCTGGTTCCTCGGCCACGGCATCGGCTGTCGCGGTTCCATCCTCCGTCCGGTGCAGGCATCGGGTGGTACGCCAGCCTTCGCCCAGTGGCGAGACGGTGGTCGCCAGGCCTGGGCGATCATCCTGCTGGAACTCGATGGCGACAGGATCACCGGCATGACCTCGTACCTCGATGTCGAGAATCTCTTCCCCAGGTTCGGGCTGCCGCTGACGCTGCCGAAGTAAGTAGCTGTCAGACAACGCCTTGCACGACCACGACCCGGCGACCGATGAGTTCTGCCGGGTCGTGGCGTCTAATGGGGTACAAGGCCGCCAGAAACGACATGGCAGTCCGGCGAACCGCTCAACGCAATGAGGAGATGAATCAATGACTGCACCCACCATCACCCGCGCAGGCACCACTCCGGTGAACTCGCGCAAGCTCTTCGTCAACATCCCGGTGAACGACCTGCAGCGGTCGATCACTTTCTTCGAGAAGCTGGGTTTCACCTTCAACCCCCAGTTCACTGACGCCACGGCGACCTGCATGCTGGTGGGCGAGGACGCCTACTTCATGCTGCTGACCCACGCGAAGTTCCAGGAGTTCGCGAGGCGCCCCGCCGGTCACCCGATCGACGCCACCTTCGCGATCACCGTTGGCAGCCGCGACGAGGCCGACGCGATGGTGGCGGATGCGATCGCTGCGGGAGGCTCGAAGGGAAACGAGCCTGACGACTACGGCTTCATGTACCAGACCAGCTTCCGCGATCCCGACGGCTACATCTGGGAACCGTTCTGGATGGACCCCGCTGCCGTGAACGGCTGACCAGTCAACGATCGAGGAGGATGCATCATGTCCGGCAACAGCAAGTTCTTCCCCCACCTCTGGTATGCCAGGGATGCCGAGGAGGCAGCACGGCTCTATACCGGGATCTTTCCCGATTCGAAGATCGACAGGGTAGTGACCCTGCCGATCGAAACGCCGAGCGGTCCGCCGGGTTCGGTCACGGTGGTCGACTTCACCCTGTTCGGTCAGCGGGTGCAGGCGATGACCGCCGGACCGCACCATGACTTCAACGACGCCATGTCACTGGTGGTCCTCTGCGACGATCAGGCGGAACTCGATCGCTACTGGAACGCACTGCTGACCGACGGCGGGAAGGAAGCGGCCTGCGGCTGGTTGATCGATCGCTTCGGGGTCCGCTGGCAGATAGTGCCGAGAGTCCTCGACGAAATGCAGGGTGACTCCGATCCGGTGCGACTCGGCCGGGTGCTCACCGCCATGCTGAAGATGGTGAAGCTCGATATCGCGACACTCGAAGCCGCCCACCGCGGCTGAATCGATACCCACACCTGCGCCGCGATGGCGCAGGCACACGACAGGAGTACCACCATGTCCGACGAAGCCAACACCGTCCGTCTGCACCGGGTCTTCAAGGCCCCACCGGAGCGCGTCTATCGCGCCTTCACCGACCCCGACGCGATGTGCCGCTGGCTCCCGCCCTACGGTTTCCTCGCGAAGATGCACGAGCACGACATCCGCGTCGGCGGCGGCTACCGGATGTCCTTCACCAACTTCGGCACCGGTAGCAGCCACTCCTTCGGCGTGAAGTACGTCGAAATGGTCGAGAACGAACTGATCCGCCACACCGACCAGTTCGATGACCCGTCGATGCAGCAGGTGATGGAGGTCACCGTCTCGTTCCGGGCCGTCCTCTGCGGCACGGAGCTGAGCGTCGTCCAGGCGAACCTGCCGCCCCAGATCCCGGTAGAGTTCTGCTACCTTGGCTGGCAGGAGTCGCTGGCGCAGCTCGCGCATCTGGTTGAGCCGGAGATTCCGGACGGGGCATGATCTCCCGGCAAGCTGTCCGGTGGCGGCAATGCCGTCGCCGGACAGGTTGCCATTCCATCCTCCCGGGACCTATCC
>CAZSPH010000033.1:0-14200 GCA_964608715.1 uncultured Gemmatimonadaceae bacterium | reverse complement strand
GCGCAACGCACTCCACCCGGTACCGGCGACGATCACCTTAGGGAAGCGCGACAACTGAACCCTACTCCGACTCCAGCTTCGCCCTCAGCTCCGCCAGCTTCTCCGCCGACTCGCCGCCGGCCGGAAACCTCAGCGGCAGCGACGACAGCTCGCTGATCAGCACACTGGATATCAGCAGCCGCGCCGTCTTCTTGCTGTCCGCCGGGATCACCCACCACGGCGCCGCGGCGGTAGACGTGGCGCCGATCATCTCGCCGTAGACCTCCTGGTAGCGGTCCCAGTGGGCGCGCTCCTTCATGTCGGCTTCGGAGAACTTCCACTGCTTCTCCGGATCATCGATCCGCTCCAGAAACCGCTTGCGCTGCTCATCCTTCGACAGGTGCAGGAAGAATTTGACCACCCGGGTCCCGTTGCGTACCAGGTGCGATTCGAAGTCGTTGATCGACCGGTAGCGCTGCTGCCAGATATCCGCCGCCCCCCTGATCTCCTCCGGGAGCGGCTGACCAGCCAGGATGGCCGGATGCACTCGTACCACCAGCACTTCCTCGTAGTAGGAACGGTTGAAGATCCCGATCCTCCCCCGCTCCGGCAGCCGCATGGCGGCACGCCATAGGAAATCGTGGTCGAGTTCCTCCCGGCTCGGCGCCTTGAAGGAGAAGACCTGCGTTCCCTGCGGATTCACCCCTTCCATCACATGCTTGATCGCCCCGTCCTTGCCAGCGGCGTCCATCGCCTGGAAGATGACCAGCAGCGAATAGCGGTCATCGGCGTAGAGCATGGTCTGGTAGTGCCGCAGCTCCTTCGTCGCCCGCTTCAGCTTCTTCTCGTAGTCGCCCTTGCCATCATGAATGGAATCGATCCGGGTCGGCAGCAGGGACAGGTCCGCGACCGCTCCAGCAGAGTGACGGAATCGTACGGGATCGTTCATGCAGCTCTCCAGACGTGTGTTGGCAGGATCGGGACTTGGCGGAATATCCCTCCGGCGGCAATGTTACCGGTAGTTCTCCCTGGCCATCTCTCTACCACCCAGAGCCTGTCATGAGCCCACCACCCAGATCATTCCGCCATGTCGGAGAGACGGCAGAGCTGGTACGGGCCACCCTGATCGCCGGAATTCCGGCCATGTTCATGGCGTGGATCTACGTCGCAGCGAGTGGTGGTGCCGCCGTCCTGGGGCCGGTCCGCGCCACCGCCGTCATGATCGGTGCACCGGTTGCGGCGGTGCTTGTGGTCATCGGACTCTCCCGTTTCACCGGTGGTCTGTTCGGGCGCCAGTGGTCGGGAGGCGACAAGCCCGCACCGCGGGTCTTCTCGATCGAGGAGGCGGCCGTGGCTCAGGGGAGGACAGCCGACGCGGAACGACTCTATCGCGGTGCGATCTTCGAGGAACCGCAGAGTCGTGAGGCGCGTCTTCGGCTCGCCGGCCTGCTGGTCGACCTCAGGCGCAATCTCGACGAGGCCGAACTGCTCTATCAGGAAGTGCGCCAGCTCGACCCCACGCCCGCCGATGAGGTGGCGGTCTTCAACGGTCTCCTCGACCTCTACCGGATGACCGGACGCAGCACCGATTTCGACGCCGAGCTGCAGCGCTTCACCCAGCGATTCGGTGCTCCCTCCGGGGTTCCCGCTCCCGGACAGCCGAGATAGATTGGAGAGATACCTGCAACACCACGTTCCAAACCGGGAGGCTCCATGGCTGGATGGTACGAACTGAAGAAGGCGTCCGACGGGCAGTTCTACTTCAACCTCAAGGCCGGCAACGGCGAGATCATCCTCACCAGCGAGATGTACAAGGCCAAGGCGTCCGCCACCAACGGCATCGCCTCGGTGCAGAAGAACTCACCTGACGGCGACCGGTACAACCGCGAGGAGTCGGCCAACGGCAAGTGGTATTTCACGCTCAAGGCAGGCAACCACGAGGTGATCGGCCGCAGCCAGATGTACGCCTCGGCGGCGTCCCGCGACGGCGGCATCGAATCGACTCAGCGTAACGGTCCTTCAACGGACGTGCGCGAGGTGGAGTGACCCACCTGCGGTAGCCTGTCGTTTTCGACGCGGCGGTGCCAGATTTCGGGGATGACCAAGAATCACTTCCTCCCGATGATCGGCCCCGCCGTTCTTTTCTCGCTGGCCGCCTGTGGCGGCTCCGATGCTCCCCGCAGCGGCGGAGAACCCGCTGCCACTGCCGCTGCTCCGTCGCCGATTGACACCATGACCTTCGCATCCGAACTCAACATCGACCTGAAGCAGTTCACCCGGACCGCCTCCGGCCTCTACTACCGTGATCTCGTAGTGGGCGACGGCGCCGAGGTACTGTCCGGCAAGATGGTCTCGGTCTACTACGTAGGCATGCTTGCGAACGGACAGATCTTCGATTCCGCCACTCCCGATGGAGGGCCTGTGGCCTTCGCTGTCGGCGTGGGCCGCCTGATCCAGGGCTGGGACGAGGGGATCCCCGGCATGAAGGTGGGCGGCAAGCGTCAACTGATCGTTCCGCCGGAGCTTGGCTACGGTTCGATGCAGAACGGCCCCATCCCGGCCAACGCCACCCTGGTCTTCACGGTGGACGTGGTCGACACCGAGTAGCAGGTCAGCTTTCCCGCAGTACCTCCATCCCCCGGTGGCTGCGGCCCCGGGGGATTTCGTTGCTGGGCACCGCAATGACTACGGGGTAGATTGGATCCGAGCCCTGCTCACTCCAACACCCGCCACGGATCCGTCGATGACCACCCCCGCCGCAGTATCGGTCGATGCGCGTGACCGCCCCCGTGTGATCTGGTCCTGGGCGCTCTACGACTGGGCCAACAGCGCCTTCACCACCCTGGTCGTCACCTTCATCTACGCCACCTACTTCACCAAGGCCATGGCTCCGGACGAGATCACCGGAACCGCATGGTGGTCGCGCGGCGTGGCGCTGAGCGCAATCCTGATCGCGCTCAGCTCGCCGATCCTCGGCGCGATGGCAGATGCTGGCGGCGCCCGTCGGAAGTTCCTGGCCTGGAGCACTGCGATCTGCATCACAGCCACGACGGCACTCGCCTTCATCGCTCCCGGTGGCACCGATGCAGCCATCATGGCACTGATCTGTTTCGTGGTGGCGAACATCGCCTTCGAGATGGGGAACCTGTTCTACAACGCCTTCCTGCCGTCGATCGCGTCGGTCGAGCGGGTCGGACGGGTATCGGGGTGGGGCTGGGGACTCGGCTATGCCGGAGGAATGATCTGCATGGTCGTGGCACTGGTGGGATTCGTCCAGCCCGAGGTGCCATGGTTCGGCCTGTCGAAAGAAGGTGGCTGGAATGTCCGCGCAACCAACCTGCTGGTGGCAGGATGGTTCCTGGTCTTCTCGCTGCCGCTTTTCCTCTGGGTACCGGAGGGACGCGCTGCCGGCCGGGCCACTTCTGCCGCGGAAGCATTCAGGTCGATCGGGCGGACGTTCAAGTCGATCGGTCACTTCCGTGACATGGTGCGCTTCCTGATTGCCCGTCTGGTGTACAACGACGGCCTGGTTACGATCTTCGCATTCGGCGGGATCTACGCTGCCGGAACCTTCGGAATGGAGCTGTCGGAGGTGATCCTCTTCGGGATCGCCCTCAACATCGCTTCAGGCATCGGGGCCCTGATCTTTGCCTCGATCGACGACCGGATCGGTGGCAGGATGACCGTCCTGGTGTCGCTGGTGGCACTGATTCTCGCCACCTGCCTCGCGGTCTGGGCGCCGGATCGGACCTGGTTCTGGATTGCCGGTATCATCATCGGAATCTTCATTGGTCCCAATCAGAGCGCCTCACGTTCGCTGATGGCTCGCTTCGTCCCCGAGCGCCACCAGGCGGAGTTCTTCGGCTTCTACGCCTTCAGCGGCAAGGCGACTGCCTTTCTCGGCCCGCTGCTCCTTGGCACCGCTACCCAGCTGTTCGACTCGCAGCGGGCAGGGGTGGCAACGGTGATCGCCTTCTTCATCGTCGGCGGCCTGCTGCTGCTCACCGTGAGCGAGGAGCGCGGCATCGCGGCAGCCGCGGCAATCGAGAGCTGACGGAGCCGACGTGTCATCACCCCTGCCACTGGCCGCCAGGATCGCAGCAGGGGTCTACTACCGGATCAGATACGGTGGACATTCGATACCGTCTTCCGGTCCGCTGCTGCTGGTGGCGAACCACCCGAACTCGCTGCTCGATCCGGTACTGGTGATGGCGGCGGCCCGCCGACCGGTGCGGTTTCTTGCCAAGGCACCCCTGTTCAGCGACCCGAAGACTGCCTGGTTCGTCCGGCTCGGTGGGGCAGTACCGGTCCACCGCGCCAGCGACGACCCTTCGAAGATGGGTGACAACGCCGCGATGTTCCGGGCGGTCAATGCAGCGATCGCAGCGGGCGATGCGGTGGGAATCTTCCCCGAGGGGATTTCCCACGCCGGCCCGGCGATGGTGCCGCTACGTACCGGCGCCGCGCGGATTGCCCTGGGTGCAGCAGCGATGATCGGCGGCCCCTTCCCGGTGATTCCGATCGGACTCAGCCTGCGCGAGCGCGACATCTTCCGGAGCGAGGCGCGGGTGATCGCCGGGGCACCACTTCTCTGGGACGACCTCGCTGCCAGTGGGTCGGAATCACCCGAGACGGTTCGTGAACTCACATCACGCATGGATGCTGCACTCAGGGCGGTAACGCTCAACCTGGAACAGTGGGAGGACGCACCGGTGATCGAGTGCGCAACGCGGATCTGGGAAGCGGAACGGAGCGTTGCCGGTGGCGATACCGAACGGACATCATGGCGCATCGCCGCCGCTCGAATGCTGGCCTCCGTCCGCGAAAGTGATCAGCCGGCCGACGCCGAGCTGGTCCGAGCAGTGTCATCGTTCGCCACCAGATTGCAGCGCCTCAGGCTGCGACCGGCCGACCTCACGGCCGACACCGGCTGGTGGCGGAGCGCCGGGTGGGCGGCGCGACGCCTGCCACTGGCGCTGCCACTCTGGGCGGCAGTCGGGATCGTCGGCTGGATCCTCTTCATCATCCCGTGGTGGCTCACCGGCAGGATCGTAGGCATGTTCCCACTCGAGACTGACACCCGGTCGACCTGGAAGTTTCTGATCGGTGCCGCGACATATACCATCTGGGTGCTGGCGATCGCGCTGACAGTGGCGTTCCGCTGGAATCCGTGGCTGGGGCTTCCGGCCCTGGTACTCGTACCGGCAATCGGGATGCTGGGATTGCTGGTACGCGAACGATGGCACGGCACCGGCAGCGACCTGCGCCGCTACCTGCTGATCAGGTCACGCCGTCGGCTGCTGGATGGCCTGCGCAGTACCCAGCGCTACCTGGCGGATCAGCTTGAATCCGCCATCGGGCGCCACTACGATCCCGGAACCAGTCAAGGCTCTCCCTGAAGCAAGGACACCGCAATGCGATCAGCAGCTCATCCGAAGCTCGGCTTCCTGGCACTTGCCACCGCAATCGTCGTTGCCCCGGTGGCGGCCCAGCAGGAGGAACGGATCCGCCTCGCCGAGGCAGCCGCGGGAGGGATCATCGCGAGTGAGATCGCCCGTGATGTCGGCTATCTCGCCTCCGATGAACTGCGGGGGCGGGCGACTCCTTCACCGGGACTCGACTCGGCCTCCGCCTACATTGCCCGCATTCTGGCTGAGCTTGGCATCCGTCCGATGGGCGATGACGGGAGCTACTTCCAGCACTATACCATGCGCAGCTCGGTGCTGGATACCGCTGCTGTCGTCGGCGCAATCGGTGACCGACCGATCCGCTACGGCGAACACTTCGTGGTCCAGAGCTTTCTTCGACCCGGAGTACATGAGGGAGATGTCGTCTACGTGGGCGCCGGAATTCATGCACCGGACCACGGGATCGACTCGTATGCCGGAATCGACATCCGCGGCAGGTGGTTGCTGGTCCACGGCGGAACACCCCTCCCAGCCGGCGTCTCCCGCAACGAACTTGGCATCGTCGGCGTCGACTGGTTCACAGCCGCCGAGGTGGCAAGGGAGCGCGGAGCAGCAGGAGTGATCACCCTGCCGACTCCAGGAACCGAGGCCGGATGGAGCAGCTTCCGCAATCGCCGGGTGGTGGGGCGTGACCTCGAGCCGGCGTTCGGTCGGGCATACTCGGCCTATCCGCTGCCGCGAATCACTCTGTCCGCTGCTGCCGCCGAACTGCTGCTTGCGGGAGAGCGGCTGTCACTCGCAGCCGTTGCTGCGGCTGACACCTCGCGCACCTTCCCGGCTTCCTTCGCGCTTGGCCCAGCCGCACGGTTCAGTGTCGATCTCGTCTCGGAGACAACGGTACATCGCCCGTACAATGTCGTGGGCCTGATCGAGGGATCGGACCCTGCGGTGCGCGACCAGTGGATCTCGATGGCAGCGCACCTCGACGGTGCGGTAGGTCGGGGAGTGGCTGCCAACGGCGACAGCATCTACAACTCCGCCGACGATAACGCATCCGGAAGTGCCGGGGCACTGGCGGTGACCCGGGCGATCATGGCCGGCCCGCGGCCGCGCCGTTCGATTCTGGTGATCTGGGACAGCGGCGAGGAAGTCGGGCTCTGGGGGTCGCGTCATCTGGCCAACGGCCCGCTCGCCGAGCGGATCGTGGCACACCTCAACGTCGACATGATCGGTCGCACCCGCGTGCCGGGAACTGATCACCCGGCCGAGAATGACCTGGCCGGCCCCGGAGAAGTGTTCATCGCCGGACCGGCGGTGATGAGCAGCTCGATGAATGCCACGGTCCAGCGGGTCCGGGAGCGGTGGAATCACGCCACGCTGACTCCGAGGCACGACGATCCTGCCGTTTCGTTCTTCTATCCACGCACCGACGCGGCTCCATATATCGAAGTCGGGATTCCCGTCCTCCAGTTCTTCACCGGCCTCCACGCCGACTACCATCGGCAATCGGACGAAGTGGCAGAACTCGACATTCCGAAGATGGAAGGGATATCCCGGATGGTCTATCTGGCGCTCTGGATGATAGCCGAACAGGCGGAGCGCCCCCGCTGGGACCGCCCGATACCGTCCCAGCTCCGCTTCGTTACCCCACGCCCATGAGCGACCGGGATTCGAGACAGCCATGACCGATGATCCGATTCCGCCCACGAATCCGCTGGAAGGCGAGAGGAGTGGTGCCGACGACCTGATCGGCGAGGTCTATCTTGAACTTCGCCAGATCGCCACCCGTCAGCTCCGCTCGGAGAGAAGCGACCACACGCTTTCGCCCACCGCACTGGTGCACGAGGCGTATCTCCGGCTGGCAGCTTCGGGTGATGCCCGCTGGAAGGACCGCGACCACTTCTTCCACACCGCCGCGAGGGCCATGCGGCGGATCCTGGTCGATCATGCCAGGGCACGCGGAACGGCGAAGCGCAGCCGCCACCTGCAGGTGACACTGGAGCCCGATGCTCCGATCTCCCTGGATGGCCCGGGGAGCGAGATATTGGCAGTTGATGCCGCTCTGGAGCGCCTGGCAGATCTCGACGCCCGGCAGGCTCGGGTGGTCGAGTTGCGGTACTTCGTCGGCCTCTCGATCGAGGAAACCGCCGAACTGCTGGGAATCTCGCCGGCAACGGTGAAACGGGACTGGACGGTCGCACGGATCTGGCTGCAACGGGAGATCATGGACAACCAATGACCGCTGACGACACCGGCAGCGAAGCAGCCCGCCGCTGGCAGCGAGTCTCCTCTCTCCTCGGCGAACTGCTCGACCTCGACACCACGGAACGCCAGATCCGGCTCGCCGCCCTGGCCGGGTCGGATCCCTCGGTCCATGACGAGCTGGCAGATCTGCTCGATTCGGCCGGCCACCTGGGCAACCGGTTCGAGGTCAAGGCCAGCGAACTCATCGAAGATGACTTCTCCCGCCGCTCGGCCATAGGTCCGGGTCAGAAAGTAGGGCCCTACCGGATCGTCGCCGAGATCGGCCGTGGCGGAATGGGAACGGTGTGGGAAGCCGAGCGGGACGACGACGAGTACCAGAAGAAGGTCGCAATCAAGGCAATGCCCGACGGCATCATTTCGCCGGAACTGATGCGCCGTTTCCGGACCGAGCGCCGCCTTCTCGCCACCCTGCAGCACCGCAACATCGCCGCACTCTTCGACAGCGGCGTCACCGCCGACGGCGAGCCATGGTTCGCGATGGAGTACGTTCCCGGCGATCCGATCGCACGCTGGTGCGATATCCGGAAGCTGGGCGTGCGGGAGCGCGTCTCGCTGTTCATGCAGGTCTGTGCAGCGGTCCAGTACGCCCATGCCCGCCTGGTGCTCCACCGCGATCTCAAGCCCGGCAACGTGATGGTCTCGAACGACGGCACGGTCAAGCTGCTCGACTTCGGCGTGGCAAAGCTGATGGAACCGGATGATGCCACTGGAGACGAACACACCCGGACTGTGCTGGTGCCATTCACTCGCGGGTACGCCTCACCCGAACAGCGCCGGGGCGAACAGGTGACCGTCGCATCCGACGTCTATTCGCTGGGCGTTCTCCTCTACGAACTGCTGACCGGCAGACGCCCTGCAGAGCAGGAACAGAGTGATGACGGGCCTGTCCGGAGCCATGTCACCGCCTCGCGGGCGATCATCGATCGCACCGGCTCGCATACCGATCCGATCATCCGCGAACGGGCCCGGACCGTGCGCGGGGACCTGGACAGCATTCTTGGCATGGCTCTCCGCCAGGAACCCGAACGGCGGTACCAGTCGGCCCAGGAACTGCGCGACGACCTCCAGCGCTGGCTCGCTGGACGAACGGTCAGGGCCAGACCCGATTCCTTCGGCTACCGGGCAAGAATGTTCTTCCGCCGCAACCGGACAGCAGTGCTTGCCGCTGCCGCGGCGGTGATAACGCTGGTGGCCGCGACCATCATCTCGATACGGCAGGCGGAGATCGCACAGCGGGAACGGGACCGCGCACTGCGGGAGACCGTCCGCACCCGACAGGTCACCCAGTTCATCCAGAACGTTCTCGCAGCAGCAAGTCCGGCAGGACATGGTCGCGATGTCACCGTGCTCGAAGCGATCGACCTCACCATTCCCCGGATCGACAGCAGCTTTACCAGCAATCCCGATCTGATCGGGGCCATCAAGAACACCCTCGGCGCCACTCTCTATGACATGGGACTCTACGACCGGGCGCTCCCGCTGGTAGAGGACGCGCTGAGACTGTTCTCGGCCGCCGACAGCGGACGTCCGAGTCGCGACCACGCCGATGCGCTGTACAATCTGGCAGGAATCAGGTACTCAACCGGCATGACCGCCCAGGCTGAATCGCTCTACCACGCCGCATTCGACATGTACCGTCGTCTCCCGGACACCGACACCACCGCCCTGACAGCCGAACTCAACAACTACACCATGCTGGTTCACCATGAGGGCCGCCACGCCGAGGCCGAATCGCTCTACCGGGCAACGCTGACGGCGCTGGAACGCTTCCCCGGTCGTCGCCACTCCGCGATGATCACCTACGTCAACCTCGGCACCCTGCTGGCGGAAATGGGAAGGTACGTCGAGGCGGAGCCGCTGCTCGCGATGGCGGTGGACAGCATCATGACGATGCGCGGCGAGCGTGACCCCGCTCTTGCCGGCGGACTCCAGTCGCTCGCCGGTGTCCAGATGTTCAACGGCAATCTTGCTGCCGCCGAGGCAACTGCGAGGCGGTCTCTCGCACTCCACATCAACGTGAACGGAGAGAACAGCCCCGCCGCCGCAACCTCCCGAAGGATGCTGCTCAACATTCTGGTTGACACCGATCGATGCGCAGAGGCAGTCGTCGTGGCGAACGATATCCTCTCACTCCGCGGCAGCCATCTCGGCGACACCGATCTCTCGATTGCCACGGCACTGATGTATGGCGGATGGTGCGAGGCAAGGCTGGGGAGGATCGTGCGCGGGGTGGTGATGACGCGGGAGGGCCTCGACCTGAGGCGGGCCACCTTTCCGGAGGGGCACTGGGCAATCGCCCAGGCCGAGTCCTTCCTCGGATCCACCCTGGCGATGAGCGGTCCGGAACACCGTGTCGAAGCGCTGGCGATGCTCGAAGCAGGATACATCGGCATGGCCCGTGAACTCGACTCCAACCATGTCAGGGTGCGCCAGGCGAAGAGATGGCTGGAGGAGGCGAGATAGCAGCAGGGGTGCAGCATGCTGCACCCCTGGCGCCCCTCTCCAGCCAGGCAGGATCAGCAGCTCACCATCCCCTGCCTGATCGCATGGCCACCGGTGGCACCATCATCCGCCCAGTACACCGGCTTGCTGCCGTTGGAGCACCGGCCCTGTGAAGTGATCGCGAACCCTTCGTTGTTCAGATTCGCGACACCGGACGGACGCTCGAATACCCCCGTCACGATGAAGCGCCCCTGAGTCGGCGAGCCGCTCCCGGTGTCGATTTCCAGAACAGCGGTGCGCCCCTGACAGCCGTCATCGCAGACCACCCAGAGGCGACCGAGCTCGCGGTCGAAGGCCAGATCCATCACTCCGGCGAACGACGTCCTCACCGGGATAGTCGCGATCCTGGTGAACGAACCGCTGGTGTGGTCGAGCGCGAAGAAGTAGACCGAATCACCGATCGCCTCCAGTCCGACTGCGAAGAGCCCCGATCCGTGGTCCGGGTAGTCGGCAGGTGAATAGAGGCCGCCCTTGCTCTCATCGATGAATCCCCGGGCAGTGAGATACGAATCGGGCACCCATGCCACCGCCTCCAGTCCCAGGTTTGCCCCGGTGGCGGGAAGTGCGGCGGTGAGATTCCATTCGTGCGTGGCTGTCAGCGCAGTTCCGGCAGCAGTGACGTCATACCGGAGGATGCTGTTACGTGAGGTACCGCTGGCCGAGTTGTTCCGCTCGGAGGCAACGTACACTCCCGCTTCCGGAGTGGCCGCGAATGTCACGCCCTCCGCATCCACGTCACCGGTTCCTCCGGGGTAGCGGAGCAGCTTGCCGGTGCCCCAGTCGTTGCCGGTATCGGGAATCCAGTTGGTTCCGGTCCACGTCAGGCGGAACAGCGCGCCGGGGCCGTTGCGAGCTGCCCAGAGGATTCCCGGTGCTGAAGTACCAGACGGCTGATACACCAGACCACTGAGATTGCTCGGGAAGGCACCCGGCAGGTCGACCGTCGTGACCGCAGCCTCGCCCGGCCACGCAGTGACCGTGACCTGCCCGGGACAGGAGTTGGCGCTCCCCTTGGTAGGAGCAGTTGCCGTGGCAAAGTCTCCGGTGCCATCGGGGCACCGGGCGTAGGTTGTCGCGGCATGAGACGTCCAGGTGTACGAATCGATCAGCGTGACGCCGCCGGGTGCGAAGAGGCGCGCCTGATCACTCGCCCCGAGGCCGAAACCGAAGGCGCTCTCGTCGATCACCAGGTAACCACCGCCCGGAATCGAAGTTCCGGCCGGAAGGGTGTACCCGCTACCGTTGCCGTTGTCCCGCAGCACGTATCCGGCAAGCGACACCGCCACCGGGCCGCGGTTGTACAACTCGATCCAGTCGCCAGGCACTCCTCCGTTCGACTCCACCTCATTGATCACCACCGCTACACCGCAGGCATTCGGTCCGCCCCTGGTGCCTACGGTAGTGGTGGCGAACTCACCACTGCCGTCGGGACAGCGGCCATAGGTAGTACCGGCATGGCTGGTCCAGGAATAGGAGGCCACCAGCGTCACGCCGTCCGGCGCAAAGAGTCGCGCCATGTCGGCAGCACCGAGCCCGAAGGAGAAGTGAACGTTCTCGTCGAGCACCAGATAGCCACCGGCAGCTATCACCGTGCCGGCGGGAAGGGCATCGATGCGATTGTCGTTGTCATCACGGATGATGAAGCCGCTCAGGTCCACCGGCTCGCTGCCGGTGTTGTACAGCTCGATCCAGTCACCGGGAACGCCGCCGTTGGACTCCACTTCGTTGATCACCACGGTGGCAGCCAATGCCGGGCAGGCGTTGGCCGCGCCCTTGGTGGGATTCACCGTGGTGGTGAACTGACCTACTCCATCGGCGCAGCGACCGTAGGTAGTCGCCGCGTGTGAGGTCCAGGTGTAGGAATCCACCAGCGTAGTGCCGTTAGGCGCAAAGAGGCGGGCCTGATCACTGGCCCCGAGGCCGAAACCGAAGGCGCTCTCATCCAGTACCAGGTAGCCGCCGACGGGGATGATCGTCCCTGCCGGAATGACGTAGCTGCTGTTGCTGTTGTCCCTGAAGATGTAGCCGGAGAGATTCGCCGGAGTGGGCCCGGGGTTGTACAGCTCCACCCAGTCACCGGGAACCCCGTTGTTCGATTCGATCTCGTTGATCACGACCCGTGGTGAGCAGTCGTTGGCAGAGCCCTTTGTGCTCACCGTGGTGAGCACGAACTCACCGCTGCCGTCGGGGCATCGCCCGTAGGTGGTGCCGGCGGCGTGCGAGGACCACTGGTATGAATCGATCAGCGTCACATTGTCCGGGGCAAAAAGCCGTACCATATCGGCCGCGCCGAGCCCGAAGTCGAAGGCGGACTCCTCCAGCACCAGAAAGCCGCCGGCCGGGATGATCGTCCCGGCCGGGATGGCAAAGGGGCGGTCCATGTTGTCCTTGAGGCGGTAGCCGCCGAGGTCGATCGCCACTGCGGCTGAGTTGTGAAGCTCGACCCAGTCACCCGGCACGCCATTGTCGGACTCCACCTCGTTGATCCGTACCGATGTGGCCGGACTCGGGCGATCCACCCGGAAGCGCACCGGGAACTGCTGACCGCGTACCAGGCCGACGTGCCCGCTGCCTACGGTGCCAAGCTGTCCGGCCCCCTCCACTACCCAGAGTGGAGCAGTGGCGAAGATCGCGGATCCCTCCAGGACCTGCAGTTCGTACTTGCCGGGACCGACTTCGAGCGCGGCTGGAGCGTTCAGGTTGCTCCGGTATTCCTGCTCCTGGGCAGCAACGGTAACCCGATATCCCGACGCCGCGATGCTGAAGCGGACATTGGGACAGCCGGGGCCAGCGGCTTCCACGCATACCACTCGAAGCGTGAAGTCGTGGCTGCCGTCGAATTCTCCGGTGAAGGGACCGGAATTGTCCGCGGTGGGCGGCAACCAGGTCAGCAGCGGGTTGCTGCTGCCTCCATTTCCGGCAAGGCGAGGAACGATGTTGCCGTCGGGCGCGGTGTTTATCCGGCCCGGGCTGCATGCCGCAAGCATTGCCAGCGATGCAGCGATGGCCAACGTCGTCAGGTACTGATGACGCACGAGTCTCTCCTGTGAATGGTGCAACTGATTCCGGGTATACTTCGCTGAAACAGCTCCGGAGATCTTCTACACCATCCGTCACGCACCAGTCACGGCCCGGTACCACGATCGGCCGCGGGATCGATGCAACGGAACGACTTCACGATGTCGAATCGACGCCACGAATCAGGCCGACGGCGACACCGGATCGATACAGAGAAGTGACCGAAAGAGTCGGTCATGCCCGGCATCATTCGGCGGCAAGGTCACTTCGCACACGTATCCACTGGAGATATCATGAGAGAGATCGGGAAGCTGCTGAGTGCCGGAGCAGCCACCTTTGCGGCCGTTGCACTGCTCCACGCACCACTCGTTGCCCAGGAAGTACTGCAGTACAGCGGCGACGCCGATGGCAGCGACTACCTGACCAGCGAGATCGGCACTTCGCTCGAGCGGTCGATGGTCTACAACGGGTTCACGGTCACCGGAGCCGGCTGGAATGTCACTGGCATCTTCGGCAACTTCTACGGCGACTTCACTCCCGCGAATGCCGCGTGGGAGATCCGCTCGGGAATGTCTGACGGGAATGGTGGAGCACTCGACTGGCACGGTACCGGAGGCATGTCCGTCACTGCCAACAGCGCCCCTTCGATGATCAGCTACATCACCGGCGGGGAACTCTTCTCCTTCACCGGCCTGATCGAGGGGCTTTCGTTCTACCTCGCCCCCGGCACCTACTGGCTCGGCATGTCACCGATCGGCGCAGGAAGCGGCGAGATGCACATCGCCACCACCAGCGGAGCTGGTGCGGTATCACCCACCGGAGGCAGCAACTACTTCGATTCGCCGGACTTCGGTCTGGAGTTCGCAGCACTGTCGTGGCTGGGCTATGACAGTCAGTTCTCGTTCGGCCTGACCGGAACCTTCTCCGACCAGCCCGACGCGACGGTGCCGGAACCGGCTACGATGACGCTGCTGGCGACCGGACTGGCAGGAATCGCTGCGGCAAGGCGCCGGCAGAACAGGTGACGG
>CAZSPH010000032.1:0-22238 GCA_964608715.1 uncultured Gemmatimonadaceae bacterium | reverse complement strand
CCATGCCTCCAAGATGGAGACAACTGAGGTGTCCATCAAATCGAGGCCAGCTCAAACCGTCTCTGAGAACGTGGCATCGCTACTCCCATACCCGCAAGACCCGCCCAACCTCCAACTCGTCACATCCTGCCCTCCAGCCCTGGGAGGGACGCGGCTGTGCGCCTGATCTCGCAAGCGGACCAGGTGTCGCTGCCCGGAGGCGATATTCGCCTGCCCCCTTCAGCACTTAGCTTCTTGGCATGAAGACCGAATCAGCGACGATCCTCGATCTGCCGGCCGCCGCCGCCGAGCAATTGCAGCAGTGGGTGACGGAAGGGGGACCGGGCCAAGCAGCTTCTCCCTCGTCTCTGGGCGAAGCCGGTTGCGAGCTGGCAGGAGGCGACGGAACTCCCCGCCACATTGCGCAGTGAGATGGATGCCATGCCGGCGTAGAAGCAGTTGTCAGGCGGAGTCGCGGTCTCGACATCGACGCCGCCTGCGGCCAGCTCAAGGTGAAGGTCGAGCGCAAGCGGCGGGCGGACGGGGAGCTGGCGGGTAGGGCGTAGGGGCGGCGGGGTCTCCGAGGATCGGAATGAGCAGGGTCCTCGCCCATTCCTCACCTCGGAGATGCCGCCGCTCCGGCGTTGCCGGAGGGCGGCATGGAGATCACGCAGCTCGCGTCTGCTCCGTTCCCTGCTCTGCGGTATCCGGCGTCTCACCTTCGGACGCGCCGTGGTGGACCGGGCCGTAGACGTTGCGGGCGCTGTGCCAGGCGGCGGCCAGTCCCGGCTCCCTGGCGAGTCTCCGGAGGTTGAGGCCGTCGAGGATGCGGACGTGAGCGGTGATCTCGCGACCGAGCATGCCGGAGTCGGCGCTGGCCGTGACGTGTTCGCGCCGACCCTCCTCGGCCTCGACCGATGCGGCTTCGAATTCGCCGATGGCATTGCTCAGGTCATCGAAGAAGTCGCTGCCGAGCCCGCAGGAGACCAGCGCCTCGGCGTGGAGAGTCGCATCCGCCAGCATGGCCCGGGCGACGACGACGAACTCGCGATTCGGCCCGTAGTACTCGCGAGGCCTGAACTTCTCCAGCAGGGTGATGTCGGTCTCTGCGGCGACGGCGGCGACCGCCACCAGGTGACGCAGCCTGTCGCGGAGTGCCCGCCGCTTCTCCCGGCGACGGACGACCGCCGAGTGCTCGGCTGCGATTCCCTGATGCCGACGGGGGAGGACGAGGTCGAAGCGCCCGATGATGTCGGCGAGTCTGGCGACGACGCTCTGGTGACTCGGGTCGCTGGCGGGGTTGGCCCTCTCGAATGCGAGGACGCGACGAGCCATCGAGAGCCTTCTGCGGATGACGGCCTGCATGGCACACCTCCGTGGTGGTGGCACCCATGCCTGAAGCTGGGCACCGATGAACTGTGTTGATGAAAGTCGCACGACCGCCTGGACCTCAGGCGTGCCAACGTCCAACGCCAGCCGCGTGCCAGAGGTGAAACGTCGCTGCACCGGCTGGCATCAGCAGACCTGCCGCTCGCAACAAAGCCTTGCCCTTGCTGGGATTGCCGCTGCAAGGACACCAGCAGCGAGGCGTGAAAGATGATCTGCGAGCCATCAGGCCCGGAAAGCTCCTGTGTCCTGAAATCTGGACACTTTGGCCAGGAATCAGGTCGGCACCAGAAATTTTCTGCTCCCTGATCGGCTCGTGAAGCAGGCTGTCGAGCTCGATAAGCTCCCTCGCGGAGCCGAGATTGTATCCATTCTGCATTTCTGCTCCCTCACGACCTCGGCATGCTCCCTGATTCGCTCGATAAGCCGTCTCACGACGGTGAACTGTTTGCTGATCGGTTCGCGAAGCAGTCTGCGCCCGGTAAGAGGTGGGCATCATGGTTCGGCAAGACCATCTCTCCACCTGGTAAGCTGGCTCTCAGAGCCGAGATGATGGTTGCGTTCGACGTTAAGCACCCTGATCGTCTCGGAGAGCCTCCTGGCCTGGCATGAAAACCCCCGATCGATTTTTTCTGGACACTCTCGGGCTTGGGGAGGAGTTCGTTTCGTTATGTGAGGCCCGTCACTGAAGTGACGGCTCGGCCAAGGCAGGGGCTGAAGCCCCTGTGGCACGAATCCATGCCGCCCTCGCGCGTAGCGCGAGCGGCGGCATCTCCGACTTCAGGTATGGGCAAGGGCCTTGCTCATTCAGAACCTCGGAGACACCGCCGCTCCGGCTTTGCCGGAGGGCGGTGAAAAAGCAGATCCCTCGCACACGCTCGGGATGACGTGAAACCGGGATCACGTCAAGGCTACTTGACATTCACGCAAAGCGTCCTTTACATTGCGGACACCTCTTTCCGGAGATGTCCTTGTCCGACCGGCCCAGCAGCAGCGATATCAGGCATGACGCGATGCGCACCTACCCGTGGCCCGAGTGGATTGGTGGCTGGGTAGCCGGCCTGATCACCGTCTCCGCCATCTGGATTCTCGATCGCCACGTGCTTTCCGAGGGATGGCGGCTGTTCTGGCTGCTGGCTCCCGTCCCCGCCCTGATCGCGGGGATCTGGATCAGCATACGCCAGGGTCGGCGGCGGGACGAGTTCGAACGGGCGCTGTGGAACCGTGCGGCGGCAATCGCCTTCTGGATCCTGGTGGTAGTCCTCGTCTACCTCGCCGTTCTGGAGGCGGCGTTCGGCCTGCCGCTCATGATACCGGCCCCTGGTAACCTCCCCCCCGACCGAGTGGACTTCAGGTCCATCGCGATGCTCGCCTTGATGCTTCACATGTGCGCATTTGTCCTGGTGCACCGCAGGGCGTTCCCGAAGTGACCAACCGCCCCCCGAACAACGAGACCCACGACCTGCGGAGCCACAAGCTGTGAGAGCACGCAACATGCGCGAGATCTGGGGCGAAGGGAACCGGGTCGACCCTACCGGCCTGATCCGGCTCACCTGGTTGCTGACCGGTACGGTATTCTTCTTCGGACTCAAGTACTTCCAGCGTCACCCCGAGTCCCGGTGGTACTGGCACTGGCTGCTCTCCTCCCTTGTGGCAATCGGCCTGGCCATCGTCAGTCACGTCGTGATGTGGCGACGCATGGACGAGTTCGAACGGGCCATCAGCAATCGAAGCGTTGCACTCGCCGGTCGTGCCATGCTGATCGCTACAGTGATAGCGATGGCGCTCGAGATCCGCACGGACTACTCTGTCATGGTTCCCGGCAACGACTCATTCTATCTGGAATCGATCTTCGTGGTGGGGCTGCTGACGGAGCTGTTTGCCAGCCTCTACTTCCTCCGTCGGCTGCGCTCGGAATGACCAACCGCGTCAAGGAACTGCGTCTGGCACGCGGCTGGACGCAGAGCGATCTCGCCGAGGCGCTGGATGTGTCGCGGCAGACGATCTACGCGATCGAGAAGGAGATCTATGATCCGTCCCTGCCGCTGGCGTTCCGGATCGCGGCAGTGTTCGGAGTGAAGGTCGAGGAGATTTTCATTCCGTGAACGACGCCCGCCATCCCGCATTGCCGTAGGGGCGACGCCATGCGTCGCCCGGCAACGCGCCACCACCCGGGACATTGTTACGACGCCATGCGTCGCCCGTTCCTACCCGCGGCTGAAGCCGCGGCTCGGCAAAGGCGGGGGCTGAAGCCCCACGCCCATCGTCATCCCGAGCGTCAGCGAGGGGTCTGCTTTTCACCGCCTGCTGGCGGTTCACGGCGACCGGATCCTGCAGCGGGTCGAGGACCCGGATACCGGCGACGTCGATCTGGTGATCTGGGGGGTGGCAGAGGGCAGATGACAGATGACGGATGGGCGATGATCGATCCGCGCCATCTCGCATTGCCGTAGGGGCGACGCCATGCGTCGCCCGGCCATGCACCACCACCCGGGAAATCGTTACGACGCCATGCGTCGGCTCTTCCCATCGTCATCCCGAGCGTCCGCGAGGGATGTGCTTTTTCCGACAAGCGGATCCCTCCACGGCGCACCCGCTGCGCGGGTGCTCTGGTCGGGATGACGGTCCGCCGTTCGCCGCCCTTGCTCATTCCTTACCTCGGAGACACCGCCGCTCCGGCTTTGCCGGAGGGCGGTGGAAAGCAGATCCCTCCGCTTCGCGATTGCTGCGCAATCGCTTCCGTCGGGATGACAGTGGAAAGGGGCTTCAGCCCCTGCCCTTGCCGAGCCGTCACATTAGTGACGGGCGGACGAGTGGCGCCATCCCGCATTGCCGTAGGGGCGACGCCATGCGTCGCCCGGCAACGCGCCACCACCCGGGACGTTGTCACGACGCCATGCGTCGCCCGGATTTTGACGACCAAGTCGGCCTTCGCCGCAGCGAGTGGTGTCCCCCTACCACCAATCGTGCACCACACCGTCCGGCGACAGGCTGGTCGGCAGGGCTGTGATCCTGCCATCGCGGAAGCGGTAGATCCAATTGACGCCATCGCGGCGGTAGACCAGGAACTCGCCATCCGGGGAGAAGCGTGGATCGGCTCCGAGCAGTCCTGTCGGCAGACTCTTGCGCCGAATAGCTCCCTGTCTGTGGTACAACCGCAGTCCCTCGTCGCCGCGATGGATGACCTCTCCACTCGCGGGGTCAACAGTCCAAGTGAGATAGTTGGAGAAAGAGGTCCCCGGTCCACGCGGGATCAGCACTTCCGGTGCGGCACCTGGTGTCCTGATCGATGCCAGGGAATAGTTGCCCCAGTCTGCTCTTTCATCGGGGTTGTAGGCTACCAGGATGCCGCCGGTGGCCGGGTCGTACTGTGCCGAGTTGACCACGACCGTGTCGTTGAAATCGGCGCGTCCCTGCCACCAGACCGTTGTGGCACCAGTGGCCAGGTCCACCTCCCGGATCATATGGGGGAGGGTCGAAAACACCAGCACCCGCCGCCCGTCACCGGACCGGTCCGTAGCAGCTATGGCCTGGTGGTCCTCGCCTGCAATGTGATGGATCATGCTGCCATCGATCAGCGAGACTTCGACGAGGTCAGTGCCAACTCTCCTCACGTAGTAAATCGCCAGGAACGAGTTTCTGGCCGGCAGACCTACAATCGACCATGGCGCCAGGCGGGGAACCCCCAAGTCAACAGGAAGCACCACTGTATCAGCACCGGTGACCACGTCCCGCAGCACCATGCGACCATCATGGAACACAGCCATCGTCCCCTTCGGCTCCGGCAGCGGCTCAGGACCGGGCTCGGTGCTGCGGCAGCCGGCCAGCACCGTGATGGCGAGCAGCGATCCGGTCGGTATCCTCATGGTGGTGAACACCTCCGCCTCATGCCGGTTGTTGTCAGGGGCTTCTCCGCCATGGCCCGCGGGGCGCGAAGTCGTCAAGGCTGCAACAGCGATCGATCCGCGCCATCCCGCATGGCCGTGGGGGCGACGCCATGCGTCGCCCGGCAACGCGCCACCACCCGGGACATTGTTGCGACGCCATGCGTCGCCCGGATTTTGACGACCAAGTCGGCCTTCGCCGCAGCGGGTGGCGTCCCCTACCACCAATCGAGCACCACACCGTCCGGCGACAGGCTGGTCGGCAGGGCGGTTATCCTGCCGTCGCGGAAGCGGTAGATCCAGTTGACGCCATCACGGCGGTAGACCAGAAACTCCCCATCCGGGGAGAAGCGGATGCAGCTGCCCATCAGCCCTGCCGGGAGCGTGTAGCGCCGGGTCGAGCCCGGCCTGCGGTGCAGCCGCAGTTCCCCGTCGCTGCGGTAGATGATATCGCCGCTCGTCGGGTCAACATCCCAGTAGCAGTTGTCGATGAAACTGACTCCCGGTCCACGCGGGATCACTACTTGGACAGCGCCCCCGGGGGCCCCGATACTCGCCAGCACAACATTTTCCCAGTCAGCCTGGTCTGCCCGGTACTTGAGCAGGATTCCGCCGGTCACCGGGTCGTAACGGGGCGAGCTGACAGCGACCGTATCATTGAAATCGGCGCGTCCCTGCCACCAGACCGTTGTGACACCAGTTGCCAGATCCACCTCCCGGATCATCTGGGGGAGGGAGGAATACACCAGTACCCTGCGTCCGTCAACGGACCGGTCCGCAGCGTACACGGCCTGGTGGTCCTCACCTGCAATGTGATGGATCATGCTGCCATCGATCAGAGATACCTCGACGAGGTCGGTGCGATACAGCCTCAGGTGGTACGGCGCCAGGAAAGAGTTCCTGCCGGGCAGCCCGAGTATCGTGGTCGACAGGAAGGGAAGCCTCGAATCGACAGGGATCACCACCGTGTCCAAGCCGCTGACGACATCCCGCAGCAAGACGCCGTGATCGGAATGGTGGATCGCCATCGTCCCCTTCGGCTCCGGCAGCGGCTCAGGACCGGGCTCGGTGCTGCGGCAGCCGGCCAGCACCGTGATGGCGAGCAGCGATCCGGTCGGTATCCTCATGGTGGCGTGCAACCTTCCACCGCATTCGGATTCTCCTCGTTCTTGAACATCGCCCACTGATTGCCTTCGGTATCCGCGCAGACGGTCAGGTCCTGGACCGTCCGCATGCCGCTGCCATCGCGCCACGCCCAGGCAATCACCCGGATGGTGTAGCTGCCCACCGGTGCCCACAGCCCGGCGGTATTGCCCGAGGAAGGGGTCCCCCAGCCCGACGGCCAGTAGGTGATGGTATCGGCAACCGATGGCGACGGGCTCCCCGAAGCCGTATTGACGTAGTGGCGCCAGCCGGGATTGTGGCTGTACACGAACATGAACTGGTAGGTCACCCCGGTGGCGTCACCTGCGGCCAGGTTGGCTGTCACTTCGTAGCTGCCACCCACGGTGATCGGCACGGCGGTGCTGACCGAGAACGACTCGATCACCAGCGGCGCCGGCGGTGGCGGAGGAGGTGGTGGCGGAGGTGGAGGTGGAGGAGGAGGTGGCGTGGGCCCAATGACCCTGGTCGAGATGCCATTCTCCATGAAGCTGCGCGTCAGCAGATAGTTGGACCACGGACCGGTCGGCACGTACTTGATGTATGCCTCACCATCACCCACCGCCGTAGCCAGGCCGGAGTACCTGTCGATGGAGATGGCCGAGGGATTGGACGAGAACCACTCCCCGTTGCCGCTGGGCCAGGACACCGTTCCGGACGGCTCGATATCCCAATACAGCCCGCTGGCGCTGAACTGATGGGTCTCGTTGAGGGCCAGGGTGTCCGCCGGAGTCAGCCCCGGAGAGCCGCTGACCACGAACCAGTAGCCGTTCCAGTGCAGGACCGATTCTGCCGGGATCGGATCCCGCAGACTGTAGCCGGCCAGCAGCCCCTCGGTCTCGTGGGCACAGGGAGTGGTGTTGAAGCCAGCCCGATCATCCGGCAGCGCCATCACGCAGTGATCGGCATAGGTCCGCGGACTGGGTTTGTCGGTATTGGTATTCCAGCCGAGCACGTGCCCGAGTTCGTGGATCATCACATGGTCCATTGGCCCCTTGTTCTGGCCAGAGCCACACGAGTTGTAGATGTTCATGATCATCGGCATCGAGTCCCAGTTCACGTCGCCGCAGAACTCCGTGCCGGATGTGGCACCGACTACCTTGACGTCCGCTTCACCAAGGCTGGTGGCAGCTTCCAACTTCGGCAGCCCCTCCCCGGAGTACTGGTATAGAAAACTGTTCCAGGCCGACCTGGCATAGTCCATGGCTCCTTTGTGGTCGCCAGGTTCGGCCCACACCTTGATCGTCTTGTTGCAGGGCCACTGCGCCACGAACTTGCCGAAGTTCACCGGGTTGCAGGAATACAATGACATGGCTCGCGCCGGTCTCTCTCCATCCTGGAGTGGTACCGTCGGCGTGGAACAGGTGAGCGTGCCCATGACCAGAAGACCCCCGCAGAGGTACCTGAGGTCACTCCGGCGGAGAAACGAAGCAGTGGACCCGGCCGGGCATTTATGCATGTCGGCACCCCCATGTGATTTTTACAGTATGGTCCCATCCTAGCCCATGGGGCGCGGAGCCGTCAAGACACAGCAGCAATCGACCCCTGTCATCCTGCATTGCCGCTGGGGCGACGCCATGCGTCGGCTGTTCCCATCGTCATCCCGAGCGTCAGCGAGGGATGTGCTTTTTCCGACAAGCGGATCCCTCCACGGCGCACCCGCCGCGCGGGTGCTCTGGTCGGGATGACTGTTCGCCGTTCGCCGCCCATGCTCATCCCTTACCTCGGAGACACCGCCGCTCCGGCTTTGCCGGAGGGCGGTGGAAAGCAGATCCCTCCGCTTCGTGATTGCTGCGCAATCGCTTCGGTCGGGATGACAGGGGAAAGGGGCTTCAGCCCCTGCCCTTGCCGAGCCGCGGCTTCAGCCGCGGGCAGGCAACATTACTGCCCCGGCGCAACCGTATACAGATCCCGTCCCTTGTCGCGCTGGTGGATGCCGTTGGTCATCCAGTCGGGCTCCGGTGCGCCCTTCAACTTGGCGTCGAAGAACTGCTGCATCCGCATCGCCATGTCCTTCTGATTGGCGCGGCTCGACGGATTGTGGACGTCGTTGAGGTAGTTGATCATGTAGACCTCCCTGCCCAGACGCTTGAGACCGACGAACAGCTCGATGCCCTGGTACCATGGCACGGCATCGTCCTGATCGTTGTGCATGATGAACAGCGGGGTGTTCACCCGGTCGAGGAAGAAGAGCGGCGAGTTCTCGATGTACAGCTCGGGCGCCTCCCAGACCGACTGGCCGATCCGGCTCTGGGTGTTCTCGTACTGGAAGGCGCGTGCCAGACCTGATCCCCAGCGGATTCCGCCGTAGGCACTGGTCATGTTCGCGACCGGCGCACCCGCCATCGCGGCCCTGAACAGGTTGGTGCGGGTGATCATGTACGCGATCTGATAGCCACCCCATGACTGCCCCTGAAGGCCCAGTCCCTTCGGATCGATATAGTCGCGGGTGGCAAGCAGCGTCTTCACACCGGGGACGATCGACTTCATCGCCCCGTCGCCGGGGAAGCCGGTCTCGTAGTTGATGTCCGGCATGAAGATCAGGTAGCCGTTCGAGACGTAGTGCGTGGCATTGATCACGTTGCGTCCGTTCGGCGCCACGTAGTTGTGGAGACCGTTGGAGAGCTGCTCGTAGAAGTACGAGATCATCGGGTACTTCTTCGACGGATCGAAGTTCTCCGGCTTGAAGAGCAGCCCCTGCAGCGGCTTGCCATTGTCATCCAGCCAGCTCACCAGCTCGACCGTTCCCCAGTTGTATTCCTTCTGGAACTGGTTGATATCTGAGATCCGGTTCACCTGGGTAAGCGACGGCCCGACCCACAGGTTCGGCGATTCCAGGAAGGTGCTCTTCGTGAAGAGGTACATCCCGGCGTCGCGCGCCTTGGTTGGATTGCCGAAGTTGACATCATCCATCACGATGGTCCGCGGCGCGTTTGCGCTGCCGAGGCGCCCCTCGGCGAAACCGCTCGCCTTGGTGTTCTCATTGAACGCCCGGAAGTAGATCGGCTTCGCCGGGTCGAACGCCCTCTCCTCGGTGCGGGCCTGCTCCAGATCCACCACCCGGTAGGAAATCGCGGCGTTCCTGCCAGCCCCTGCCGTGACATTGACCGGTGCACGCACACCGAGGGGATCGATCTCCCAGAGGTCCCAGCGATCGTAGATCAGCACGGCACGGTCATTCGTAGTCCAGCCGGCGACTCCCCAGGGCGAGGCCGGTGCGGGAGTGTCCCAGGTCTCGCGCGCGAAGCTGATTCCGGGAATGGGGCCGGTGAGATCTACGGTCTTCCCTGTGGCGATGTTGTAGCCATACCAGCGGTCGATATCGAACCAGACGGCGAACCTGCCACCCACCGAGAGCGAGCCGCTGCCGGTAATTCCGCGGGCGATCATCTTCGTGGCACCGGTGGCCGGATCAACGGTGTAGACGTCGGTGCGATCGTCGCCCCACAGCCGCTCCATGTCGTAGGCCACGCTGGTGTTGGACAGACCGACCTTCGCGTCGTCGGAGAGCTGGATGCTGGTCAGCGTGTCGGTGGCCAGCGGCACCAGCTTCCGCGAAGCGAAATGGTAGACCGCCTGGTAGTTGCGGGTACGGGAGCGGTTGTTGCCGAGCTTCTGAGCGGGCTGAAGCTGGACATCCTTGTAGTGCCAGAGGTCGAAGTTCGCCTTGCCAACCAGCGAGTCGGCTATGATCGAATCAGCAATCTCGCGGGAAAGCGAGACCGTCGCCGCAGTGCCGGCACGATTGAACGAGAAGTTGTCCGAAAGAGTCGCACCGTCCGGCAGCACCGAGGGAGCGATGATCGGTTCGACCGCACCGGTACGCACGTTGCCGAGGTAGAGGGTCGACTTCACGTCGGCGGTGTCAGCCCGGCCATCGCGGTCGGAGCTGAACATGAACCGCTGAGCATTGCGGTCGAAGGTGAAGCCGCGGTAGTTGCCGGGACCTGCCATCACCGTCTTCACTTCGCCGGTGGCGAGATTGCGGACATACAGACCATCGAGCAGCGAGTCGGTCCGCGACCCGATGGTGTATACCAGCACCTTCGCGCTGTCATCGAAGGTGTGGAACACTACGTCCGACAACTTCTCCTCAGCTCCGGTGTCGAGGTTCCTGAGCCAGAGGGTATTGCCCATCGTCCGCCTGCTGCCGCCGCGCGCAGCGGCCGCTCCCCCCCCTGCAGGACCACGGCCGGCGCCCTGGGCAGCGGGAGGCGGGGCCGCACCGCCGCCGGTACGCGCCTGCGCCGAATCACCGCGTGCAGAATCCCCCGGAGCCCGCAACGAGTCTGCGGTGTAGGTGATCCAGTTGCCGACCCTGGCCGGAAGGCGATAGCTCCGCACGTGGGGGATTTCGGTCCGCTGGCCGCTCTCCAGAGCAACGATGACCAGCGAGGTCCGGTTGGCTGCGCTGTCGAGCGGTGACGACCCCGCCCTCGGAGCGGGACGGTTCGCTGTGGCGCTGTCGCCAGCCTGACGACCGCCATTCCGATTGGCTGCTGCCGCGGCACGGGTGGCGGCCTGGGCGCGTTCCACTGCCTCCCGGGGGGCCTGCGTACCGATCAGCACGTACCGCCCGTCGCCGGTGAAAGGGCCACCCTGGCCGGTGGGTCGCGACGTTCCCACTGGCTGGGCAGCGGCGGGAGGAGTGAGGTTCGCTCTCGCCAGTCCGCCCGGATTGTTGTTCGCGCGGGCGGTGTAGCCGACCGGGATCCGATGTTCGGTGTTGCCCGAGGTCGACCGTACCACGAACACGGCATCGCCGAGCTGTGGCGAGATGGTATAGGCCGCCCAGCGGCCGTTCGCGGAGATCGAAGGCTGCTGGATCGACTCCCAGCGGTCCCAGTCAACCTGGGTCAGTACCTTCTTCGGGGCCTGGGCTGCAAGGGGCACGAGGCCGGACAGCACCAGCAGTGCCGGACGGAGGATCGAACGCATGGCATCTACCTGTGAGGGAGTGTTCAGGGCCAACTCCCGAATCTAATAAAAGACCCCGCCTCCGGCTGGGCGGAGACGGGGTCGGTAGCCGGAGCACCCGGCTCAGCGAGCCGGCATGATCCTGAGCAGGGATCCGTTGGGTGCGTCGGTCACCACGTAGATGTAGCCGTCCGGGCCCTGGATCACGTCGCGGAAGCGGGCGCCAAGTTCACCGAGGTAGCGCTCTTCGCGGGTCACCCGGCCGTTGGCCAGTTCGAGTCGCACCAGCGCACCCGGCGTCATCGAACCGATCAGCACGCTCCCCGTCCAGCCCGGGTATCGGTCACCGGTATAGAAGGTCATTCCGGACGGGGCGATCACCGGGTCCCAGAAGTAGACCGGCTGCTCCATCCCCTCCTTGTGGGTCCCCTCCCCGATCGTCACTCCGGAGTAGTCGATTCCGTAGGTGATCACCGGCCAGCCGTAGTTCTTTCCCGCCTGCGGCTGATTGAGTTCGTCGCCACCACGGGCGCCGTGTTCCACCGTCCAGAGGTTGCCTGCCGGGTCGAGAGTCGCTGCCTGGGCATTGCGGTGGCCGAGGGACCAGATCTCGGAGCGGGCACCGTCGCGACCGGCGAAGGGATTGTCGCTGGGAACAGTGCCATCCTTGTTGATCCGCACGACCTTGCCGATTCCGGTGCCCAGATCCTGCACCAGCGGCCGCTGGTTCATCCGGTCACCGGCGGTCACGAAGATCGTCCCGTCGTTGCGGAAGACGATCCTGGAGCCGTAGTGGCCACCATCGCGGGTCTTCGGAGACTGACGATAGATCACCTGGACATTCTCGAGCCCGCCGGCCCCGAGCTGGGCGCGCGCCGCCGCGGTGCTGGCAGTCCGTTCCTCATCCCCCGGCTCGGCGAAGGTGAAGTAGATCGTCCGGTTGGAAGCGAAATCGGGATCCACTGCCACATCCAGCAGGCCGCCCTGTCCACGGGCGTACACCGTCGGGAGTCCGGCCACCGGTTCGGAGATCTTCCCGTCAGGCGAAACGATGCGGAGCCTGCCGGGGCGTTCCGTCACCAGCATCCGGCCATCGGGCAGGAAATCCACCGCCCACGGATGCTCCAATCCGGTAGCAACGGTATCTGCCTTCACTACGCCCGCAGTAGAGCCGGGCTGCGGCGACGACGGCGCAGGTGTGGTACCGGGCGACTGCTGCGCGGGAGTACTGCAGGCGATCAGCACCATCGCAGGAACGAGCATCGAGATGGAACGGGTCACGGAACCTCCGGAATACGGTGAGGGTACAACCCTGAATCATAACCGGAAGACGAATGGCGCCATCTGCACATGCACCGGGACAGCGCGACCTCGATCAGATCGCCCCGCGACGCTTGAGCAGCTGGTACTGGCGCACCACCGCTTCGGCTGCGGCTCGTGCCGGAACATCGAGCACGATGATCCCGCGTGAGCGCAACTGTTCCAGAGCCGCCGCACGGGCCTGCATCAGTTCCTCCGCGGCGGCCCGCTCGAAAGCCTGGGCAGCACTCTCCGGCCGCATCGATGCAGCACGATCGACCACCGGGTCCCGGAGTGCCACCACCAGCGGCAGATGGCGTGGACGAAGACTTCCCGCCTGGGTCAGCATCGCATCGCTGGCCGAGCGGTCGACAGCATCGGTGAACAGCACGGTGAGCGCCCGCTTCCGGCCACGCGCAGCCAGTCTGGCAAACGCCGCCGGATAGTCGGGCTCCACCAGCCTCCCCTCGACACCTGCGAGCATCTCGGCCACCGCATGAATCGCCCGCCGCCCTCGGGTGGGTGGCAGGAAACCCATCACCCGGTCGGCGAACACCATGCAGCCGACGTCGTCGTCCTCGCGGACCGCGGCACCGGCAAGTTCCAGCGCCGCCCTGATCGCTGACTCCAGTCTCGACTCGCCCTCGTGTTCCGAGGCTAGCAGCCGGCCGGCATCGATCATGATCATCACCTGCTGGCGCCGTTCGTCCTCATACTCGCGCGCCATCAGCCGACCACGCCGTGCAGTCGCCTTCCAGTCGATGATCCGCGGCTCATCCCCCGGGACCCATTCCCGCAGGCTCTCGAAAGCCCTGCCCTCACCCTTCTGTCGCTGACGGCGACTTCCCGCCTCCCTGCGCCGGAGCGCAGTAGCGGCAAGCGCTCCGACACCGGCCGATTCGAGCACAGGATAGACGGTAGCCTTCCACGGGAGTTCCAATCGGATCTGGCGCCAGGCCAGCCCCAGCGGCCCGGCCACTCTGAGGTGGACCGATCCCGTCTCCGCTTTGCCGCGACGAATCGGAGTGATGGTCATCATCTCGGTGGTCACGTCGTCACGTCGCAGCCGCAGCTTCCGTTCGAGCATACCGCTGCCTGCCAGCAGATCGGGAACCTCCTCACGCACTTCGACGTCGGCATGCCGATCGAGCCGGTTGGTCCAGCGCCACCGGACTTCGGCAGCCCGACCGACTGAGAAAGCGGGTGGCGAATCCCGCTCGACGGTGACCTGACCGGTGCGTCCACCGAATACCCGCCATCCGTCCAGCGCCAGCATCAGCAGCCATACCACATTGGCCAGTACGAACGCCAATGCCCACCGCCGATCGAACAGCATCAGCAGCGCGATCGCGCCGATCGCCAGTGCACCCAGGTACCAGCGTCGTGCCGGAACGATCACCGGCCGGGAGCCTCCACCCGTTCGATCACCGAACGGAGGGCATTGTCGGCAGACACGCCTTCCAGTTCCAGTTCGGGTGCGACCATCACCCGGTGACGCAGCACCGGCAGTGCGAGTTGCTTCACGTCATCGGGAACGACATATTCGCGGCCATCGAGCAGTGCGCCTGCCTGCGCCATCCGGAGCAGAGCCAGGCTGGCGCGCGGCGAAGCACCGAGCGCCAGAGAGGTCGCGTCACGGGTGGCCGCCACGATCGCGGTGATGTATGCCAGGATGGATCTCTCCACACCGACCCGCCGCACGGCGCTGCGGAGTGCTCCGAAACGTTCACCATCGAGCACCCGCTCGACACCGAGCCCTTCGCGACGTGCGTGATCAAACCCGCCGAGCACCTTGGCCAGCACTGCCTCTTCGGTCGCCGGTTCCGGCCAGTCGATGGTGCACTTGATGATGAAGCGATCGAGTTCGGCCTCGGGAAGCGGATAGGTCCCTTCGAACTCGATCGGATTCTGGGTTGCGAAGACGGTGAAGAACGGCGGCAGCGGATGACTCTCGCCGTCCACGGTGACGCTCCGCTCCTCCATTGCCTCCAGCAGCGCCGCCTGGGTCTTGGCAGGTGCCCGGTTGATCTCGTCCGCAAGCACCAGGTCGGCGAATATCGGTCCCGGCCTGAAGCGGAACGCACCGTCGCTGCCGAGCATGCTGATTCCCATCACGTCGGCCGGCATCAGATCGGGGGTGAACTGGATCCGCCGGAAGCTGAGTCCCAGCAGTGCCTGGAGTGTACGAACGAGCAGGGTCTTGGCCGTGCCAGGTGGCCCCTCCAGCAGCAGATGCCCACCCGCCAGCGTCGCAGTGATGACCTCTCTAACGACCCGCGGCTGCCCCAGCACGACGCTGCCGAGCCCTTCCATCAGTGCTCTTGCCGCATCGGTGCTGGCTGCCATTTCGTTCTCGCTCAATGGTGCAATGCTGTCCACAGTTCCTCCACTATGATGGCCGACCGGCGGACGCCGTCGGCAGACTGTCCCCCACTGCTCAGCGAGACCAGTTCGCGAAGCAGTTCCTTGTGACGGGGATGCTCCGCTCTGCTCTCCCGATCCGACAACCACTCGCGCCAGTCGCTGCCGCCACTCCGGCCATCCGGCGCCAGGCGTCTTCTCAGGCCCCGGACGATCGCACCGATCGCCTCGTCGTGCCCGCCACTCGCAGCCAGCGCGGTGGCGAGAGCATCGAGGTGCTCGGCCGGCGCTCTTCTCCTCGCCAAGGTCATCCGTTCCAGCGGCCCGAATCGGATCGCGCTGAATCCGAGCGCCAGCAGGGCCACGGCTGCAACCTGCCAGATCAGCCATCCCCATGGGGAATGCCTGCTCCATGCGAGCAGTGGTTTCAGCATCGATCCACGGTCGTCATGACCGTGGTGATACTCGTCCACGATCAGCCCACGATGAGGCAGGATCACCTCGGTGATCACGAATTCGGCCGCCACCGTTTCGCGCAGAGTGCGATTGCGGAAGAGTTCCGCATCGGCCACCAGCAGTACGGTACTGCCGATCCCGTCACCGGCCACCCGCACCGCGACCGGGTTGCCGTCCAGATCGCTCAGCACCGTATCTGCAACCAGCCCGGGTGGAACGCTGCACGTGAAATGTCCAGCATCGGAACTGCGGCTCGAATCGACCACCACCGAATCGACCGAGTCATCGAGTCGGAACCGGACCCGCAGTGCCCTGAAGGTGTCCGACTCCTGACGCACCGTAGTGGTATCATCGTAGCTCAGCCGCTGATAGCCGAAGCACTTCATCAGCGGGTCGGCACCGGCACCGGCAATGATCAATGCCGCGGTACCTGCCGCCTGATGGAGATACCCGAGTTCCGCCGGCGACAGCCGACCCGGCTCGATCACCAGCAGGGCTGCATCGGTGCTCTCTCCGACCGTGCGCAGCAATCCGGTCATCCGCTGCCGGAAGGGGCGCACGGCTACGTCATAGTGGTCGGCGAGATCACGGACCGCCTGTGCCCCCGACGGCCCCGTTTCGTATATCGAGGGCGGACCGTCAGTGACAAGCTGGTCACCGCGAGGCGCCACCAGCAGGGCCGCGATGACGATCGCAGTCATCGCGAGCGCGAATTCACGCCCGCGCGACACTTCTCACCTCGTCGGCTTTGCTGCGCCACGTTTCGAATGCGTCACGATCGCAGGGCCACCCGGCATAGCTGTAGCCATACAGCAGGCGCACCAGCGACCGGAACGCTCCGGCATCATGACCGGAGTCGGCCAGTTCGGTGGCATACTCTGCCGGGGTCTTGGCCGGGTGGAACCGCAGCAATCGGCGATCATCGAGATCCAGAGCCAGGGCCAGGAACTCCAGATGAAGCGCCTCGTCGTACCGGCCATCGGCGGCCAGGAGACCGGCCTGTTCGCGGTACCAGGTAGCGTCGCGGAGCTGCTCGCGGGCCAGCGCACCGGTATTCCGGGAACGGGCCCGCCCGCCCCGCCTGGTGAGGGCCCACACGCCCCACAGCACCAGCGCGATGCCGATCAGGATCGCCAGGTACTTCAAAGCTTCGGCTATCGCCGGAGCAGATGGTCCCAGCCGCTCCATCAACCAGCTCCAGGCCGACCTCACCGCATCGCGGATCATCCGGACCACGATATTCGGCTGGTTCCGGTCGGTCCAGTCGTACTTCGAGGCGGCGAACACCTCGCGGACCGCCGCCTCCCAGTCCGGCGCCGGGCGCCCCTGGCCGGGGAACATCAGTCTCAAGCTGCCTGCGCCAGCAGCTCCAGATCGAACCCTTCCTTGCGGACCCGCAGGTCATAGTAGAGCACCGCGATCACCACATAGAAGTACGGCACCACCAGCACCTCGGCGACGGTGCCAACCACTGTGCTGGCCGTGCCGGAAACGGTCGGCAGCACAAGCGCCACGCCAACCGCTCCGAAGAACATGATGACCATCGGTACTGCGAGGCAGACCAGAATCCTCATCCGATGTCCCGCCGTCAGTGCCATGGAACGCCTGATTGCGACACGGGCCCCGGCAGGCTGCTCGATTACCATCACTGCCGCTGCCAGCGAAACGCCAAGGGCGACGATGATACCCGGAATGATCAGGAGAATCAGCCCACCGGCAATCATGAGAGAGGTGAGGATCGAGACCTTGACCAGACGGCCGATGAACGGGATCGAGGCCTGAAGCGCATCGACGGCCCCCAGTTCCCCACCGAGGTATGCAGCAGACACCACCTTGGTGGAAGCTCCGATGCCGATTGCACCCAGCAGCATCCCGAGAATCCCGATCAGGAGCATCGCAACGGTGTTGGCCGCAACGTTCTCGGGATCGACGTAGCGGTGCTGCAATGCCACCGGGATGATCCGGGTGATCACCGCGATCGTGAACAGCGGCACGAACCACCGCCGGTAGATCGAGAACGAAGTGTCCAATACCTCACCGGTCGAGAGCGGGCGCAACTCTGGTGCTGCCATCTGATACTCCATTCCGTTCGGTGTCGACGGGGCCAACTGGCGGTCCCGTATATTAGACCGGATCCCTGATACCGGCCACCTCGTCGGCAAGAACGGCATGACCAGACCTGATCACCGGCAGCACCTGATCATCGAGACCCCCGAGAACGTCCTGCTCGACTACGAGCTGGGCGGGCTGGGCAGCAGGACGCTGGCACTGATCGCAGACCTGACGATCCTGATCCTCGCATGGCTGGTGATCGTACCACTGGGACTCGGTCGCCTCGCGGGTCTTGGCAGGGGCGTGTTCGGCATCGTCCTCTTGATCCTCACCTTCTTCGCGGTGACGCTCTATTTCGCACTCTTCGAGGGTGCGAGGAACGGCAGCACTCCGGGGAAGCGGATGGTGGGTATCCGGGTGATCCGCGACACCGGCCATCCGGTGACCATCGCCGAAGCGATCATCCGCAATCTCTTCCGGACCATCGACATCCTCTTTTCGGGTGTACTGCTGATCGCCCTGCACCCGATGGGGAAACGGCTGGGCGACATCATTGCGGGTACCGTGGTGGTGCGGGACCAGCCGGTGGTCACGGCTCCTGCCATCGAGCCTTCCGATGAATCGGTGGAGAGTGCCGCCAGCGCGCCGGTTCTCAGCGATCAGCAATACCACCTGCTCCGGGAGTTCATCCGGCGCGCGCCGCAACTGCCGCCTGCCAGCAGGGATCAGTGGGCGGCCCGGCTGGCCGACCAGCTCGATACCGCGAAGGTCCGCCGCGAGGAGCCGCTTGCCTGGCTGATGGCACTGCATCGCGAGGAGAGTGCGATCCGGCGTGGCACCGGTGCGGTGCGCAGTTCCGGTACCTGGGAACGTCTGGTGGCGAGAAAGTCGCCACGATGGGAGGAGTTCCAGCCCATTGCCGATCGGGTCTCCCGCTCCGGTCTCGGCGTTCTCTCCGCATCCGGACTGGTCGACTTCGCGGCCCGGTACCGCGAGCTGACCGCTGATCTGGCGCGAGCAAGAACCTATCGCGCCGACGCTGCCGCACTTCAGCGTCTGGAGCGCCTGGTGGCAGCCGGCCACAACGCGCTCTACCGTGCCCGTCCGAGGAGCTGGTCGCGGATAGTCAGGTTCTTCACCGAGGATGCCCCCGCCGAGGCAGTGCGATCGGGCCCGATCATCGCGGCGGCATTTCTGGTCTTCGTGGCTGCGGGGTTTGCGGGCTACGCCACCGTGCGGGAGCAGCCGTTCCTGGCCGAGCAGCTCCTTCCCGACGTGATGCTGGAGCGGGCCGCTGCGGGCGACGCGCGACGGGCAGCAGGAGTCGGCTACTTCGTCGCCGAAGCCGCCGAACGCCCGACGATGGCCGGGATGCTGTTCCTGAACAACTTCCGGGTCTGCCTGATCACGTTCTCGACCGGAGCCTTCCTCGGGATCGGCTCCTTTGTCATCGTAGCCCTCAACGGCGCAATGATCGGTACCACTACCGGACATTTCGCCAACGTCGGACTGGCCGGGTACCTGCTCAGCTTCATCGCCGCACATGGGCCACTGGAGCTGACCGCAATCTGGATTTCGGGTGCCGCAGGCTTCCTCCTCGGAATCGCGATCATCCGTCCCGGCCGGCGCACCCGCCAGCAGGCACTGGTCGTGGCCGGCCGCAGGGCGCTCCGACTGCTCGGCGTGGTCGCGCCCTTCATCCTCGTCGCGGCGCTCATAGAGGGGCTGCTCTCCGCAGGTGAATACGACATGGGCACCAGGTTCCTTGCCGCAGGCGTGAGTTTCCTGGTAATGGCCGGCTACTGGTGGCAGGGTACCCGGGTCCTCGGGAATCGAGCGCTCCCCGATTAACCTTGCCGCCATGACAGACCCGGATACCGCCGAACTGGAAGCCCGCCTGACGCAGCTCCGCGCGGCAGCAGACGCCCTGGAGGGAGTCGTTGCCGACCGCTCGCTGCTGGCTCACCTGAATGCCGCCGACCGGCACCGACTGATCAACGCCGCTGCTGCCGTCTACAATCCGGACCCGATCGCCCGCCGGAAGCTGGTCAGAGAGTCCAAGCGGATCCGCAAGGCAGCACGGGTCAGCGCGGAGGAGGAAGTGTTCACCTCCACCGGGATCCGTGAACTCCGTCGCAAGCCGGTGTTCACCACTCCCAACTTCTTTCCACCCAGCGGGTTCGAGCAGGAGGATGTGGAGGACCCGGACTTCGTGGACGCCATATCGTCGAAGCACTGCTACGTCTGCAAGCGACACCACGACAAGGTCCACCACTTCTACGATCAGCTCTGCCCGGAGTGCGCCACTCTCAACTACCGCAAGCGCACCGAACTGGCCGACCTCAAGGGCCGGGTGGCACTGCTCACCGGCGGACGGGTCAAGATCGGCTATCAGGCGGGGCTCAAGCTGCTCCGCTCCGGCGCGCATCTGATCGTCACGACCCGTTTCCCGCGCGATTCGGCGATGCGCTATGCCGGAGAGCCGGATTTCGAGGAATGGCGGGATCGGCTGGAGATCTACGGGCTCGATCTCCGGCATACGCCCAGCGTCGAGGCTTTCACCCACGAGCTGATGGAGCGACTGGATCGGCTCGATTTCATCGTCAACAATGCCTGCCAGACGGTGCGGCGCCCACCCGCGTTCTACGCCCACATGATGGCCGGAGAGGATGCCGCGGCAGCTTCACTTCCGGAGCATGCCCGCAAGCTGCTGGGCAGCTATGCCGGTGTCCGCGCCTACCAGGCGCTCACCAGCGGCCAGATCGACGCGGCACTGGCTGGCGATGCGCCTCCGGTTCCCGGGTTGACCCACGCCGCCCAGCTCTCGCAGTTGCCGCTGCTGCCGGACGATCTGCTGGGCTCCGAGCACCTCTTCCCCGAAGGACGGCTCGATCAGGACATGCAGCAGGTGGACCTGCGGGGCCGCAATTCGTGGCGACTGCAGATGCACGAGGTATCGTCGGTCGAACTGATGGAGGTCCATCTGGTGAACGCGGTGGCACCGTTCATCCTCAACGCCCGTCTCAAGCCGCTGATGCTCCGCACCCCCGAGCGCGACAAGCACATCGTCAACGTCTCGGCGATGGAGGGTCAGTTCTACCGTCGCTTCAAGACGACCCGCCATCCGCACACCAACATGGCCAAGGCCGCGCTCAACATGATGACGCGGACATCGGCCACCGACTATCACAACGACGGTATCCACATGAATGCTGTCGATACCGGCTGGATCACCGACGAGGACCCGGCGGAGATCGCCGACCGGAAGGTCGCCGAGCACCGGTTCCATCCACCGCTGGACATCGTCGATGGCGGTGCCAGAATCGTCGACCCGATCATCGACGGCTTCAACACCGGCAATCATGTCTGGGGACTGTTCCTCAAGGACTACCGCCCCACCGACTGGTAGGGCGGCTGTACGGGATTCCTAGCGGAGTCCCTTGATCCAGTTGGCGATGTCGTCGATGACGGCAGGATCGACCTTGCGAGGCGCCGCATAGTCGCCGGGCCCGGGCACCCCGGTACCAGCCAGGAAGAGATGGTTGAGCGACGGATAGCGCTTCACCGTCATCCCCTTGCGCTCGCCGACCTTTGCCAGCCAGTCGTCGAGCTGTTCGACCGTCACCTGATAGTCGCGCTCTCCCTGCAGCACCAGCAGCGGTTCGCTCCGGCCTTGCCAGCCAGCGGCAGGATCATTCGCCGCCATGTCGAGATAGTACGCCGCCGGCGCACCCAGCAGCAGCGTGGTGTCGGCGCTGTCTGCAGTTGTGACGGCTCGAGCACGGTCGAGCATTGGCTTGAGCTGCTTCGCCTGGAGGTCAACCTGGGCGGTGTCGGCGTCAGGCAGTGAGCGGAGATAGGCGAACTGCCGTTCGACCTGGTCGGGAAGCGACATCGTGCTGGCACCTGCCATGATCACCACACCGGCCAGGCGGCCATCGGCGGCAGCGATGCGCGGTGCCAGGATTCCACCGAGCGAGTGACCGACTACCACGGTACGCGTGGCGTCTATTTCCGGCTCGTTACGCAGCACTGCGAGAGCGGCGACAGCATCGTCGATGGTCTCGTCGTGAACGGTGAATACCCGACCGAGAAACCACATCGGCTGGACGCGGGTGCGCTTGTCGTAGCGGAGCACTGCGATGCCCCGTTCGGCGAGACCGTGGGCCAGGTCGCGATACGGCCGATTGAAACCGACGGTCAGGTCGCGGTCGGCAGCACCCGAACCGTGAACGATGATCACTCCGGGAAAGGGCCCGGTACCGGCAGGAATCGTCAGGGTTCCGGGAAGCGGAACCGGCCCTGGTACGACGACCTCACGTTCCACCACGGGTCCCTCCTGGGCGTTGAGCGCGATCGACGGTCCCAGCAGCACTGCGACGATCAGCAGACCTCTCATGATGCTTCTCCTGAACTGCGTTGAGCCTCGGGGTCCCTGCTCCACACCAGCCAGGACCAGAACAGGGTGAACAGCGCTGTGCCGAGCATTCCGCCCATCAGTACCGGAAAGACCGCTCCCGGCCAGGCGATCGTGGTCAGCAGTGTCGCCATTCCGGCCAGAAAGAAGAGTCGACCGCCCAGCCGGTGAGTCTCCCGCCATGAGAGGTCGCTGGAGAGGGTCCACGGCGTCCTGATCCCGAAGATCCAGTTGGGGCGCGCCCGGATGATGAAGTTGCCGACGATCATCAGCAGAATACCGACACCTGCCGGAATCACCCGCGCGATGTCCACCGGGTAGCCCAG
>CAZSPH010000031.1:1838-22567 GCA_964608715.1 uncultured Gemmatimonadaceae bacterium | reverse complement strand
CCGATCAGGAAGACGTAGAGGCCGAGGAAGATGATCAGCGATCCGCCGATCACCAGGCCGATTCCGCCGCCGGGAACCTTGAGGGCGAGTGCCAGACCGACCAGCACGAACGCAACCGATGCCAGCGGAATCGCAAACTTCTTGTGGTACTCGACGTCGTAGTCCCTGACCGTCCGGGTGGCGTCCAGAGAATAGAGACGGGCGCCGCGGACTTCGGCCATCGTGGTGGTGAGCCCGTCGGCGGTGCTGCGCTGACCTCCGATCGGGATCGGATCGACCAGCCAGCCGGGCGAGTTACCATCGGTGAACCGTTCAAATTCGTCCTGAACGGGCCCCTGTTCCTGCTGCCCCGTCGGTGCCTCGGGGAACTGGAACATTTCCTCCTGATCGGTCGCAGGCTTCTGCTGCAGGACTGCCCCTGCCAATGAATCGGCAGCAGCCTGCTCCATTCCCGGCTTCCCGAGCTTGAGCAGGGAATCGCGTGGGATGGTGTCCTTCGGCAGCGTGTCCTTCGGCAGTGTGTCCCTGGGGAGCGTGTCGACCGGCTGCCGTACCGTTGCGGCTTCGAGCTTCCGGGGCAGCAGCAGCCGTTCGAGGAGAGTCTGGAACTCGCGCCACTGCGAGGAGCAGCGGGGCGGGAACTCCGGCCGGGTCTGGATCGGTGGCGGGGGAGCGGGTGGCAGCGACAGCAGGTGCCGCAGATCCCTCCGCGCCAGTTGAGCCCGCTGCCGGGACGACTCGCTCAGGTCCCATCTGGCGACCTCGATGTCGTCCAGCAACTGGCAGCCGCTCTTCTCCCTTCCGCCGCGCTCGGCCTGGGCGTCGCTGCGGGCGAGTTCGGATGCGATTCCGGCAATCCGGAGCCGGTTGCGCACGAAGGTGGTGCGTTCGACCTTGACCGGATCGCCGAGGGGGAAGTCGAGCACGTCGCCGTGATGCAGCACCATCAGGAGATCGCGGCCGTCGGCCGAGTGGGTCATCATGCCGCTGTCGGCATGGATCACCCGTCGCCCGTCGTAGCGTCTCAGATCCCAGATCGTCACCCCCTTCATCGCACCCGAAGGATCGATTGCTGATGCCCGGATGATGTAGCTGCTCCGGGGCAGCGGATTCAGCTCCTGTGGCTTAAGGGCCAGTGTCGGGGTCTTTGTATAGACATCGCGGTTGAGTGACCGGAACCTGGTGTTGCTGAGCGGGACGATCTGGTCGAAGAGCAGGAAGTTGATCGCACCGACCACCAGGGCGGTCAGAATGGCAGGGCGGGCCATCCGCCAGACCGAGACGCCGTTGGAATAGAGGGCCACCACCTCGCTGTCGGTGGTGAGGGAAGTGAACGCATACAGGGTGGCAACCAGCGTTGCCATCGGGAGGGTCAGGGTGACCACAGCCGGAATCGCCAGGATGATCGCCTCGATCATGATCCCGGCACCGAGTCCGTTGCCGCCGAATGCGTCGATCAGGCGGGGGAGCTGGGTCACCAGAAGGAGTCCGGTGAGCGCCAGCAGCCCCCAGATGAAGGGCATCACGAAGGAACGGAGGATGTGCCATGATATCAGGCTCATCGGGAGTGGGCGGATGACCGGATCTCCTTGTGCTGCCGCGGTCCGCCGACGGCGGTCGAGCGTCGTGCTTTGTTGTGTGGCGGGCCGGGTTGCGCCTAGCTTTCGCCACTGGTTCATCCTACCAAGGTAATCGCTCACCTCCCCCGTCACGTGGTGCCATTGCTCTCTCGCCTGACCGTTTCTGCGGTCCTGATCGCCGCGACAGCCGGGCCCCTTTCTGGCCAGGTCCCGACCGACACCCTGATACCCCGGATCGGCTGGGGGAAGCTGTTCACGGACACCGTCGTGACGCTCAGGATGCCGCGGGGCTACCTGATTCCCGGGCGACCGGCCAACCCGAACACCGCGGTCGAGGCCGGGGAGCGCTTTGCTGCCAGGGTGGAGCGCCAGGCGGCACGGCAGGTGGTGACCGAGCGGAGCGATCTCCTCCTCCGGCGGCTGTACCGGGGTACCGAGATCGGCGACCTGATGGGGATGGTGGATCCGGCCGCGCCCGAACGGCGGGTATTCGGGCTCGATCCGTCGAAGGTTGACATCCAGTTCGACGGCGAGATGCGGCTGAACATCTCGACCGAGCGGTTCGAGAACCTGCGGTGCACCAGCTACCAGCTCCAGGATCCCAACTCCGGCTGCCGGCCGCGGTTCTCGGCACCGAGGATCGAAAACAACCTCCGGCTGAATGTCCGGGGCCTGATCGGTCAGCGGGTTCACATCGATGTCGACATCGATACCGACGATGCCCAGTTCGGCAACACGATCAGGGCCTACTATCAGGGCCTCGAGGATGAGGTGGTCCGCCGCATCGACGTTGGTTCGATCACCTTCCGGCCGATGCAGTCGCGGTTCATGACCTCGGCGATTCCGAGCGAGAACTTCGGTGTGAGTGTCGAACTCGAGTTCGGTCCCCTTCTGCTTCAGGGACTGTATGCGACCCAGAAGGGGAAGGTCGCAGCCGAACGCACCTACCGGATCGGCGGCGAGACCGTCGAGCCGCAGGACCGTCTGGTGCGGGACCTCGACTATGAGTCGGGTCGGTTCTTCTGGGTGGTGGCTCCGCAGAGTCTGCCGGGCTACCCGGATATCGACATTCTCGACCTCAGTGCGATGACGCTGCCGGCATCGCTGCGGCCCACCGAAGTCCGGGTCTATCGGTATCGCGGCGGCTACGGTCAGGGTGCCAATCCGAATCTTGGCGGAATTCCGGCGCTGGCCCGCAACACTGCCGGAAGCCTCAACCAGCAGGTGGGTCCGCTGCAGTGGACCATGCTCCAGCCGGGCCGCGACTACTGGGTCGATCCCTCCGGGCTCTGGTTTGCGCTGACTTCCCGGCTCGATCCGGGCGACTACCTCGCGGTCAGCTACCTCACCGAGGATGGCGGTCGGGTGGGGACCTTTCCGAGTACAGCGGTTCCGGGAGTGTCAGACTCTCTCAGACTGATAGTCGAGCCGAACCGGGGTCCCGAAGCGGGGACCTTCGCGCATGCGCTCCGGAACGTCTACCGGGTAGCCGGTTCCGAGATGCAGCGCGGCTCGTTGGACCTGTCGGTGATGCTGAACCGGTCGGAACGGCCGGTGAACGGACTGGCGACCTGGCTTGCCGCATTCGGCCTCGCGGTCCCGTCCGATCAGGCGGTGTTCGACATCGAGAATCACTCCTTCCCCCGCCCGCGTGATCCCGGTGCCATGGCGGTGATCCGCGACAACTTCGTGGTCTTCCCGACTCTCCAGCCGTTCGGTGATGCGAACCGGATCACCGATCCTGCCGCGCGCAACGACTCCCTCTACCGGACACCGGAATACCTCCTCTTCCAGGAGGGCCCTCCGGCGAAGTTCCAGCTCCGGATGGAGTACGTCGCGACCGGTGCCGGTGATCGTGGCTCGCTCAGTCTGAATGCCGTCAACATCAGGGAAGGGAGTGAGCGCCTGATGGTGGACGGTCGCCGGCTCGTTCCCGGTGAGGACTATTCGATTTCATATCAGACAGGCACGGTCACCTTTCTGGATCCCGAAGGACTCTTCGGCAGCCGTGTCGCGACGGTGATGGCGCAGTTCGAGGAGCGCGGCTTCTTCGCGATCGCGCCCACCAGCATCGCGGGGCTCTCGGGCCGCTGGACTCTCTCCGATCGCGGCGGGGTGAACTTCTCCGGCCTGTATCAGACCGAAACCGCCGCCTACAACCGACCGCCCCTGGGCTACGAACCGACGGCATCGCTGATCGCCGGGATCAGCACCGACTGGAACTTCGACGTCCCGAGTGTCACGAGACTGGTGGACCGGATCACCGTCGGGGACACCAGGGCAAGGTCGTCGCTGGTGCTGAATGCCGAGCTGGCGGTGTCCCGTCCCGATCCGAACCGGTCGGGTGATGCATTTCTGGAGGAATTCGAGAACGATCAGGGGATCCTGGTGCCGCTGCGCGAGCAGGCGTGGCGGTACGGTTCGCGGCCGCAGTCATCGGCGGGAGCGGAAGCCTGGGGTTTCGGCGCCGGATTCGACTCGACTGCTGCGGTCCAGATGATCTGGCAGAATCTGGTGCCCGATGGCCGCGGTGGAGCGAGACAGTACCGGCCCACCGACATCGATACCAGCATTGCCATCATCGGTGGCGAAGCCGTGGTGCCCGAGACGGTAATGTTCCTGACGCTGCACGCCGACACCGCGGGTGGAATCGTAGGGTTCGACAACCGGTCGCGATGGTCGCAGCCCCGGCAGGACTTTACTCCCAGATGGCGGTCGATGGTGACCCCGCTGTCGCTGAGCGGAATGGATCTGTCGCGCCACGAGTACCTGGAGTTCTGGGTGCTCGAGTCGAGGGATCGTCCGATCGGGACCAACGGCATGCGGATGGTGATCGACCTCGGGGATGTCAGTGAGGACGCACTGGTCATGGCGCCGGAGAGGTACCTGGTCAACGGGCGGGATACCGTGTACACCGGGCGCCAGTACGTTGGTGCCGGCCGGCTCGACACCGAGGCATCGCTCACCGGAATCTTCAATGCGTCAACCGACGACAACGGCATCCAGGCGGACCGCCCGGTGATGATCGGTCCCGACGGCCTCCCCACCGAGGTGCCGCTCTGCCGACGGACCATCTCCAACGTGGTGGAAGTCTACCCCTGGGGTGATCTCGGCGCATCGTGCGGTGCGGGCAACGGAATGCTGGACACCGAGGATCTCGATGGCGACCTGCTGCTCGACGCCAGGGGTGAGGACGAGCACGTCTTCAGGTATGTAGTGGACCTGACCGATCCGAAGTACTTCGTCCGTACCGGGGTCATCACTCCGGACCCCGAGGACCCGACCAACTACGGTGGCTGGACGCTCTACCGGGTACCGCTCAGGGACGTGGATCGGCGGATCGGGCAGCCGAATATCCGGCTGGTCAGGCATCTCAGGATGACGATGCTCACACCTCCGGACAACGGCAATCCCGACGCAGCAGTCCGGTTCGCGATGGCGCGGATGCGGCTGGTGGGGGCGCCCTGGCTGGCGCGCGCGGCTTCGCCGATCAGCGGAATCTCCGGGTCTACCGGCGAGCCGACCGGGACGGTGGTAGTGAGCAGCGTGTCGACCGAGAACGTGGAACTGGGCTATCAGTCTCCCCCCGGGCTCGGCAACAGCATCAACGAAATCGGTTCCGGATCAGCCAGTTTCGGACGACAGGTCAACGAGAAGTCGCTCCGGATCGTCGCCCGTGGTCTGCGGTACGGGCAGCGCGCCGAGGCCTACAACCGCTTCATCGGCGGTCCGCAGAATCTGCTGGGATACCGTGAGCTGAGGGTCTGGGCCAGAGGACGGGGCGATGGCTGGGACGACCGGAGGCTGCGTGCCTTCATCAAGGTCGGTACCGACGACCACAACTTCTACTACTACGAATCCGAAGCGCTGACCGGTACCTGGCAGCCGGAGATGGTGGTCAACCTCGACATCTGGCGGGAACTGCGGGCGGAACTGGAAGGCCGGTACCTCCGGGGTGAGGCCGCAGGCGGGGCGGATGGCTGTGGCGGCGATCCCGAAGCCTGGGTGGCCTGCCAGGGTGGCTACATCGTGCATCTACGTGATCCCGGTATCGCTCCACCCAACCTGGCCGCAGTGCAGGAGGTGGCTGTGGGGGTCCGGTACGTCGAGGACCAGGGGCCGATGCCGGAAGTGGAGCTGTGGGTCGGTGACATCCGGCTGTCTTCTCCGATCTCGGTAACCGGTGTCGCTTCTGCTGCGTCGGCGCGACTGGTGGCAGCCGATTTCGCATCGTTCGGCCTCAACTGGGTCTCCCGGGACGGACAGTTCCGTCAGCTCGGCGAGTCGCCTTCCTATCGAGGAGAACAGGTAGTATCCGCATCATCCACAATGGACATGGGGAAGCTGCTGCCACAGTCGATCGGAGTGGCGATTCCGCTCGTGTTCAACCATTCGTCGTCCAGAAGCTCTCCCGAGCTGCTCACCGGCTCGGATATTCTGGGTGCGCATCTCACCGGCCTGCGTCGCCCGCGCGCCAGCAGCTCGACGATGTCGATCAGCGCCAAGCGCACCAACCCCGGGGGCAATCTGGTGCTGCGGACCCTGCTGAACCCGCTGACCCTGTCGGGGCGGATATCGACCTCGGGCAACACCACCGAGTACACCCAGTCATCGTCGAGTTCCTGGGACATCGGTGCCACCTGGGTGCCGACCATCAGGCGCACCACCCGGCCGCTGGGCCTCGGGCCGCTGGTTGGCAGGATGCCCTCGTGGCTGCGTGACTCCGAGGGCGCGAAGGGGATCGCAGCCGGAACCTACTCTCCGTTTCCGGCGACATTCCGGCTGAGCAGTCAGCTCCAGCGCACTGCCGGAGACGTCACCGCGTTCACCGCTCCGATCAACCGGCTGTCCGACACGATTCTGCGGCCGAACACGTCGCTGCAGCATCTGTGGCGCAACCAGGCCTCGATGAGCTGGAATCCGGTGGCGATGGTCAACGGCTCGATCGGATGGCAGAGCACCAGGGATCTGCGCGAGTACCCTGATTCGACCCCGATCGGTCGGCTGGCAGGTGCGTCGCGCAGGAGTGCTGCGGGAATCGACGTCGGGGTAGAGCGCGACCGAACGGTGTCCTCGTCGATCACTCTCACGCCGAAACTCACCGCGTGGTTTCGTCCCCACCTCTCCACCAGCAGCACTTTCAATCTGGCCCGGAATTTCGTGACCAGAAGTCCGGTGAGAACCAGCGACGACTCGCTGGGCTCCTATATCCTGCCGCAGACCCTCAACAACTCGCGGTTCGTCCAGGTCGGCATGGTGGTCGATCCGTCGGTACTGACGCACCGGCTGTTCGGCAGCGACTCGCCGGTGACATCGATGACCAGCCGGATGCGGGTTATCGACCTGACCTGGGAACGGACCCGGTCGTCGACCTATGACCTGGCGGCCTTCGACCCCGACATGTCGTATCAGCTTGGTCTCGGCGGCCTGAGCGACTTCCTGCGACACCAGGGGTCGATGGCCATGGGTGCTGCCGAGGTGCGGGTGGCGCGGGCGTCGACGACGATGGATCTGCTCGGCCTTGCCGGGACGATCAGCTATTCGGAGTCGGGCACCGACCGGTATCAGCGGGCGTCGGCAGGTCAGCAGTTCGTGACGATCGAGACCTGGAGTCGCGACTGGCCCGACATGAACCTCCGGCTGTCCAGAACCTTCCGGTCGGGAGCGATACGCACGCTCACCATTGCCGGTCGCGTGGTCGAGCGGTATTCGCGGGACCGGTTCCCCACCATCGCCAGTGGTGAAGATGCGGTCTCGTCGAGTCGCCGCAGGACCTTCGCGCCGTCCCTGAACTTCACCCTCTCGAACGGCCTCTTCCTCGAGGGTCGGCACGAGAACGAGTCCGGTGTTTCGCTCGATGGTGGTACCAATCGCGAGAGCCACCGCACCCGCTGGGAGGGGAGAACGGTATGGATGCCCCGCCTCCCCGCAGCACTTTCCGGAATGCGGCAGCGGGCGACGGTTACCTTGATGGTGCGAACCGACAGCGACAGCAACTGCCTGACCACGGGGGACGGTGGACCATGTACCGTCACCAACGAGTTCTCCCAGTTCAACGCCTCGATCGGTGCCAGCGCGTTCCTGACCGGCGGCGTCCGGGGCGAGATGTCACTGCTTCATACCGTCATCGGGTTGCCGCACCTCGAACGGAAGACGGCAACCACGCGGGCACAGGTATCACTGATGGTGCCGCTGCACACCCTTGGAGCGTTCTGAGATGAAAAGCCGCTGTATCATGATGGTACTCGTGCTGCTCACTGCCTGTGGCAGCGAAGCCGCCCCACCGCCGCCGCGCGAGTTCGACGGCCAGCGTGCCTTCGAGCTGGTGCAGAGGCAGTTGGAGTTCGGGCCGCGGATTCCGGGATCCGAAGGACACGCGGCGATGGCGCGCTGGCTGGATTCGGTCAGCACGGCCAACGCCGACACCGTGATAGTGCAGAGCTGGTCCCACCGGACGGTGAGCGGCGAGTCGATCCCCATGTTCAACGTGATTGCGCGATTCAACCCGTCAGCGACGCGCCGGGCACTCTACCTCGCCCATTGGGATACCCGGCCGCATTCCGACTCCCAGCATTCATCCGACTCGCTTGCACCGGTTCCCGGGGCCAATGACGGCGCCAGCGGAGTGGCAGTGCTGATCGCCGTGATGGAGGTACTCTCCCGCCAGCGGCCGACGGTGGGAGTGGACATCATGTTCGTGGACGGTGAAGACTACGGCGAGTTCGTCCCGCCCTACAGCGACGTACTGATCGGAGCCACCTGGTACAGCCGCAATGTCCCGCCGCCGGGCAAGCCGGACTTCGCAGTGGTCTGGGACATGGTCGGAGCGATCGGTGCCAGGTTCGGAGTCGAGGGGCAGAGCGCGATTGCCGCGCCCGACGTGGTCGACCGGGTCTGGGGAATGGCAGAGCGGATGGGCTATGGTCATCTGTTCCATCGCGGCTCGATCGGACTGATCACCGATGACCACGTGCCGCTGATCAAGGCCGGAATGCGGGCGATCGATGTGATCGGCTGGCCGTACGATCCGTACTGGCACACACCCGACGATACCATCGACCGGATCTCGGTGGAGACACTGACCGGAGTGGGCAACGTGGCGATCGGGGTGATCCGGGAGTTCGACAGGCCCTGAGTCACGCAGTATCGGGTACCCGGCTCGCGGTGAAATGATCACCGTGGACCGGTCGGGTGTGGCGACAATCGATTCATGTCACCCCGGGAACGGAACGCTCTCCTGCTGCTGCTGGCCCTCGGGCTTGGCGGTCATGCGGTCCGGCCACTGATGACCAGGGACACTCCCTGGCAGATTCCCTTCGACAGCTCATCCCTCGGTGATCCTGCCGCGCACCGCGACCGGGTTCTGACCGGGACCAGGCCGCTGGGGCAGGGGGAGACCATCGACGTCGATCGCGCCGACCAGATGGAGCTGCGCCGCCTGCCGGGAGTGGGGCCGGCGCTGGCGGCGAGGATAGTCGCCGACCGGGAGGAGCGGGGTCCCTTCGGGGGGCCGACCGGGCTCGACCGGGTACCGGGAATCGGCCCGGCAATGCTCGCCAGACTGGCCCCGCATCTCAGATTTTCGGGTGGTCCGGCCGAAACTGGTGTCAACAGCGGCACCGGCCTGGTTTCACTCAACGGTGCGGGACCAGCGGAACTCGAGCGACTGCCGGGTATAGGGCCGGCGCGCGCGCGATCGATCGTGGCGTTTCGCGACACGAATGGCAGCTTCCGCGACCTGGCCGACCTTGCTCGGGTACCGGGAATGCCGACCCGGGTAGTGGAACGACTGATACCGCTGCTGAGACTGGACTGATCCCCCCGGATCGCAACCGCCAACGGCCAAAGGGCATCGGCCTTGCACCCTGGAAAACGATGACCGCATCCCAGTCAGCTCCTTCGTCGGCACCCGCTCCGCGGTCCGGACCCCACAGCAGCGACCTGCTGGGGGAACTGCTGGTTTCGGAAGGACTGATTACCCAGGCCCAGCTTGCCACGGCCCTGGCCGAGCACCGGCAGCACGGAACCCGGTTGGGTGCGGCGCTGATTGCCCAGGGGGCGATCGACGAGATCGAGCTGACGCGGGTGCTGGCTCGCCAGTACCGGATGCCCGCAGTTGATCTCTCCAAGTTCGAGGTCAATCCGAAGGTCCTGGCGCTGATCCCTGCCGACCTGGCCGTCAAGCGGATGGTCCTCCCGCTCAGGCGCGAGGGCCGCACGCTCACCGTGGCGGTGGCTGACCCGACCGACAACGGCGTTCTCCAGGACCTCCGCTTCCTCACCCGGTTCGACCTCTTCCCGGTTCTGGCCGGTGAGGCGACTCTCCGGATGCTGATCGACCGGCACTACGAGGAGACCGGTGACGAGCAGCTCCAGACTCTCCTCAGGGAGATGGAGGGCATCGGCGACGACATCGAAGTCGTCAAGGATGAGGAAGAGGAATCCGCCCTCGCAATGCAGGCGGCGGTGGACGACGCCCCGGTGGTCAAGCTGATCAACGGAATTCTGATCGACGCGGTTACCCGTGGAGCATCGGACATCCATGTCGAGCCGTTCGAGCACGAGATCAGGATCCGCTACCGGATCGATGGCGCGCTGGTAGAGGTGATGAAGCCGCCGCTCAAGATGAAGGCAGCCCTCACCTCCCGCGTGAAGATTCTGGCCCAGTTGAACATCGCCGAGCGGCGGATGCCGCAGGACGGCCGCATCAAGCTGAAGTTCGGTACCCGGGTGATCGACTTCCGAGTCTCCACTCTGCCGGTGCTTTTCGGCGAGAAGATCGTGATGCGGATTCTCGACAAGGGGAACCTGACGCTGGACCTCACCACCTTCGGCTTCGAGCCCAAGGCGGAGAAGGCTCTGATGCGGGCGATTCTCAACCCCTACGGCATGGTGCTGGTCACCGGCCCTACGGGCTCGGGCAAGACGACCACGCTCTACTCGGCGCTGCAGCGGATCAATACCATCGACACCAACGTGATGACGGCCGAGGACCCGGTCGAGTACAACCTGCCGGGAATCAATCAGGTGCAGGTCCGTCCGGAAATCGGCCTCACCTTCGCCTCGGCGCTCAGGGCGTTCCTGCGTCAGGACCCCAACATCATCATGATCGGCGAAATCCGCGATCTGGAGACCGGCGGAATCGCGATCAAGGCGGCACTGACGGGCCATCTGGTGCTGTCCACGCTGCACACCAACGACGCGCCGAGTACCATCGTCCGCCTTATAGACATGGGGATCGAGCCGTTCAACGTGGCCAGCGCGGTGAACCTGGTAGTGGCACAGCGGCTGGTCCGGCGGATATGTTCCAGTTGCAAGGCACCGGCCAGCTACAGTGACGAGCAGATCGCGTCGCTTGGTGCCGAGCCGGGCGAACTCGACGGAATAACGTTCATGCGCGGCACCGGCTGCGACAACTGTACCGGCACGGGGTATCGCGGGCGCGCCGGTCTGTACGAGGTGATGGCGATGACTCCGGCACTCAGGCGTCTGGTGCTGACCGGCGGCTCGACCACCGAGCTGCGTGACCAGGCCGTAGCCGATGGCACACTGACTCTCCGGATGGATGGTCTCCGGAAGCTTACCCGCGGAATCACCACTCTCGAAGAAGTGGTCAAGGAGACGGCAACATGACGCTGAACCTGCGGGCGCTGCTGGAAGAGATGCTGAGCCGCGAGGCCTCGGACCTGCACATCACCGCAGGCGAGCGGCCCAAGATCCGGGTCGACGGCGAGATCGTGAACACCTCGATCGAGGAGGTACTCACTCCGCGCGACACGATGTCACTGGCCTACTCGGTTCTCACCGAGAGCCAGAAGAAGCGGTTCGAGCAGGAAGATGAACTGGACTTCTCGTTCGGCATCCAGAATCTGGCGCGCTTCCGCGGCAACGTCTTCAAGCAGCGCGGCTGCGTCACGATGGTCGTCCGGATGATTCCGTTCAACGTGAAGACCTTCGACGAACTGAAGCTCCCGCCGGTGGTGGCCAGGCTGGCCGAGCGTCCGCGCGGTCTGGTGCTGGTCACCGGACCGACCGGATCGGGCAAGTCGACCACGCTCGCGGCGATGATCGACAAGATCAATCGCGAGCGGGCCGGTCACATCATCACGGTCGAAGATCCGATCGAGTTCATCCACAAGCATCAGCGCTGCATCGTCAACCAGCGCGAGGTGGGCACCGACACCAGATCGTTCGCGTCGGCGCTCAAGTATGCGCTGCGCGAGGACCCTGACGTGATCCTGGTCGGCGAGCTGCGCGACCTGGAGACGATCGCATCGGCGCTCACGATCGCCGAGACGGGGCATCTGGCGCTCGCCACGCTGCATACCAACTCGGCACCGGAGGCGATCAACCGCATCATCGACGTCTTCCCGAGCAACCAGCAGTCGCAGGTCCGGGCTCAGCTCGCCTTCGTGCTGGAGGGGATCGTGACGCAGACCCTGCTGCCGCGCGCTTCGGGGCGCGGGCGCGCGATGGCGGCCGAAATACTGGTCGCGACGCCGGCTATCCGGGCGGTGATCCGCGACGACAAGGTGCACCAGATCTACTCGCTGATGCAGGCCGGCAAGAAGCACGGGATGCAGACGATGATCGACGCCCTCTATCAGCTCTACATGAATCGCGAGATCACCCGCGAGGAAGCACTCCGCGTGGCACCGAACCAGTCGGAATTCCTGAGGGCGATCGGCGAGACGCCAGTGGAAGAACAGGCACTCGCCGTGATGGGTGGGAGGTAGCAGCATGCCGGTCTACGAGTATACCGCGAAGAACGCCGCCACCGGCCAGATCCTCAAGGGCAGTTTCGAGGCCGGTTCGCGCGACGAACTGATGGGGCATCTGCGGAAGAACCGGATGATCCTGGTCTCGATGCGCGAGGCACCCAGGGAGTTCAAGCTTGCCTTGCCGGGGAGCGGCATCACCACCCGCGATGTGGTGATCTTCACCCGCCAGTTCGCGACCATGATCAACTCCGGCCTGCCACTGGTCCAGTCGCTGACCATTCTGGCGCAGCAGACCGAGAACCAGAAGCTGAAGGACATCACCCGCCAGGTCGTCTACGACGTCGAGGCGGGCAACACGCTGGCCGACGCACTCGGCAAGCACCCCGATGCCTTCTCGCGACTGTATGTGAACATGGTGGCGGCCGGCGAGGCCGGTGGTATTCTGGACACGATTCTCAACCGGCTGGCTGCCTTCCTGGAAGCCAACGACAAGCTGATCCGCAAGGTCAAGAGCGCGATGATCTACCCCGGCGTGATCCTCACGGTGGCAATGAGCGCCGTGGCGATCCTGCTGATCTTCGTGATCCCGATCTTCCAGCAGATGTTCAGCGACGCAGCAGTGGAACTGCCGATGCCGACCCGCATAGTGATCGGGATGTCCGCCTTCCTGCAGGGCTACTGGTGGGCCATGCTCCTCGGGCTCGCTGTCGTCGGCTTCGCGTTCAAGCAGTTCCGCGACACCTCCAGCGGCAGGCGCAAGGTCGATGCAACGCTGCTGGCCATGCCGGTGCTGGGCGACGTGCTCCGCAAGTCGGCAGTGTCGCGCTTCACCCGCACGCTGGGCACACTGATCTCCTCCGGTGTCTCGATTCTCGATGGCCTGGAGATCACTGCCAAGACTGCGGGCAACACGATCATCCAGGATGCGATCATGGACTCCCGCGCCTCGATCGCCGGCGGTGACACCATCGCGGCTCCGCTGGAGAAGTCGGGCGTCTTCCCGCCGATGGTGATCTCGATGATCGCAGTCGGTGAACAGACCGGCGGCCTCGACGAGATGCTGGCCAAGATCGCCGACTTCTACGACGACGAGGTCGACGTGGCCGTAGGCGGACTGCTGGCCCTGATGGAACCGGTGATGATTCTGGTATTGGGTGTGATAGTCGGCGGCATGATCGTCGCGATGTACCTGCCGATCTTCAACATGATGCAGGCGATCCAGTAGGGGCGACGCCATGCGTCGCCCGGCCATGAGGCACCATCCGGGACGGTGACGCGACACCATGCGTCGCCCTGACGAGCAGAGAGATCGACCGTAAGGGGCGCAGCATGCTGCGCCCTCGTGGACGGGGCGGGCATGCAGTAGAAGGGCGACCACAAGGGTCGCCCTTACGTCGCCCGTCCCCTGTCCTCCGTCAGATGTGACCTGCGGCTGTCTGGGCGGGTCATGTTGGGAGAGGGGTGTATCTTCCGCCTGGCTCCCGAGACCCGAGGTATCTGCATGTCCTACCTGCATGTGGCCACCGCTGCTGCCGTAGTCCTGGTGGCTGCCGCCTGCAATTCGGCGGACCAGCTTCCCGAGCCTCCGGTTTTTACCGTGTCCGGCACCGGGTTCTGGGCCGGTTCCGACCTGGTGATCAGCTCGTCCGCCTTCGCCAATGCCGATGCCACGGTGTCGCTGGGCGACAACCTGCTCGAATCGGAGCGGATCGGCGGCAATACCCTGGCCTTCAGGATTCCCCGGACGATGGGAGGCACCTTCCGCCCCAGCCTCACGGTGAACGGGGAAACGAAGGAACTGGCTGAGATCACGGTCTACGGCTTCGCGGGCACGCAGCAGCACCAGCGGGTCGTCGATTGGTATGCCCAGACGCTACCCGGTCTGCCGGGCGCGTGGATGATGGTGAGCAGCCAGTCGAGGGTGATGGTGGTCGATCTCGAGACGGGAGCCGGGATCAACGGGCCGGGGGTCCCCCTGTCCGGCTTGCGCGAACCAGGCCCTACGCCCGACCCCGCTGTCTGGATCTTTCGTGATGGCGGCCGGCAGCCCTTCACCCGCTGGCGGATGGGGCTTGTGCCGATCCTGATCGACACCCTGCCACCGCCGATTGGGCAACTCAACAATCTCAAAGCCGTTGCAATGTTCTCGGACGCCTTCGGTCTGGCGTTTGTCGGCGATTTTCCTACTCGCTACGCGCGGCAGCAGGACGGGAGCTGGACCATTTCCGGGTCCTTGAATCCACGCTTCGAGGGTGATCTCAGGATGGTGCGCTCACCCCGCGGCGATCGGCTCACGCTGCTAACCAGCGGCGGGGGGTACACTGGTGCGGAAGCTTATGTCCTCGGGATTCCGGTGTTCGATGCTCTTACTGCAGGTGACACTGCTTTCATGGTCGGGAGCATCCGTCTTGCGTCAACCGTGGCGTTCAGCCCGGACGGTAATGAGCTTGCCATAGCGGGGGGTCTTCAGGGCGGGTCCGACTGGGACTGGCAGGTGCAATTGCTGGACGCCACGGGCGGTACCCTGCGACAGAAGATCCTTATCGACACCTACGCCAGGGCAATCGCCTACGACCGTCGCCGCCCGTTCTTCTACCTGCTGGTGCCGGATCAGGAGAACGACCTGATGCAGCTCCAGGTCTGGCATACGGAAACCCGCGAGCTGGTTGCCGAGCTGGAAGCGGCCTGCCAGCGGAGCGGCTGCAGTTCCGAAATGGCATTGATCGCCTCCACCACCAGCGACCATCTCTACGCGGCAGAGTCGTACGGTCCCTTTGCGGTAACCCGGTTCCAGCTTCCACCCCCGGGGGTGATGCCGTGATCGGGGGGCGGGCGGGGATCGGGCGGGATCTGATCGACGGGGCGCAGCATGCTGCGCCCTCGTGGACGGGGCGGGCATGCAGTAGAAGGGCGACCACAAGGGTCGCCCTTACGTCATGATGCAGGCTATCCAGTAGGGGCGACGCCATGCGTCGCCCTTGGTCCCTCTTGGACGGGGCGGGTATGCAGTAGAAGGGCGACCACAAGGGTCGCCCTTACGTCATGATACAGGCGATCCAGTAGGGGCGACGCCATGCGTCGCCCTAGGTAGCACCATCCGGGACATCGATGCGTCGCCCGGCCATGCCGGACCCCGTAGGGCGACCGACCGTTCGCCCATACGATCGCGGTTCCATACCCAGCTTCATATCGGGGATGTGGTGGTTTTTGGGGGGATGCGTGTAAGGGGCGCCCCGTACCGGGGATGGGTTACATTCAGGTATCCCATGTCATGGCGGTATTCCCGATGAAATCATTGATCATCGTTGTGCTGGTGTCCGCTCTGGTCCTGACGGCCGGGTGCGGCACTGATCCCGGCAATCACTCTGCCGAACAGGTCTCGGGCATCGTCTGGCGCACCGATTCGATGATGGCGGTGCTGGCCGAATGCCCGGAGGCTGGCGCCGACAGCGCCTGCGTGCGGATCGCCCATCGCTGGGTGGTGCCGGTCGACCGGTTGAGCAGCGTCGCGACGGATTCACTCGCAGCCGCAACGATGCGCCTGCGGCTGGCCGGGGATTCACCGGATGAGGCATCGTCGATCGACGCGATGGTCGAGCTGATGTTCGATTCGTTCCGCGAAGTGCACCGCGAGTTCCCCGACATGCCGGTCGGCTGGTTCGACGAACTCGACGTCACGCTTGCCTGCGACCGGGGTGAATGGTTCGCGGTCAGGGCTGACCGGTTCTGGTATGGCGGTGGAGCGCACCCGAACACGGTGCGACGCTACGTCGCGATCGACCGCAGTACCGGCCGCACGATCCCCTGGCGCGAGCGGGTCGACACCGCAGCACTTCTGCCCCGCGCCGAGGCGGCGTTCCGGCAGACCCGCGACCTTCCCCCCACGGGTTCACTGAACGATCAGGGGTGGTTCTTTCCTGAAGACCGGTTCACACTGCCGACTGAAGGAATGGTCTGCGGCGACCGGATCACCCTGTACTGGAACCCCTACGAGGTCGGTCCCTATGCTGTGGGGCCGACGGAGATTACTGTAGCCGTCGAGTGATGGCAGCCCGGTTGTCCCTTTCCGTATCTCAACCCCTGTTATGGGCCGGATATGGCGTGTAGTGATGCGTCCCGGCTGTAATCAGCCATATATGGCTCTTGTCGTCAGCGCGGCTGTCGCCGCTTGCTACGAGCTGTTTATGGCGTGTATTGTTCGCAATGGCTAACTACCTGCCGTATCCTGCTCGCTAAGGAGAGACGGAATGCGAATCACACCAGAGATGACCAGTCAGGAGATCATGGTGGAGCTGGGGGGCCGGATCCGAACCTGCAGGTTGCAATCGGATCGTGCACTGGAGGAGGTCGCCGAGTCTGCGGGGATCGGTCTCCGTACGGCCAGCCGGGTGGAGGCAGGAGAGAATCCCACGCTCCTTACTGTGATCCGCATGCTGCGTGCGCTCGGGCGGCTCGATGCTCTCGACCAGTTCCTTCCCCGTCCCACGGTGTCACCGATCGCGCTCGCCGCATTGGCCGGTCGTGTCCGCAAGCGGGCCGGGCGACGCAGGAGTGGTTTGTCGGACGGGGAGGAGTAGGTGTCGTTCGGAGCGCTCGCCGCAGTCCGACTGTGGAATCACGAAGTCGGTGTCGTAGCCGAGGACGCTGATACCGGCGAGGTGGTCTTCGAGTATGCGGAGGCGTTCCGTCGTTCCGGCCTGGAGATATCGCCGCTGCGGCTCCCGCTTGCAGTGGCGGGACCACGGAGTTTCCCGGAACTGGCGCGCACCGAAACCTTCCAGGGGCTTCCCGGAGTGCTGGCGGATTCGCTTCCCGATGCCTTCGGCAATGCCATCATCCGCCGCTGGTTCGAAGCGCAGGGTACCCCGCATGCGGCAATGAGTCCGGTGCAACGTCTGCTGTATCTCGGTTCGCGTGCCATGGGTGCACTGGAGTTCCATCCGGCAATCGCTGGCAGTCGCACACCGGCAACTGAAGAGGCGCTGGAACTTTCGTCACTGGTGGCCGAGGCGCGTCGTGTGGTAGAGGGTGATCCCGAGGTGGCGGTTCCGGAAATGATGCAGATCGGATCGAGTGCCGGAGGTGCGCGTGCCAAGGCATTGGTACTCTGGAATCGAGACGCTGCAAGGATCAGGTCGGGGTTCGCCGCTCCCGGCGCCGGCGACGAGCCATGGCTGCTCAAGTTCGACGGGGTGTCGGCCGGTGGAGGGGGACATTCGGTTGCCGGTGAGTTCAGCCCCGGTCCCTGGGGAAGAATCGAGTATGTCTATGCACGGATGGCTCGCACTGCCGGGATCGATGTAGCCGACGTTCATCTGCTGAGGGAGCGGGAGTTCGCCCACTTCATGACCCGCAGATTCGATCGCGAGAACCGTACCCGGCTCCACCTCCACACCCTGGGCGGACTGCTTCACGCCGACTACAACATCCGTCAACTGGTTTCATACGAGGAATGGTTCCAGGCGATCCGGTCGCTCGGTCTGGCGCAACCTGCGCTGGATCAGGCCTACCTGCGGATGGTGTTCAATATTGCGGCCCGGAATCAGGACGATCACGTCAAGAACATTGCCTTCCTGATGCGCCCGGACGGCAGCTGGTCGCTCGCTCCGGCCTATGATCTTACCTGGGCCATGGGAGGGCGATGGACCATGAACCACCAGATGACGGTGCGGGGAAAGGGTGACGGATTCACCCGCTCCGATCTGCTCGCAGTCGGAAACATGTTCGATGTCCGTCGAAGCGGTCGCGATGCCCTGACTGCGGTTGCAGCGGCTCTGGCCACCTGGCGGGATGAGGCGCGCGAAGTGGGACTGGCCACGCCGCTGATCTCCGATATCGAGGCCACCTTCCGTCACTTCGAAGCGGCCTGATCAGCTCCTCAGCAGCTCCCCCGCCGCATCCAGTTCGCGATAGACCCTGCCGCATACCAGGTCGCAGAGCTGGTGCACTTCCTCGTCGGCCATCGAATAGTAGACGAAGGTGCCGGCCCGTCTGCGGGTGACCCAGCCGGCGTCGTGCAGCAGCGCCAGATGTCGCGAGACACTGGCCTGTCCCTGGCCGGTAGCTTCCACCAGTTGGCTGACGCTCTTCTCGCCGTCCCGCAATGCATCCAGTATGGCCAGCCTGGCCGACTCACCGAGCGCCCGAAAGCGCTCGGCGAGTTCATCGAGCATCGCAGGGGGAAGCCGGTCGCTGCTCATGCCGGCACGCGCCCGGCGGCCTTCCATCCGGAGTAGCCGCCGGTCAGATCGACCACATCGGTGAAGCCCATCCGTGCCAGCGCCGCAGCGCCGATTCCCGACCGGGTTCCGGCCTGGCAGTGGATCGCCAGCGGAGTGTCGCGATCCAGACTGGCCAGCTCCTGCTGCACCAGTCCCAGGGGATGGTGCACCGCACCGGGAATGTGCCCCGACTGCCATTCGTTCGGCTCGCGCAGATCGATCACCGTCCTGCCGCCATCGATCATCTCCTCCGCAGTGGTGACGTCGCCGGTGACAGCAGTCACCAGTGAATCGACGGGAACGGTAGCGGCAGTGATCCAGCCGATCACCCTGTCGAAGCCGATCGATGCGAGAATGGTGCGAGCCTCTTCCGCCTGAGCGGCGTCGTTCGCGATCAGAGCGATGCTGCTTTCATAGTCGAGCAGCCAGCCGGCCCAGGTGGTGAACGCCTTGATCAGCGGCAGCGAGAGTGCTCCTGCCAGATGGCCCGCCGCAAACTCGCGGCCGGAGCGGACATCCACCGTCACGGCGCCGGTCGCGTCAGCGATGGTGATCGCTGCGAGCGGTGCGCGATCGCCCAGCACGGCAGGGCCTTCCTTGTTGAGGCGCTTCATCATTGCGAAGTAGAACGGTGGGTTCGGCTGTCCCGAGAGAACCTCACGCACGAATTCTTCCTCGTCGGCGACATTGAACGCCCAGTTGGTGCGACGCTCGTAGCCGAGCGTGGAGGTGGGCACTGCACCGAGCGCCTTGCCGCATGCCGAGCCGGCGCCGTGGCCGGGCCAGATCTGGAGATGGTCGGGGAAGCGCTCCATCCGCTGGAGCGACCGGTAGAGCTGCCTCGCGCCGGCCTCCATCGTGCCCTCGATTTTCGCCGCCTTCTCCAGCAGGTCGGGCCGACCGACATCGCCGACGAAGATGAAGTCTCCCGAGACCAGCGCCACAGGCTCTTCGCTGCGAGCGGTGTCGACGATCACGAACGCGATGTGCTCCGGCGTGTGTCCGGGAGTATGGATCACTTCGATCCTCACACCGCCGAGTTCGATCGTGTCGCCGTCGCGGATCAGGGTGACGCCGGTCATGTCGGGCCAGCCGTAGAGCCAGTCCGGACCTCCTTCCGCCGACAGATACACCTGGGCACCGGTGGCAGCAGCGAGTTCGCGCGAGCCGGAGAGATAGTCGGCGTGAATATGGGTCTCGGTCACCTTGCCGATCCGCACTCCCTCCTTGCGCGCCGCCTCGACTACTTCGGCCGGATCGCGCGGGGGATCGATCACTATCGCTTCGCCGGTGCGCTGGCAGCCGATCAACCAGGTCGCCTGCGCCAGTCTCTCGTCATAGAATCGCCTTACCAGCATTGTCTTGCTCCGATTGTCGTTGTCGTTCTGCGGGTCATCCCCGCCACAGTATCACCACTGCAACAGTCACCAGCAGAATTGCGAAGCCACGCACCAGCGTATTCTGCTGGAACTTCGGGGCCAGTGCAGTCCCGGTCACCATTCCCACCAGTGCCGCGGCGGAGATCGTCGCGATCGTCGCGACATCGATCGACATCACTCCGGCCCAGCCGGCAGTCGCTGCGACACTGTTCATCGCTATCACCGCCAGCGAGGTCGCGGTGGCCGTAGCCATCGGCAGCCCCAGTACTCCGACCAGTGCCGGAACGATCATGAAGCCGCCACCCACTCCCACCACTCCGGTCAGCATGCCGACCACCGCTGCCGCGACGATCAGCCAGCTGCGGGAGGTGGGTTGCGGCGTGGCGCTCTGCGACGCCTTGCCGCTCCGGTTTGCCCGGAGCCACATCGCCGTTGCCGCAGCCAGCATCACCACCGCGAAAAGGATCAGGCGGATCCGGTCGGGGATACCGGTGCCGAACCTGGCCGAGAGGTATGCCACGACCATCGCGACCGATCCGAACAGCAGCGCGGTCCGGACCTGGAGTTGGCCCCTGCGCCACCGCATCGCTGCACCGATCGCTGCGGTCAGCCCGACCACCGGCAGTGACAGCGGCACCGCCACCGACGCGGGATATCCCATCAGGTACACCAGCACCGGCACGGCGAGGATCGATCCACCGCCGCCGAGCAGTCCCAGAGAGATCCCCACCGCGAGAAAACCGATCAGGCCCAGCACGCCGGCCTCAGCCGTAAGGGCGCAGCATGCTGCGCCCGGAGGATCGGGTCCTCGATGATCACGCCCAGCAC
>CAZSPH010000031.1:0-1738 GCA_964608715.1 uncultured Gemmatimonadaceae bacterium | reverse complement strand
AGGGCGCAGCATGCTGCGCCCGGAGGATCGGGTCCTCGATGATCACGCCCAGCACATCAGCCTCCGTCGAGAGGGCGCAGCATGCTGCGCCCGGAGGATCGGGTCCTCGATGATCACGCCCAGCACGCCGGCCTCCGCCGTAAGGGCGCAGCAGCCACTGTCATACCTCGCAGGTGGACTTCATGCCGCCGCGGTTCCAGGGCATCCTTGCGAGAAGCATTCCCATCGCGCAGGTGTCGGTGACACCGGCGAAGACGAGACCGCTGCCGATTGCAAACGGCACCACGGCGAAGGTGGGAGAAACTGCCAGCGTCAGCGCTGCGCCAGTGGCGACGATCGCACCTGCGACGATGCGGACCTGACGTTCGAGCGAGATCGCCCGCCTGCCCCTCTCGGTGAGTCCGCCCGATTCGCGCCATCCGACTGTTCCTCCCTCGACCAGAATCGTATCGCAGATCCGGCCACCGCCGCGAAGCAGGTCGACGGCCTGCTGCGCCCTGCGACCGGAGTGGCAGACGATGGCGATGCTGCCATGAAGCGGCACCAGTCGGGAAAGATGCTGCTCGAACTGATCCAGCGGTATGTTGACCGCCCCAGGGATCCGCTCGGCGGCGAACTCGACGGGAGTGCGGACGTCGATCAGCCGACCGGTACGGGCGAGGTCGAGAATCAGGGCGGAGCCGTCGGTCCCGCTATCGGAAACCACACGGCGCTGGTCGGGAGTCGATATATTCATAAATCGAAATATATGAATATCACTTCGGCTGTCAACAGATGCTGCGGCAGGGGTGCTGTGGCAGCACCAGCATGGCGCACGCACCAGGGGCGGCCCGGTTAGCCGCCACTGTGCATGCCTCACCGCGGAGGTGCCGCCGCTCCCGCTTCGCGGGAGGGCGGCACAGGGTTCAGAACGGCTTGAAGCCGGGGCTGCCGAACCTCTCCAGCGAGAGGATCTCGTAGATCGGCATGGCGTAGGCCAGTACCACCAGCACCACCGCGATGACGAACCAGAGTCCGAGCCTGTCCCAGATCATTGTCTTCTGGCCACCGTCGGGAACATGGAGCGGTTCGGCCCAGGCGATCGGTTCCACCGGCTTCGTCACCTTGGCTGCGAAGGTCGCCGCCATCACCAGCACGAACAGTGCGGCCGAGATGAAGAGCACTGTGCCGCCGATCGCCGAGAGGACGGTGTGGATGCTCCAGAGCTGGGCCGGGATCGCACCCGAGTAGGAAGCACTCATCACGCGGCGCGGCAGGCCCTCCAGCCCGGCGATGTGGGTGGTGAACGAGAAGAGGACCATTCCGATGAACCAGAGGAACGGCTGGATAGTTGCGAGCTTCGGGAATGCCAGTTCCTTGCCTGCCAGCCGCGGTACCAGCCAGTACATCGCACCCATGAAGGTCAGCGCCGAGGCGGAGCCGACGGTCAGGTGGAAGTGGGCGAAGATCCACGCGGTGTTGTGCACCACGGCGTTGAGTGCGTAGGCTGCGTTGACTGCGCCGCCGAACCCGCCGACCAGGAAGAGCAGCATCGCCAGCAGGATCGAGGCAACGGTCGGCTCGCTCCATGGCAGTGCCCTGATCCAGCCGAAGAGTCCCTTGCCGCCACGCAGCCTGCCGGCCACCTCGATCGACGCGCAGACGGTGAATGCGGTCACCAGCGACGGGAAGGAGATCGCCATGGTCAGGAAGGTGTGCATCAGCTTCCAGTCGGCGGAGATGCCCGGATCCTGGAACT
>CAZSPH010000030.1:0-22964 GCA_964608715.1 uncultured Gemmatimonadaceae bacterium | reverse complement strand
GATCTTGGCGCTGGCCGAATCGATCGGATCGCCCAACTGAGGCAGTCCCGGAAACTTGGAGAGCTCTCCATCCCAGATACCCACAGCCGCATCCCTGACGTCGGCATGTCCACCGACTCCATCCCTTGCCCATACCCCGAGCGTCTGGTTACAGGACCAGATGGGATTGAACTGCCCGAAGTTCTGAACGATGCTGCAGCTTGCCGCCAATGGACGGATCCCGTCTCCCGGATGGTCCGGCGGCAGGGTCGGCGGGGCGCAGGTAAGTGTGGCCATGACCAGGAGACCCGTCCATAGAGGCCTCAGGTCACATCGGGTCTGGGGGAGCACACCGCAGGAAGTGGATCCGGGCATCAGTTCTCCGATATTTCGCAGACGGGTGGGATTCTCCCACAATACAGTCTGATGCCGGAGTCGTCAACCGTTCAGTGCAGGCCGATGCTGAACCGGGCTGGCCCGTCATATCCACTTCCCGCCTTCCTTCTGAGTTTCCCCGGAGCTCCCGCTTGCGGGCAACGAGAAGGGGATCATCAGACCGCCCAGACGTAGCGGCAGCCGGCGTCCTGGGCGGCAACGATGGCGAAGTAGCCGGACGGCAGCAGGGTCACTCCGGGGAGGACGTGACTGACGGCTTCGGCCACAGCCTCATCGCGTGACAGGGAGGTACCCCGCCGGTACTGGGCGACCACCTGGCGGAAGGCCAGATCGCAGGCCAGGATGATCCCGCCGGTCTCGTGAAACGACTGAAGGTTGAATACGTCCTGGGTCGGATCGGCCCCGGGAGTGCGGAGGCCCTGCGGATTCCGGGTTACCCACTCCTCGCTCCGCGGTGCCTTCCACTCCAGCTGCTTGCCGATCTCGAAACGGGCCCAGTAGCTGTCGTCCATGATCAGGTGAATGGCGGTGTGCCTCAGAACCAGCACCGAGGACACCTTCGAAAGGTCGACCCCGAACACCTCCCTGCACTGGTCCCGCCAGGTCACTGCGCGCCAGAGGCCGTCACCGTCGGACGGCTCGGGCGCATCGAAGACCGCCCGGTGCTTCCCCCGGACCCGCTTGACCCAGCTCATGTCGTACTGGGAGGAAAGGGAGTTCGACAGATACTCCTCCGGCAGCTCGGCGCCGGGCCTCCCTCCCGTCATGAACAGCCCTCCCGCGCCCATCATCCCGAGAAAATCGCGCCTGGGTGTCGACATCGAGGCTCCATCCTGAAGCTTGTCAGGTGTCAGGTTGCCGCTCGCGCGGCGGTGGTTGGGACGTCCACACGGAGGGCACCACGCCGTCCATGCGCTATTAAATTACTCCGGATGAACGAATCCGCGTTGTCACGGGCCCTCGCCCTGGCCTGGCGGGCAGCGAGGCTCCGGTGCCCGAACTGCGGCAGGGACAGAGCGTTCGCATCCTGGTTCAGAATGAACGAACGCTGCCGCTCCTGCAACCTGGTCTACGACCGCGGTGAAGACGGCTACCTGGTCGGAGCCTACATGTTCAACATCATCGCGGCCGAACTGCTCTTCATGGCCGGATTCCTGGGAATCCTCTTCGCCACCTGGCCGAGTCCGCCCTGGGATCTCCTCACCTGGCTCGGCCCGCTGCTGGTCATCACCTTCCCGGTGATCTGCTACCCGTTCTCGAAGACCCTCTTCCTGGCCTTCGACCTGTTCTTCAATCCGGTCGAGTCCGGGGCGAAGTAGCCGCTCAGGGACAACCGGAACGAAAACCGCGGCGCCCTGATCAGGCGCCGTGGCACTTCTTGTACTTCTTCCCCGAACCGCAGGGGCATGGGTCGTTGCGCCCCACCGGCCCGGTCACCGGATTGCTCATCGCCGGACGGCCGGCGTTGACCGTCGGACGCTGCGGCGCCGCCGCGAAGAGATCGTCGGTAGCCGGCGGCCGCGGGGTCGACGGTTCCTGAGACTCTGCCGGTGGAGGCGGCGCCGGCATCGGCTGAACGTTCACCTGGACCTTCAGGAACCGCTCGGCGAAGGATGCCTGGATGTCGCGAAGCAGGTCCTCGAACATCTCGAAGGCCTCCTTCTTGTACTCGATCAGCGGATCCTTCTGGCCATATGCCCGGTAGTGGATTGCGTTGCGCAGCTGGTCCAGATCGTAGAGGTGGTCCTTCCACTTCTCGTCGAGGACAGTGAGCATGACCTGCGACAGGATCTGACGGTCGACGTCCACCGCGCCGACCTGCTCGCCGAAGTTGCGCAGGTACTCGATCTTGCGGGTGAACGCCGCAGCGGCGGCCTCCTGCGCTGCGGCAGTGAGGGCAGCCTCGTCGCCGGTATCAGCGTTGACGTCCTCGGGCGTGATCAGGAACTGCATCGCCAGGGTCTGCCAGATCGAAGCGACTGCGGCCTCCACCTCGGCCTCGCTGCTGGCCGTGGCAAGTGGTGCGGTCACCACCCGTTCGACCGCTGCCGCAACCATCTTCCGCGCCTCGGCCTCCAGCTCCGCACTGCGCTCCAGCGCGAACAGACGGGTGGAGTAGACCACCTCACGCTGCTGGTTCATCACGTCGTCGTAGTCGAGCAGCCGCTTGCGTGACTGGAAGTTCTGCAACTCCACCCGCTTCTGGGCCGACTCGATAGCCGCGGTGATCAGCTTGCCGGTGATCACCTCGCCTTCCTCGGAATCGCCCTTGTCCATCATCCGGGAGATCCGGTCCATTCCGCCGAAGAGCCTCATCAGATCGTCTTCGAGGGACAGGAAGAACAGCGACTGACCGGGATCGCCCTGACGACCCGAGCGGCCGCGGAGCTGGCGGTCGATCCGGCGGGACTCGTGCCGCTCGGTGCCGAGGATGTGGAGCCCGGCTTCAGGCAGGGTGAGATCCAGCTCGGGATCGAGTTTGATATCGGTACCGCGGCCGGCCATGTTGGTCGCGATCGTCACTGCCCCGCGCCTGCCGGCACCGGCGACGATTTCCGCCTCGCGCTGATGCAGCTTGGCGTTGAGCACCTCGTGCGTCACTCCTCGACGCTTGAGCTGCCGCGAGAGCGTCTCCGAGATTTCGACGCTGGTGGTACCGATCAGTATCGGCCAGCCGAGCTCGTGGACCCGGGCCACCTCATCGATCACTGCGTTGTACTTCTCGCGGCGGGTCCGATAGATCCGATCCGGAAGGTCCCGACGGGCAATCGGCCGGTTGGTTGGTATCACGGCCACTTCCAGGCCGTAGATCGTGAAGAACTCGGTCTCCTCGGTCTCGGCGGTACCGGTCATGCCGCCCAGCTTCTCGTACATCCTGAAATAGTTCTGGATCGTGATCGTCGCGAAGGTCTGGGTCTCTCCCTTGACGGTGACACCTTCCTTGGCCTCGACCGCCTGGTGCAGACCATCCGACCACCGGCGACCGTGCATGATGCGGCCGGTGTACTCGTCGACGATCAGGACCTGCCCCTCCTGGACGATGTACTCGACCTCGCGCTCGTAGAGAGCGTGCGCCTGCAGCAGCTTGTGGATGATGTGGAGCTGCTCGCTCTTGGCGGCATAGGCTCCCTCGATCTCCTGCCTGCGTGCCAACTTCTGGGCGGCATCGAGATCCGGATCGGTATCGACCGCGTGGATCTCCTCCGAAATGTCCGGAACGAGGAAGAGTTCGGGATCATGCGGCGACAGTGCCGCCGCCCCGCGATCGGTCAGATGAACCGAGTGCCCCTTCTCGTCGAGCACGTACAGCAGTTCGTCCTCGACATTGCGCATCTGCTGCTGACGGAGCGGCAGCTTGCGATCGGCAATGGCCTGGAGTTCGGTCTTCAGCACCAGCTGCTGGGCGCCGGTCTCGTTCAGGAGCTTGGTCAGCCGCTTGTTCTTCGGAGCGCCCATGCGCGCCTGATAGAGCAGCACACCGGAGTCGCCGCGGGTCTTCTCGTCGCCGAAGAGGCGTTCACCCTCGGCGACGAGGTTGTTGACGATCTCGGTCTGCCTGCGGACCAGGTCGGCCACCCGGGCATTGTAGGTCCGGTACTCGGTGCTGTCCTCGTTGCCTACCGGCCCGGAGATGATCAGCGGAGTGCGGGCCTCGTCGATCAGGATCGAGTCGACCTCGTCGATCAGCGCGAAGACATGCTCCCGCTGGACCCGCTGGTCGAGCTGGAAGACCATGTTGTCGCGGAGGTAGTCGAAGCCGAACTCATTGTTGGTACCGTAGGTGATGTCGGCACCGTAGGCGGCGCGCCGGTCCGGCGAGGACGGCATCGTGTCATCGAGACAGGCGACAGTGAGACCGAGATAGCGGTAGAGATGACCCATCCACTGAGAGTCGCGCCGGGCCAGGTAGTTGTTGACCGTGATCAGGTGAGCGCCGCGTCCGGGCAGAGCATTCAGATACATCGGCAGTGTGGCGACCAGCGTCTTGCCCTCGCCCGTTGCCATTTCGGCGATCCTGCCGCGATGGAGATTGATGCCGCCGATCAACTGCACGTCGTACGGCACCATGTTCCAGACGAGCGGCTGTCCGGTGACATCCACCGTGGTCCCCACCAGCCTCCGGCAGGCCTCACGGACGGTCGCGAATGCCTCGGGGAGCAGGTCGTCGAGAACCTCGGCAACGGCCTTCTTCCAGGCATTGTCGGCCGCGTGGAACTGTTCCTCCAGCGGTTCGCGAGCGACGGGATCGGGACAGGCATGCTTCTCGGCACGGAGCCGGTCCACCTCCGCCCGCAGCTCTCCGGTCCGTTCGTCGAGTATCTGGCGGAACCTGACAGTCTGAGCCCTGACCTCGTCGTCGCTCAGCCCGGCAAGCTTCGCCTCCTCGGCGTGGATGGTATTCAGGAGCGGCTGAAGGCGCTTCACTTCCCGCCCCTGCCGCGACCCGAGAATCTTTTCCATCACCTTCTTGATCATCCCAGCTCCATCTCAGCCTTGATACAAACCCAATCGGGAAATGTAGTCTGCCACACCATCCGGCACCCATCCCCGAAGTGATCTTCCGGCTGCAGCGCGCTGCCGGATCGCAGTACTCGATAGTTCCAGCGCCGGCACCTCGACCGTTGCTCCGGCCCCCGAAGACGGCGCCTCGCGCCCCCGCCGGAAGGTGACCACCCGGGCCAGTTCGCGGATCCGCTCCGGCTCATGCCAGCCAGTCAGCGTCGCAGTGTCGGCACCGACCAGCAGGAAGAGATCCGAACCCGGATATTCCACAGCGAGTTCCGCAAGCGTGTCGACGGTGTACGAAGGTCCTGATCTCAGGATCTCGCGGTCATCGGCATGAAGCGTGGGAAGCGCGGCTGCGGCGATCCGGACCATCTCCAGGCGCTGCCACGGGTCGGCGCGATGCCCGAGCTTGTGAGGCTGTCGCCCGGCCACGATGATGTGCAGCCGATCGAGCCCCAACTGCTCGGAGGCGAGCTGGGCTACGATCAGATGGGCGTTGTGGATCGGATCGAAGGACCCGCCGAATACGCCGACGCGCACCCTCAGCGGCTGCCTTCACTCCCGGCCCGCTGTTCCGGACAGGTGGACTGGAAATTGGGTGCGTCCGGTCGGGTTGCCCGGAAGTACCCGCAGATCTCGGTGACATCCTCGGCGTAGCCCAGTTCCCGGTAGGTCTCTACCAGCCGCTGCAGCGCCCTGGGAACCACTTCCGCCTGCGGCCACTTGGTCAGGAGGTCCTTCAGGTAGAGAATCCCCGAATCATGGAGCTTGTAGCGGAGGTAGAACTCCGCAGCCTGCAGCGACTTGAGCGCAAACCGGTCATCGATTTCGGCGGTCTTCACCCGGGCGGTGGCTGCTGCCGGACTCAGCGGATACCGGGAGACCACCTCCTGGTAGGTGGCTCTCGCCTGCATGCCGTAGGTGGGATCGAGTTCGACCCTGCGCCAGAGCGACAGGTAGGCATCACCGGCCTTGACCAGTCCGACCGGTGCCAGACTGTCGTTCGGGAAATCGTCCGCGACCCTGCGGTACTCCCGGACAGCCTGCAGGGTGCTCTTCTGGCCGAGCCGGGCGTCACCCAGCAGCAGCCGCGCCTCGGGGAGCCGCCTGTCGCTGCGCTGCATCTCGAGCTGGACCCGTTCGAGCTGCAGGGCGGCATCCCGCCATTTCCGGTCGGCCAGCAGGGTCATGGAGCGGGACCACATCGAGTCGATCTGCTCGGGAGTGGCAAACGCTGCTGCCCCCACCGGGTTGTTCACCTCCGGGCGGGAGCGACTGCAGCCGGATGTCACGGCGAGGCTCAGGAGGGACAGGGTTGCAATCGAACGCATCATCTTCATCTGATTCCGGGAACTTCCAGAGAGTCGCCTGACGGCATCGCCCGCAGTCGTTCGAGCGCCAGGGTGGTAATCGAATCGGGAGGGCCGTTCCACGACGCCACGGTCTGCCAGGCGACGACGGCCGAAAACGGATCCCCCATCCTGGAGTGGACGTCACCGACCGCGATCAGTGCACGCCGTCCAGTCGCACTCCCGGGGTCCCGCCTGGTCACATCCCCGAGGGTTCGCAGGGCAGAATCGTAGTCACCTGACTCCAATCGGGCGAGTCCCGCCTCCAGTCCGCATTCGGCCAGGTTGTCGGAAGCCGCCGCAGCGAGATCGCCTTCGGTCCGGAATTCGATCGCTTCGAAGCGGGAAACCGCCGCCCGGCATCCATCCCGGTTCTTCAGCGCGATGGTCCAGCGAAGCAGCAGCGAATCGGCCTCGCTCCGGGGCGGCGCTGCGGCGAGAATCGCCGGAGTCAGCAGCAGGCGGTCCTCCTGGGCGGCCAGCTCATCCAGATGGAGTTTCATTGCGTGTCGCCCTGCCGGCCATCCCGGTGCGGCCTGTCGCAAGCCCAGCACGGAGGCAGCCAGCGCCAGGCGATCGTTGGCGCGATCGGCTGCCTGGGCGGCACGCGCCAGACCGGCTGCGGCCTCGCCACGCCGGGTGGAATCCTGCTCCGCCAGTCGGGTCCAGAGCACCGCGGCCTGCGTGAGATTGCCGGTGATCATCGCTACATCGGCCAGCTTGGCCGTAACTACCGGCCCCGGCTCGGCATTCCGCCATGTCCGGGCGGCATCATCCCATCGGCCTTCGGCGTAAGCCAGGTCGCCCGCATCCTCGGCGCTGCCGGAGGTGCCGCACGACAGCAGCAACAACATCAAACCGGCAACCCACCACCGGCTCATTCCGCGATCCGTTCCACCATCGCCAGGTAGGCCGCAACCCGGCCCATTTCCGGCCGCTCCCCGAGGCACTGTTCCCAGGTACTCCTTGCCCCGGCCACGTCACCCGCCAGATACCTCGCCATGCCGAGCTGCACCCGCGCCTCGGCCCAGTCGGGACGCAGCCTCAATACCTCGGCAAACTCGTCCCTCGCACCAAGCGGGTTGCCGGATTCCAGCAGCAGCCGCCCCAGCCTGAGCCGCAGGTCGAGAAATCCCGGTCCCAGCTCCACCGCCCTGCGGTATTCTCTCACCGCCAGCGCAAGCTGCCCGGCCTCGGCGTACTCATCCGCCAGACCCGCGTGCCGGTTGGCGAAATGGGCCGCCGCCGAGGCTGACATCCCCTCTACTCCGGGGCCCTCGACAGCCCGGGCGGCATCGAATGACCGCCGAGCCTCTTCCCAGTCTCCCAGCCGGTCGTAGACCAGTCCGCGATGCAGATGGGCATCCACGTACCCGGGATTCAGCGCCAGGGCCTGGTCGAACTCCACCAGCGCCTCGCGATGCCGCTCCAGCATCGTGTAGCAGAGCCCCCGGAGATGATGGACGTCGGCATATGAACGAGCCGAGCCGGAGAGGTCCTCCAGGCAGAGGAGCGCACCGTAGTAGTCCCGCGCACTGAAACGCTCGCGGGCTGCACCGATCAGTTCGTGGACGCTGACCCTCAGAGGACTGCCTCCCGGTACCATGGCACCGATCTTTCGATTCCTTCACGCAGGGAAACGGTCGGCTCCCATCCCAGGTACTCGCGCGCGGCGGTGATGTCGGGACGCCTGACCCTGGGATCATGCTCGGGCAGGGGCTGGAAGACAATCTCCGAGTCGGAACCGGTCACCTCCAGTACCGTCCGGGCAAGCTCCAGCATCGTGAACTCGCCGGGGTTGCCGATGTTGGTCGGCTCGGTACGGGTGCTGTTGAACAGCCGGACTATTCCCTCGACCTCGTCACTCACGTAGCAGAAGGAACGGGTCTGACTGCCGTCGCCATACATGGTGATCGGGTCGCCACGCAGCGCCTGCGAGATGAAATTCGACACCACCCGTCCGTCACCCGGGCGCATCCGGGGACCGTAGGTGTTGAAGATCCGGACGATCCTGGTGTCCACTCCCCTGCTCCGGTGCCAGGCCATCGTCATCGCCTCGGCGAAGCGCTTCGCCTCGTCATACATCGAGCGTGGCCCGGTGGAGGAGACATTGCCCCAGTAGCTCTCGGGCTGCGGGTGGATCTGCGGATCGCCGTACACTTCCGACGTCGATGCCAGAAAGAATCGTGCGCCCTTCTCCTCAGCCAGTTCCAGCAGGTTGCGGGTTCCGAACGCGCCGACATCGAGGGTCTCGATCGCCAGCCGCTGATAGTCCGGCGGTGAGGCAGGCGATGCGAAATGGAGCACGCCGTCCACGCGACCGTCAACCTTCACTCCGCGGGACACGTCACAGTGCACCAGCGTGAACGAGTCGTTGTCGGCAAGATGAGCCAGATTCTCCGGCAGACCGGTAGAGAAGTTGTCGAGCGCGACCACTTCGTGTCCGTCGGCCAGCAACCGGTCGGTAAGGTGCGACCCCAGGAAACCACCGGCACCACTCACTGTCAGTCTCATTGCGCCCTTCCCCGGCCGATACCGCGATAGCTGAAACCGGCCCGTTTCATCCGCACTGGCTCGTAGAGATTGCGACCGTCGACCACTACCGGCCGCCTCATCATGCCGCGCAAGCTGGCGAGATCGGGCGTGCGATACACCAGCCACTCCGTGACCACCACCAGCGCATCGGCACCGCGGGCTGCGTCATACGGATCGTCGACGAGTTCGACAGCACTGCCCCAGCGGGCCCGGGCTGTCGCCATTGCGGCGGGATCGTGCGCCCTCACCTGCACACCGGCGGCGATCAGCGAATCGATGAGGGGAATCGCAGGACTCTCCCTCATGTCGTCGGTCTGCGCCTTGAAGGCAAGCCCCCATACGCCGACCACGGCACCGGAAAGATTGCCCAGCATCTCGCTCACCCTGCCGAAGAGAAGCTGCTGCTGTCGCCGGTTGACCGACTCCACCGCATCGAACAGCTCCGGTTCCATTCCCACCGAGCGGGCGGTGTGTACCAGCGCCCTCACATCCTTGGGGAAGCATGAACCGCCGTAGCCCGGACCGGGATAGAGAAAGGCGTTGCCGATCCTCCGGTCACTGCCGATTCCCTGCCGGACCAGCGAGACGTCTGCACCGACCCTGTCACATAGATCGGCAATCTGATTCATGAACGAGATCCTGGTCGCAAGCATCGCGTTGGCGGCGTACTTGGTCACCTCGGCCGACGGAACATCCATGAAGAGGATCGGCGCTCCCGAACGCACGAACGGCGAGTACAGCTCGCGCAGCAGATCCTCGGCCCGGACATCATCGGTTCCCAGAACCACCCGGTCGGGCTTCATGAAGTCCTCTACCGCGGCTCCTTCCTTGAGGAATTCCGGATTCGAGGCCACCGCGAAATCCGCTTCCGGTGCGACCTCCCGGATGGCCCGCCGGACCTGATCGGCCGTACCCACCGGAACGGTGGACTTGGTGACTACTACGGCGAAATCGCGGAGATGAGCACCGATCTCCCGTGCGACTCCCAGAACCTGGGCAAGGTCGGCGGAGCCGTCCTCGCCCGGGGGAGTACCGACCGCGATGAAAACGACCGCGGCGTCGGCCACTGCCGACGCCGTGTCACTGGTGAAGGAAAGCCTCGCCGCCGTGAGGTTCCGTTCAACAAGTTCGTCGAGCCCGGGCTCGTAGATCGGGATTCTGCCGGATCGGAGCATCGCAAGCTTGTCGACGTCACGATCGACGCAGACGACCCTGTTACCGGTTTCCGCCAGACAGGCGCCGGCAACCAGGCCGACGTATCCGGTGCCGATCACCGCAACGTTCATTCAATCTCTCTCGGCAGAACCCTTCTGGTGTCGACAGCCAGCTTCGCCTCGCGGGCGACCATGTGCCAGTCGATCGAGGTGTGGTCGGTGACAATCAGAATGGCATCGGCTGCCCGGACTGCCGCAGGAGTCAGTTCGACCGATTCGTAGTCGCGGCCGGCCTCGGAGAAGCTCCGCACGTAGGGATCGTGGTAGCTGACGTCCGCACCGTACTGATGCAGCAGACCCAGGATATCCAGTGCCGGCGATTCCCGGAGGTCGTCGATGTCCTTCTTGTAGGCCACCCCGAGCACCAGAACCTTGGCACCGTTGATTGCCTTGCTGTGACCGTTCAGCTCCTCCATCAGCTTGCGCACCCAGAACAGCGGCATCTCGCTGTTCAGTTCGCCGGCAAGATCGATGAAGCGGGTCTTGTAGTTGAGGCCGCGCATCTTCCAGGCGAGGTAGTGCGGATCGATCGGAATGCAGTGGCCACCGAGTCCCGGTCCGGGCGTGAACTTCATGAAGCCGAACGGCTTGGTCGCCGCCGCCTCGATCACTTCCCAGACGTCGACGCCGAGCTTGTCGCAGACGATCGCCATCTCGTTGACCAGACCGATGTTGACGCTCCGGAAGGTGTTCTCCAGCAGCTTCACCAGTTCGGCCGCCTCGGTGGTCGTGACCGGCACCAGCGTATCGATAGCCGGCTGGTACATCGCGCAGGCGACCTTGCGGCAGTCGGCGGTGATGCCGCCCACGACCTTGGGCGTGTTCTTGGTTCCGTACTTCACATTGCCCGGGTCGACCCGCTCAGGTGAGAAGGCGAGGAAGAAATCCTCGCCGACCTTGAGCCCGGTGCTCTCCAGGGCCGGCAGCATGATCTCGCGGGTGGTTCCGGGATAGGTGGTGCTCTCCAGGATGATCACCTGGCCACTGCGCAGCGAAGCCTTGACCGACTCGGTCGCGGCGACGATGAACGAGACGTCGGGGTCCTTGTACTTGGAGAGCGGAGTCGGGACGCAGATCGAGATCGCATCCGCCTCGGCGAGACGCGAGGCATCGGTGGTAGCCTCGAACATGCCGTCCTTCCGCAGTTCTGCCACCTCGTGATCGGTGATGTCCTTGATGTGGGACTTGCCGGCATTCAGGCCCTCGGTCACCCGGGACGAGATGTCGTATCCCAGGACCCGGAACCCGGCCCGGCCGAGTTCGATCGCCAGCGGCAGACCGACGTAGCCCAGCCCCACGATCCCGAAAGTGATGTCGCGCTTCGCTGCCCGTTCGATCAGTTCAGTTGCCAGTGTCATGCACCGGTCTCCACTTTTACAGGTATCCCGCCCGCGGCAAGCGAACGACTGGCCGCTTCCAGCACCCGGACCACTGCCACTCCGTCGGCCGCACCGGTCCGCTCCACGGCTCCACCCTGGACCACGCGCACGAAGTGGGCCAGCTCGATCCCGAGGGGCTCACCGCCCCGGATGGCCGGAGACCGGATCTCGCCGTCCCGCAACTTGAGCGATTCCACTGCGGATACGAAGTGTTCGGGGCGATCGACCCCCTTGTCGTAGATCCGGAGCCGTTCCCGGGGGGCCATGTCGTCGAATACGGCCATCTGTCGCGATCCCACCACGGTCACCCGGCGTTCCTTGTGAGGATCGAGCCAGGAAAGCTGGGCATGGGCGATCACCCCGCTGGCAAACTCCATCACCAGGAAGACCACGTCCTCGACCCCCGGCTGCAGATATGAATGGCCGTGGGCCACAACCCTTACCGGAGACTCTCCCAGAAGGTGCAGGGCAATCGACACGTCGTGCGGCCCGAGCGACCAGAGGGCGTTTTCGTCGGGGCGGACCTGCCCGAGATTGACCCGCTGGGAGTAGATGTAGTATGGGTCGCCGAGCGAGCCATCCCGCAGCATCGAATGGAGAGCATCGACCACCGGATGGTGCACCAGCAGGTGTCCCACCAGCAGCGGCACGCCCGCCTTCTCGGCCGCCTCTGCCATGGCCTCGGCGTCACGTACGCTCAGTGCGAAGGGCTTTTCCACCAGGGCCGGGACCCCGGCCGCGATCGCCCTCATCGCCAGGTCGGCGTGAGTAGGGGCCGAAGAGGCGATCACCACTCCGTCCACTGCTTCGAGCAGTGCAGCAGGATCCGCCATCACGGGCACGCCCGGATACTGCGCCGCAGTCCGGTCACGGATCGCCTGAGAGGCGTCGCAGACGCCGGCCAGCTCCACGCCAGCCATCCCGGCCAGGGTCCGGACGTGGTTCTTTCCCCACGCGCCGGCACCTATCACTCCGATTCTGGCCCGGCTCATCCGTGGAATGCCTTCACCGCCTCGATCACCTCGTCCTGCTGGGCATCGGTCAGTTCAGGGTAGATCGGCAGCGAGAGCACTTCCGGCATGGCCGCCTCGGTTACCGGCAGTGAGCCCATCCCGTGGCCCAGATGGGAGAAGCAGGGCTGGAGGTGAAGAGCCACCGGATAGTACACCATGGATCCTATGCCGCGTCCCTGGAGGTACTGCCGCAGTTCATCACGCCGGGCGGTGCGGATGGTGTACTGATGAAAGATGTGCTCGTTGGACGGATCTACTGCCGGAGGAGTGACCGGGCCGCCGCTGAACGCCGCGGTATACCTGAGTGCCCGCCCCCGTCGCCCCTCGCTCCAGTCCGCCAGGTGCGGCAATTTGGCCAGCAGTACTGCGGCCTGAAGCGAATCGAGTCGCGAGTTGTAGCCGACCTCTTCGTGGTGGTACTGCTTGGCACCGCCATGCACCCGCAGTTTCCGGAGCCTCACGGCCAGCTCCGGGTCGCGGGTGACCATCATGCCGCCGTCGCCCCAGCCGCCGAGATTCTTGCTGGGGAAGAAGGAAAAGGCGCCCGCTGTTCCTACAGCTCCGGCGCCCCGCCACTCTCCCGCCATCATCCGCCTTGCCCCGATCGCCTGGCAGGCGTCCTCGATCACGGCGAGGCCGTGACGTTCGGCGATCGGCATGATCCGCTCCATCGCCGCCATCTGACCGTAGAGGTGGACCACCACGATCGCCCGGGTGCGCGGCGTTATTGCCGCCTCGATCGCGGCGGGATCAATGTTGAAGGTGTCGGGCTCGATGTCGACGAAGACCGGCGTGCCGCCGGCGTTGTGTATCGCCCCGGCCGTGGCGAAGAAGGTGAACGCGGTGGTGATCACCTCGTCTTCCCGGGTGAGCCCCAGTGCCCGGAGAGGCAGCAGCAAGGCGTCGGTGCCGGAGGCGCAGCCGATCGCGTCGGCGACTCCGCAGATGGCAGCGACACCCCGCTCCAGCTCTGCGATTTCCGGCCCCATGATGAACTGCTGCCTGTCTATGACATCGAGGACCCGCTCCATGAGCTGGTCCTTGATCGACTCGTGCTGCGCCTTGAGATCCAGCATCGGCACACTCATGCCGTGACACTCCACCGAGGGGGTAAACCACACTGCTGCAACCACCTCCGGGAAATTAGCGGGCCGGTCTCCCCTCGCCAAATGCGCAGGTGACGCCTGGCAGGCGCGGCAGCGACATCCCCAAGGATGGCCATACCATTCTCTGACACCGGGAACAGCCTGCGAGGGTATGGTTGGGTGTGGGCCTGGTGCAGCCCACAGATGGATGCGCGATCGCCCGGTCGCCGGCAGCCGGACCAAGCGGATGCAGGTGGCCGGGTGGATCGTCCTCTCCCGGAATCTCCGCGACCGATAGCTTTCGGAATGACGATGCCCGGTACTCCCAGGAATCGCTGGCCCCTCGCTCCCGCGATGACAACCGTCGAGGCGCTGGTGGTGCTGGCCTTTGCGGCCGTTCTCCTGATGATCGCAATTGGTGGTCGCGCCCTGTGGCTGTCGATGGAACACCATCGCACCACTGCCGACGAGACGCTCAGGGACCACGCAGCGTATATCGCGATCAGCTATCGCAACAGCTATCAGAACCAGACCTGGTTCGCTGCCCGGGCGATGCTCGAAGTGGCCCAGGAGGTGGCAAGATCGCCCCGCCGGCACACCACCGCCTCGATGCTGGATGAAGCGGTCCGACGGATGGCCAGTCCCGACAACCCTGCTCCGAACCCCAGGCAGTTCTTCCAGCGTACCGGCAACCGCTGGCTGCCACTCTCTTCGGACGGCGCGATCGACGAAGCCCTCCTCGCAGTATTGAAGGATCGCACCGACAGCATCGTTCCTGACGGCACGAGCTATCTGCTCATCGCGATCGATCGCCCCGGCGATCAGTCACTGGCCTTTCTGGAACCACGGCGCAATGGCACCGGCTGGGTGGGGTTCGAAGTGAGCAATACCGAGTTCGCTGACAAGGTGCTGGCGCCGCTGCCGCGCCGGACGGCCGGGATGCTGGCCGGGCCGGCCGATTCAACCCTGGCAGCTTCGACCATCAACCGGCTGTTTCGGACGACGGTAACTCTCGACTCGGCCCCGCTGCTCGAATTCGGTGAGCCGATCGAGGGCGGCTGGTCCGGCTCCGCCGCTGCCGGGGGCACTTCCTTCCCCGCTGCCGTGATGGTGACACTCGGTCCGGAGGCTGCGGTATACCTGATGCCGGGCGGCTATCCGGCTGCTCCCGGAACATGGGTGGCCGCGTTCATCGCTCTGGCACTTGCCCTTACGGCGGGGGTGGCGTGGATGGTGTGGCGGGTGCTGGCCCTGGCGCGTCTGCGCCAGGAGTTCACCTCAGCCGTATCGCATGAGCTCCGCACGCCACTTGCCAACATCCATCTCTACGCCGAGACGCTGCTGCACGAGCGGGCCACGGACCCGGCCAGTCGCCGTGCCGCACTCGAGACGATCACACGCGAGACCAGGCGGCTAGGTGACATGGTAGAGAACGTGCTGTCACTGGCCCGGATGTCCCGGGCGGAGGAGAGGATCGAAACCGGTCGCGAAGATCTCCGTCGGTTGTCGGCCGAAGCGATCGATGCCTTCACCCCACGGCTGGCTTCACGCCGGATGCGGGTTGATGTGGACCATGTCGGCGGTGGCCATGCCGAAATCGATGGCAGCGCGATGCGGAGGATTCTGGTGAATCTGCTGGACAATGCCATCAGGCTCGGCCCCGATGACCAGAAGATCCGGATGGTGATCGACAATCAGGGTCCCTCGATACTCCTGATCGTCGAGGACGAGGGACCCGGCATCCCGGTATCCGAACGGGACCGCGTCTGGGCACCGTACTCGCGCGGCAGGAATGGCGGCAGCGGCCTCGGTCTCGCTGTGGTCCGTCACCTGGCAAGGATGCATGGCGGCGACGCAGTGGTGGGTGAAGGGGCTGCGGGTGCGCGGATGGAGATACGACTGGCCACGGGAGGGGCGGAATGACCCGACGCATTCTGGTGATCGAGGACAACGAGACGCTGGCAGAAGGACTGCGGCTCAACCTCGCTCACGACGGCCACGAAGTCAGAGTAGCCGGAACCGGCGAGAAGGGGCTGACCGAGGCACGTCACTGGCGACCCGATCTGGTGATCCTCGACGTGATGCTTCCCAGGATGGACGGGATCGAAGTACTTCGGATACTCAGAGGTGAGGGACATGACTTTCCGGTGCTCTTCCTTTCGGCACGCGGCTCCGAATCAGACCGGTTGCGCGGTTTCCGCCACGGTGCCGACGACTATGTAGTGAAACCGTTCTCGCTGCCGGAACTGCTGGCCCGCGTGGCTGCGATGCTCCGCCGCCATGCGATTCCGGCGGAGGAGCATCCCACGGCCAGGCAATGGAAGTTCGGAGAAATGGAAGTGGACGGGGATACTCGAACCGTGACCAGGCACGGTCAGGCTGTAGCACTCCGTCCCAAGGAGTATGACCTTCTGGTAGCTCTGCTCGGTCGCGAGGGACGAGTTGCAACCCGGGCGGAACTGCTGGACGAGGTCTGGCAGTACGACCCCAGCGTCGTCTCACGCACCGTAGACGTTCACATCCTGGAACTCCGCCGCAAACTCGAGACCGACCCTGGGGCGCCGCGGCACATCATCACCGTCCGCAAGACCGGCTACCGGCTGCGCTCCTGATGGCGCGGCAACCCGACTTCAGCGGGTCGCACCCTCAGGAGGCACCGCCACCCACCTCGCCGGCCGGAACCAGGGCTCCCGTTTCCTCGCGCCAGGAATCGCCGCAGGCGCTGCAAGTGGCTTCCCCGGCAGCCAGTTGCAGCCGCTCGCCGCACTGGCAGACCCAGCCGACCCGGCGGGCCGGCACACCCACCATCAGAGCATTGTCAGGTACGTCGCTGGTGACCACCGCCCCTGCCCCGACGAAGGCATACCGGCCGAGCGTCACGCCGCAGACGATGGTGGCGTTGGCACCGATGGTTGCTCCACGACCCACCAGAGTCCTGCGGTACTCGTGGCGACGGGAGACATGTGAGCGGGGGTTGATCACGTTGGTGAAGACGCAGCTCGGACCACAGAATACGTCGTCATCCAGTTCGACGCCCTCGTAGATCGAGACGTTGTTCTGGATCTTGACGTTGTTGCCGATTCTGGTGCCACCCATGACCACGACGTTCTGGCCGAGATTGCATCGCTCGCCGATCACCGCGCCGGGCATGATGTGGGAGAAGTGCCAGATCTTCGTCCCGGTGCCGATGGTGGCACCGTCATCTGCGTAGCTCGATTCGTGGACGAAAAAGTCTGCCATCGCGACTCCATGAGGGGGAGGGGGATCACCGGCATGGAACGATCCGCAACCGGATACTGAAAGATACCCACCTCCCCGTCATCAGCTCCGCTACGGCACCGTACGGACGTCGAACGTCAGATTCAGCGTGATTGGTGTCCCGCCACCAGTGGCAGGCAGCGTAACATCGAGGGTTCCCTGGACCCTTGTTGCTGTGACCGAGCTGAGGGTGACCGTACCGGAGGCCCCCGGCATGGTTCCCCAGCCTTCCCCGCCTGGCGCCTTTACCACGGTAACGGTGCGCACCGGAAGCTGTGCCTGTGACAGAGGCGCAGTGCCTGTCTCCGGCGGTGCCAGGGCGATCGCGATCAGGTAGTCGTCGTTCGAGGCAGAAATCGCAACTGTCGAACTGCCACCGCCTCCGCCGACGACAGTAGCGGCGTACCACTGCTGCCCTCCCACTGTGCCGGTGGCAGTGGACCCCCGGTCGTCTACCGGAGGTACCGCATAGCCGGGATTGATCGGTACATCGAACTCGCCGTCGGTCACTTCGATGGCGGTGGTGTTTCCGCTGCCACCCAGTCGCTGCAACCGCGCCCGGAAAGTGCCCCGGACCCGGCCGTTGGCAATCGAGGATATGGTGATCTGCCCGGCGTTACCGTTGAGAGGCGTCCACCACGACTCGCTCCCTACGGACATCGTCAGCGTCCCGCCTGCATGAGTACCGGTATTGACACCCAGCGGATAGGTGCCTGGAACACTGATCCGGCCCAGGTGGATCGACAGCGTGCGGGCCGGTGCGGTCTGCGTTGATCCCATGAAGAGGAGGCTCCCCACCAGCTGGGAAGTGTTCGAGCTGGCCTGGATCAGTGCCGGTGTCGCCGTCCAGAGCGCGCCATCGATCCTGGCCTGCAGGAGGTTGCCCCCTCCTCCTCCTCCGCCGCCCGGACCCGATGGTCCACTGTCGCCTCCGCACGCAACCAGCATCAGGGCGACTATCGCCGCCCTCCTGTTTCTCGCGAATCCTTGCACGGTTCCCTCGCCTGGATGTAGCCTTCGTTCACCGGAGTTCGCCGATCGGCGCACTCCCTCTCTTCCTCTTGCGCAGGATCACTCCGCCACCCGTCATGGCGACTCACTCGACGACTACCACTGACTTCGACGAGATCTTCTCGCTGGCGTACGAGGAACTGCGGCGGACCGCTGCCCGGGTGAAGGTAGACTACCCCGGAGCTACCCAAAGCCCAAGCACTCTGGTCAACGAGGCATGGCTCAAGCTCCGGCGATCGCCGACCCTCGCCAATACCTCCCCCCTTCATTTTCGCCGGATCGCCGCCAGAGCGATGCGCCAGGTACTGATCGAGGCTGCCAGGCGGCGGCGGGCTGCCAGGCGCGGCGGCGGCGTCATTGCGATGAGCCTGGATGATTCCAGCCCGATTCCGGTCGACACCGATGCCACGGCAACTGCACTGCTGGAAATCGATGCTGCCCTGACCCGGCTGGCCGCGATCCACCCCCGTCCCGCTGCGGTGGTGGAACGTCGCTTCTTCGGTGGCATGGAGGTGAGCGAAGTGGCTGAATCACTGGAAATATCCGAGGCCACCGCGCTGCGCGACTGGCGACTGGCGCGGGCCTGGCTGGCGCGCGAGATCGCCGGATGACCGACCCGTCGAGCCGGGCAGCCCGGATTGCCGAACTCTTTCATGAGGGAGTGACACTCGATCGGGAGCGCCAGAAAAGCTGGCTGGCGACCCTCCCCGACGACCCGGACCTGATCGAGGAACTCCACAATCTCTTCACCGCCGATCAGGCCTCCGACCTGCTGCTCGACCGAAGTCTCGACGACAGCATCCATGTGCTGCTGACCAGCGATCCGCTCGATCTCGCCGACCGGGAGTTCGGGCCGTACCGTATCGTCTCATTGCTGGGCGAAGGAGGGATGGGGGCGGTCTATCTCGCCGAACGGAGCAATCCCGACAGCAGAGCGGCGGTCAAGGTATTGCGTGATGCCTGGCTTTCTCCGGCCAGACGGGCACGATTCTCTGACGAGGAGCGCCTGCTTGCGCGCCTCAATCATCCCGGAATCGCCCGTTTCCTGGACGCCGACGTACTCGCCGATGGCACGCCGTGGTTCGCAATGGAGTACGTCGAGGGCGGGCTGCCGATCACATCATACGCCGGAGCCGGATCGCTGTCGCTGGCTGACCGGCTGCGGTTGATCATCGCAGCGGCAGCGGCGGCCCATCACGCCCATCAGCGGGCCATCATCCACCGCGATCTCAAACCGTCGAACATCCTCGTCGACCGACACGGCAGTCTCAAGCTGGTCGATTTCGGAATAGCCAAACAGATCGAAGCCTCGTGGGAGCGGGAGGACGGTACCGTCACCGGCCTCCGACTGATGACGCCGGCCTACGCCGCTCCCGAACAGCGGAGCGGCGATCCGGCAGGCGCATTCACCGACGTCTACGCCCTCGGTGCCGTGCTCTATCAGTTGCTGACCGGTACCGCACCTTATGGCCACCTCGGAGGAACCGACCCCGCCGGTCAGGCACTCGCCACCGGACTGCCGGTTGAACGACCATCGATCCGGCATCGCGCCTCCGGCGCCAGTGCCCCTTCACTCGGCAACGTCTCCCGCTCGGAGTGGGCCGACCTCGACGTCGCCGTGATGAAGGCCCTCCACCCCGACCCCGATCGGCGCTACGGTTCGGCGGAGGCATTTGCAGAAGATCTCGAGTCTCTGCTGAAGGGGCGCCCGATCGCCGCCCGACCCGACGATCTGCCTTACCGCACGGCCAAGTTCGTCCGCCGGAATCGGCGCGCGGTTGCAGCGGCTGCAGTCACGACCCTGGCCGCTGTGATCCTGACGATCTGGTACACCGTCAATCTCGCTGCGGCACGCCGGGAGGCGGTGGCCGCCGGTTCCAGGGCGGAGCGGATCCAGCAGTTCACCCTCGAACTCTTCTCCGGCGGCAACGAACTTCTCGGACCGGCTGATTCCCTGCGGGTGGTGACTCTTCTCGATCGCGGTCGCCAGGAGGCGGCGCTGCTGAACGAGGAGCCGGCCGTCCAGGCAGACATGTACGCCACCCTGGGTGACATCTATCTCAAGCTCGGCCAGCTCGATCACGCCGACTCGATGCTCTCGCTGGCTCTGACAGGTCGCGAAGCACTGCTGCCGGCCGGCGATCCCGATCGCCATGCCAGCATGCTGGCAATGGCCCGACTCCGCATCGAGCAGGCCGATCACGACGCCGCAGCCACCATCGCGAGATCGGTAATATCGGAAGGCACTCCCGGCAGTATCACAGTTGCTCATGCTCACCTGATCGTCGGCGCCTCGCTCCAGGCTGCGGGCGGCTACGATGAATCGATTCGCGAGTTGGAGCGTGCAGTCACACTGCTGGAACTCTCCGGAGCCGGGCCCAGGGACATGGCCATGGCTCTGAACGAGCTGTCGAACAGCCACTTCTACGCCGGCGACTTCGCCGCTGCCGATTCGCTGAGCCGGCGTTCACTGGTCATTACCGAACGGGAGCATGGATCCGATCACCCACTGGTGGCCGACGACCTGATCAATCTCGGTGCAGTGCAGTTCGAACTCGGGAAGTATCTCGACGCGGAAACCCTCTACCGCCGGGCACTTGTGATCACCACCGGGTGGTACGGTGCCGATCATCCGCGAACCGCCTCGAATCTGACCATGCTCGCGCGGGCACTGATCCGCCAGGAGCGGCTGCCGGAGGCTGATTCGATTCTCGCGACTGCGGTTGCGGTGCAGGAGCGGGTCTACGGTCCGGTGCACCCCCGGGTGGCATCGGCTCTCAACGAACAGGGCACCGTCGCGGTGACGCGCAAGGAGTTCAGAAAGGCAGAGTCACTCTACGGGAGGATGCGCTCGATTTATCTCGATATTCTGGGACCCGAGCACTATCTCGTCGGCATAGCCGAATCGAACCTTGCCGGGGTGGCCCTCAACGAGGGGAACTATCCTCGGGCCGAACGGGAGTTCCGGAACGTGGTAGCGCTGTTCACCAGGACGCTGTCAGCGGACCATCTCAATACCGGCATAGCACAGATCAAGCTGGGCCGTGCGTTGGTGAGCCAGCGGAAGTGGCGTGACGCCGAGCCGGTCCTGCTGGCCGGATACGCCACCGTTTCATCGCAGACCGACCCGGGCGTGAGCTGGCTGGTCAGCGCGCGCGAGGACCTGGTTGCAACCTACGAAGCGCTGGGCAGGCCGGAGGAGGCGAAGAAGTACGGCGCGCCATCAACTCTGCATTGACCAGTCGGTTGGATCGCTGGATCAGATTCCCGTTGCGCCCGAGGGCAGAGTCACCAGCGCCGAAGCTACCCGCCCTGCCACAGAGAGCTACGACTCCGTAGCGGGCGGGCGCCAAGCCGCCGGAAACACGCATCAACCCGAGATTCCAGCACTCCGTTCCACATACGCCAAGGCGGTGGCCGGAACGGGGAATGCCGCTGCGACTGCGCCGTTGCAGTCCAGGACCAGAACGTAGCCGCTCTCGTCGAGTACTACCTGCTCCGGAGTCGCTTCCATCACCTCCCAGAGTTGGTGCCCGCCAGCGTTCTCCCCCACTGCCTTTCGGAGACTGAGCATCTGTTCGGTGTCTACTCCACAGAGCACGTGACCGTGGCCTGAACACGCCCCCGCGACCCAAGTTCCCCAATGGCAGGTGTCACCCTCGCAGCTCCAGCAGTTGTTCTGGAGGAAGTGGCAGAGTTCAGCAACATGCTTGTGATGGACGCCAGCTTCGTAGATTGCCACGCACTGACGGCAATTGTTCTCGGGTTCGAATGCTGCCTCGACGGCCACCGCTCCAACAGACGCGGAACTGGACGAAGCGGCAGTGGGTGCCAGCACCATCGCGAACGCGAAAAACCACTTGAGCGTCGTATCTTCCTCCCAGAGTTATTGATACACGTGTTGAATGCGCCAGAGACTAGGGTAGCTCGCCCCGTCACCTGCGTCTCCGTAGCCCTGGAGCAGACCATTGCCCAAGAACCTCCCGGAAGTCCTCATTGCCTGCCTGGTACCTGAAGACATGAGTACACCTGTCTCTTCATCGAGTACCTCTACCACCAACTCGTACCGGGTGATCCATTCGGGAGGATCACTCTGCCCATCGACTGGCTTGACGGCCTTCCAATCTTCCGGGGCACGGATTATCAGCACCAGCAGATGCCCGTGAACATCCCGACTTATACCGAGCATCTGGGTAGTGGGTCTCACGATGGCCGGGTCGCCAGGATCGGCGACCATCCGGGGAAACCACTCCCTCTCCGGCTCTAGCGCTCGTTCCATCACACCTGCAGTGTTCCACAACTCGATCCGGTATCGATCTCTTCGTCCCACCCAGAAGGAGCTGTCACTATTCGGTGCCAGCAACCGCAACTGGGGAGTGATGAACTGCGGGTCCACCGTTCGGTCATCCGATCCGAACGACCTGACTCGGATACCATCCCGGGTAACAAGGTGCATCGGCAGTCCGAAGGCATCCCGGTTTGATATTGGCTCCGCGAGAACCATGGTATCACCACGCAGCACAAGGCCGTCACCCATCTGGACAGGTACATCCGTGGTAAACCACCGCGAGAACGACCCATCAGGACCATAGACGAAGAACCGTCCGTCCTGTGGGTTCTGCACGAGCAAGTTGCCTGCTCTATGCAGCAGCAGGCCAACACTACGATACTCACCAGGCCCATCCCCAATACCACCGATGGTCCGAATGACCTCCCCTGATACCGAATCCACCTCGACGATCATTCCGTCAGTCGAGCGAGTAGCCATGTAGTAGCTACCACGCCCCGAACTGGCCATCCGCTGAGGCCAGTCCAGCTCGAGAGCAACCAACCTCACCCCACCCACTGGTTCGATTGATATCTCACCTTCCGACGGACCAACACTGCCACCTCGCCGATCACCACAGGCCCCCAAAGCCAGGAGAACCATCCCCCCAGCCAGACCAAGCAGCCTCACCACATCACCACCGATCGGATCGAATCCATGCTCCCTCCTGATCAAGATGTCGGTTACGCCTGGACTGAGGCCCCGACCAACGATAGGTAGCTAGTCGAGCGCAATCGCACAAGGGAGGCACTAGGCAGACCCGGCCAGCCCCACAACCCCCACCACCTTCACCTCTGGCTCCAGCAGCACGCCCCAGCCGTCCATCACCCGCGAGCGCGCCTCACGCATCAGCGCGGTGACATCTGCGGCAGTCGCTCCACCGGTGTTGATGAAGTAGTTGGCATGCATCGG